>NZ_JAFEUC010000030.1:0-5195 GCF_016901255.1 Micromonospora humida
GGCGTTTCCCCTCCGCCATGACCGCCGTAACACTATGAACATATCAAACAACACACACACCCACACTGTGGGGGGTTGTTTGGTGTTTGTTCAGAGTTGCACAGTGGACGCGTAGCATATTCGTAGTCAAGTCCTCGGCCTATTAGTACCGGTCAACTCAACCCGTTACCGAGCTTACATTTCCGGCCTATCAACCCAGTCGTCTAGCTGGGGGCCTTACCCCCACAAAGTGGGGTGGGATACCTCATCTTGAAGCAGGCTTCCCGCTTAGATGCTTTCAGCGGTTATCCCTTCCGAACGTAGCTAACCAGCCGTGCCCCTGGCGGGACAACTGGCACACCAGAGGTTCGTCCGTCCCGGTCCTCTCGTACTAGGGACAGCCCTTCTCAAGTATCCTACGCGCACGGCGGATAGGGACCGAACTGTCTCACGACGTTCTAAACCCAGCTCGCGTACCGCTTTAATGGGCGAACAGCCCAACCCTTGGGACCTGCTACAGCCCCAGGATGCGACGAGCCGACATCGAGGTGCCAAACCATCCCGTCGATATGGACTCTTGGGGAAGATCAGCCTGTTATCCCCGGGGTACCTTTTATCCGTTGAGCGACACCGCTTCCACACGCAAGTGCCGGATCACTAGTCCCGACTTTCGTCCCTGCTCGACCTGTCAGTCTCACAGTCAAGCTCCCTTGTGCACTTGCACTCAACACCTGATTGCCAACCAGGCTGAGGGAACCTTTGGGCGCCTCCGTTACCCTTTAGGAGGCAACCGCCCCAGTTAAACTACCCACCAGACACTGTCCCTGAACCGGATAACGGTCCGAAGTTAGATACCCAAATCAACCAGAGTGGTATTTCAAGATTGCCTCCACCCATACTGGCGTACAGGTTTCACCGGCTCCCACCTATCCTACACAAGTCCATTCAGATACCAATGTCAAGCTATAGTAAAGGTCCCGGGGTCTTTCCGTCCTGCCGCGCGTAACGAGCATCTTTACTCGTACTGCAATTTCGCCGGGCCTGTGGTTGAGACAGTGGGGAAGTCGTTACGCCATTCGTGCAGGTCGGAACTTACCCGACAAGGAATTTCGCTACCTTAGGATGGTTATAGTTACCACCGCCGTTTACTGGCGCTTAAGTTCTCCGCTTCGCCCCCGAAAGAGCTAACAGGTCCCCTTAACGTTCCAGCACCGGGCAGGCGTCAGTCCATATACATCGAATTACTTCTTCGCATGGACCTGTGTTTTTAGTAAACAGTCGCTTCCCCCTGCTCTCTGCGGCCATACAACGCTCCACCCGCACGGGGCTTCACGTCTCCGGCCCCCCTTCTCCCTAAGTTACGGGGGCAATTTGCCGAGTTCCTTAACCACAGTTCGCCCGATCGCCTCGGTATTCTCTACCTGACCACCTGTGTCGGTTTGGGGTACGGGCCGCTCGAAACTCGCTAGAGGCTTTTCTCGGCAGCATAGGATCACTGACTTCACCTGAATCGGCTCGGCATCACGTCTCAGCCTCAATGCACCGCGGATTTGCCTACGGCACGGCCTACACGCTTACCCCGGCACAACCACCGGCCGGGCTCAGCTACCTTCCTGCGTCACCCCATCGCTTGACTACTACCCGCCAGGTTCCCACGCTCCCCAACCTCAACCCGAAGGTCTAGGCTGGCTCGGGTGGTTAGCACAACGAGGTTCATCAGGGACGCTCCTTCGCGGGTACGGGAATATCAACCCGTTGTCCATCGACTACGCCTCTCGGCCTCGCCTTAGGTCCCGACTCACCCAGGGCGGATTAGCCTGGCCCTGGAACCCTTGGTCATCCGGCGGAAGGGTTTCTCACCCTTCTTTCGCTACTCATGCCTGCATTCTCACTCGTGCCGCGTCCACAACTAGGTCACCCCGCTGCTTCACCCCCGGCACGACGCTCCCCTACCCATCCACACACCTGCACAAGGAATCAAGTCCAAGCGAGATTAAAATGTGAATGCCACAGCTTCGGCGGTGTGCTTGAGCCCCGCTACATTGTCGGCGCGGAACCACTTGACCAGTGAGCTATTACGCACTCTTTAAAGGGTGGCTGCTTCTAAGCCAACCTCCTGGTTGTCTATGCGACCCCACATCCTTTTCCACTTAGCACACGCTTAGGGGCCTTAGCTGGTGATCTGGGCTGTTTCCCTCTCGACTACGAAGCTTATCCCCCGCAGTCTCACTGCCGCGCTCTCACTTACCGGCATTCGGAGTTTGGCTGATTTCGGTAAGCTTGTAGGCCCCCTAGACCATCCAGTGCTCTACCTCCGGCAAGAAACACACGACGCTGCACCTAAATGCATTTCGGGGAGAACCAGCTATCACGGAGTTTGATTGGCCTTTCACCCCTAACCACAGGTCATCCCCCAACTTTTCAACGTTGGTGGGTTCGGCCCTCCACGCGGTCTTACCCGCGCTTCAGCCTGCCCATGGCTAGATCACTCCGCTTCGGGTCTAGAACATGCGACTACGACGCCCTATTCAGACTCGCTTTCGCTACGGCTCCCCCACACGGGTTAACCTCGCCACATGCCACTAACTCGCAGGCTCATTCTTCAAAAGGCACGCCGTCACCCCGCAAGGCTCCGACGGATTGTAGGCGAACGGTTTCAGGTACTATTTCACTCCCCTCCCGGGGTACTTTTCACCATTCCCTCACGGTACTCGTCCGCTATCGGTCACCAGGAAGTATTTAGGCTTACCAGGTGGTCCTGGCAGATTCACGGCAGATTTCAGGAGTCCGCCGCTACTCGGGAACACCCACAGAAGATCAGCAACTTTCACCTACCGGACTCTCACCGACTACGGTTGGCTTTTCCACACCATTCGGCTAGCCACTGATTTTATAACTCCTCGAACAAGTGTCAGCTCATTCAGCAGGGTCCCACAACCCCGACCACGCAACCCCTGACAGGTATCACACGCAACCGGTTTAGCCTCAATCCGCTTTCGCTCGCCACTACTCACGGAATCACTACATTGTTTTCTCTTCCTACGGGTACTGAGATGTTTCACTTCCCCGCGTTCCCCCCACACACCCTATGTGTTCAGGTGCGGGTGACACCACATGACTGGTGCCAGGTTTCCCCATTCGGACACCCTGGGATCACAGCTTGGTTGACAGCTCCCCCAGGCCTATCGCGGCCTCCCACGTCCTTCATCGGCTCCTGGTGCCAAGGCATCCACCGTTCGCCCTTGACAACTTGACCACAAAGATGCTCGCGTCCACTGTGCAATTCTCAACAAACAACCAACCCACAACCCGAAAGCCCCACACCAGCAACCCCACCCCACCCCGCAAGGCAGAACAGAATCCGGTATGCGAGACCAGGCCATGCCTGGCAGACCACCGAAGCTCACGCTCCAGAACAGTCCTCCGAAACAACAACCCTCAGGTTGTTCCTTCAGGACCCAACAGGGTGCCTACATCCCTCCACCAGCCGCACCAAGAGGAACCGTTCCCACCACCCCGAAGAGCAGCTGTACTAGGTGTCCCGGCCGTTGCCAGGGAAAAACTTGCCAGTGTCTCCGCCATCTGAGCACCCCACCACCACATTCGGGCAGCGCGGGCTCCATACCGGCTTTCACCGGATGGTGCTCCTTAGAAAGGAGGTGATCCAGCCGCACCTTCCGGTACGGCTACCTTGTTACGACTTCGTCCCAATCGCCAGCCCCACCTTCGACGGCTCCCTCCACAAGGGTTGGGCCACCGGCTTCGGGTGTTGCCGACTTTCGTGACGTGACGGGCGGTGTGTACAAGGCCCGGGAACGTATTCACCGCAGCGTTGCTGATCTGCGATTACTAGCGACTCCGACTTCACGGGGTCGAGTTGCAGACCCCGATCCGAACTGAGACCGGCTTTTTGGGATTCGCTCCACCTCACGGCATCGCAACCCATTGTACCGGCCATTGTAGCATGCGTGAAGCCCTGGACATAAGGGGCATGATGACTTGACGTCATCCCCACCTTCCTCCGAGTTGACCCCGGCAGTCTTCGATGAGTCCCCGCCATAACGCGCTGGCAACATCGAACGAGGGTTGCGCTCGTTGCGGGACTTAACCCAACATCTCACGACACGAGCTGACGACAGCCATGCACCACCTGTGACCGCCCCCGAAGGACCTCCCATCTCTGGAAGTTTTGCGGCCATGTCAAACCCAGGTAAGGTTCTTCGCGTTGCATCGAATTAATCCGCATGCTCCGCCGCTTGTGCGGGCCCCCGTCAATTCCTTTGAGTTTTAGCCTTGCGGCCGTACTCCCCAGGCGGGGCGCTTAATGCGTTAGCTGCGGCACAGGGAACCGGAGAGGCCCCCCACACCTAGCGCCCAACGTTTACAGCGTGGACTACCAGGGTATCTAATCCTGTTCGCTCCCCACGCTTTCGCTCCTCAGCGTCAGTATCGGCCCAGAGACCCGCCTTCGCCACCGGTGTTCCTCCTGATATCTGCGCATTTCACCGCTACACCAGGAATTCCAGTCTCCCCTACCGAACTCTAGCCTGCCCGTATCGACCGCAGGCTTGGGGTTGAGCCCCAAGTTTTCACGGTCGACGCGACAAGCCGCCTACGAGCTCTTTACGCCCAATAAATCCGGACAACGCTCGCACCCTACGTCTTACCGCGGCTGCTGGCACGTAGTTGGCCGGTGCTTCTTCTGCAGGTACCGTCACTTGCGCTTCGTCCCTGCTGAAAGAGGTTTACAACCCGAAGGCCGTCATCCCTCACGCGGCGTCGCTGCATCAGGCTTCCGCCCATTGTGCAATATTCCCCACTGCTGCCTCCCGTAGGAGTCTGGGCCGTGTCTCAGTCCCAGTGTGGCCGGTCGCCCTCTCAGGCCGGCTACCCGTCGTCGCCTTGGTAGGCCATCACCCCACCAACAAGCTGATAGGCCGCGAGCCCATCCCAGGCCGAAAAACTTTCCACCAAACCCCATGCAGGGCAAGGTCATATCCGGTATTAGCCCCCGTTTCCGAGGGTTATCCCAAAGCCTAGGGCAGGTTACTCACGTGTTACTCACCCGTTCGCCGCTCGAGTACCCCGAAGGGCCTTTCCGCTCGACTTGCATGTGTTAAGCACGCCGCCAGCGTTCGTCCTGAGCCAGGATCAAACTCTCCAACAAAAACCTGTTGAACAGCATCCTGACAACAAAAGTGTTGCCAAAGGAATCC
>NZ_JAFEUC010000031.1:0-3665 GCF_016901255.1 Micromonospora humida
GGGTGTGGGTGCGGGTGGTTGATGTGGATTATGCGGCGCATTCGTCTGGGGTGGATGGGGTGGTGGGTCGGTTGGGTGTGGAGTTGGGGTCGGTGGTGCCGGTGTCGGGTGGGGTTCCGTTTTATTCGACGGTGGTGGGTGGGGTGGTTGATGGGGGTGAGTTGGGGGCGGGGTATTGGTGTCGTAATTTGCGGGAGGTGGTGGGTTTTGCGGGTGCGGTGGAGGGGTTGGTGGGTGAGGGGTTTCGGGTTTTTGTTGAGGTGAGTCCGCATCCGGTGTTGACGGGTGCGGTGGAGGAGGTGGTGGAGGCGGGGGGTGGTGGGGGTGTGGTGGTGGGGACGTTGCGTCGTGGTGAGGGTGGTTGGGGGCGGTTTTTGTTGTCGTTGGGTGAGGTGTTCGTGGGGGGTGTGGGGGTTGATTGGGGTGCGGCGTTGGTGGGTGGTGCTCGGGTGGTGTTGCCGACGTATCCCTTCCAACACGAACACTTCTGGCACACCGACACCACCGGCCCGCCGACCATCGGCACCGGCACCGGTCTGGACCGGATCGAGCACGACATCCTCCGGGCCCTGGTGAGCACCCCCGACCCGGGCCGCCTGGTGCTGCTCGGCGCGATGTCGCGCCGGACCCACCCCTGGCTGGCCGACCACAAGGTACGCGGAGACGTCCTCTTCCCCGGCACCGGTTTCCTCGACCTCGCGGCGACCGCCGGTGAACTCGCCGGATACCCCCGCATCGCCGAACTGACCCTGTCCACCCCACTGGTGCTCCCCCCGTCGGGAACCGTCGAGGTGCAGGTCGTCATTGAGCCCACCGACCAACCG
This sequence comes from Micromonospora humida, assembly GCF_016901255.1. NCBI lineage: Bacteria > Bacillati > Actinomycetota > Actinomycetes > Micromonosporales > Micromonosporaceae > Micromonospora > Micromonospora humida. Next base: position 825 of record NZ_JAFEUC010000031.1, read on the forward strand.
GATCATCGCCCGGTGCGGATCAACGCCCGGACGGACGCCACCGGCTCACCCGCGTGGACCTGCCACGCCACCGGCACCCTGAGCCGCGAACCCCAGCGGCCACCGGACGACCACCCCGCCACCGAGGGCACCGAGATCCCCCTGACCGGCCTCTACGAGGAACTCGACGAGCGCGGATTCCAGTACGGGCCGGCGTTCCGGGGCCTGGACGCGGCCTGGTCGCACGACGGCTACGTGACCGTCGAGACGAGCACCGACCTGGCCACCGGCGGGCACACCGTCCACCCGGCGCTGCTCGACGCCGTGCTGCACGCCGCGACGCTGCTCGACGGCGGGACCGCGGACGGCCTGCCGTTCGTCTGGACCGGCGTCAGCGTGCACGCACCAGCCGGATCGGCGCTGCGCGCCCGACTACGCCGCGTCACACCCGACGCCGTGGCGATCGACGCCGTCGACCAGACCGGCGCACCCGTGCTGACCGTCGACGCGTTGACCCTGCGCGCCCCGGCCGGCGACGGTGTGCCCGGCGGGGCCCTGTTCACCGTCGCGTGGCAGCGGTTCGACCCGCCGACCGCCACCGGCACCGGCGACGTCGTCGACGTCACCGGCCAGGACGCCGCAGCCGTACTGGACATCCTGCAGCGGCGGCTGACCGGCCCATCCGAACCACTGGTGCTCACCACCCGACAGGCGTGCGCCGTCACGGCGGACGACGAACCACCCGGCCTCGACAGCGCCGCCGTGTGGGGCCTCGTCCGGTCGGCGCAGGCCGAACACCCGGGCCGTTTCGTGCTGGTCGACTCCGACGGCGGCGCCGTGGCGCCGGACGTCGCCGGCTGGGACGAACCACAACTCGCCTTCCGCGACGGCGTCGCCCACGTGCCACGGCTCGTCCCCGCGCACCCCGGCGACACCCCGCTCACCGTCGACCCGCAGTCCACCGTCGTCGTCACCGGCGGCACGGGCACCCTGGGCGCACTGATCGCCCGCCGGCTGAAGGCCGACCACGGGGTACGCCGCCTGCTGCTGCTCAGCCGCAGCGGACCGGCCGCCCCCGGGGCAGCCGACCTGGCAGCGGAGTTGGACGCCGACATCGTGGCCGTCGACGTGGCGGACCGGGCCGCACTGGGCGAGGCGCTGCGCGGCGTACGCGTGGGTGGCATCGTGCACGCGGCGGGCATCCTCGACGACGCCCCCCTCACGTCACTCACCCCGGACCGACTGGCCCGCGTGATGGCCGCCAAGGTCACCTCGGCCGTCCTGCTCGACGAACTGACCCGCGACCAGGACCTGGCGTTCTTCGTGCTGTTCTCTTCCGTCGTCGGCGTCCTGGGCAACGCGGGGCAGGCCGCGTACGCCGCCGCCAACGCCGCACTCGGCAGCCTCGCCCGGCGTCGGCACGCCCACGGCGCGCCGGCACAGTCGATCGCCTGGGGCCTGTGGGAGGTGAACACCGGCCTGACCGAGGCGATGACCGACGCCGACCGGGCCCGACTGGCCCGCGCCGGCGTACACCCCCTCTCCGTCGGCGACGGCCTGCGGCTGTTCGACGCGGCCCTGCGGACCCCCGTGCCCGAACTCGTCGCGGCCCGGCTCACCCGCACACCGGGAGACGAGACCTCCCCGCTGCTGCGCGGCCGCACCACCACACCCGCCTCCCCACCGCACCGGCTCGACGGCCGGCTCGCCCGCAGACCGGCCGAGGAGCAACAACGACTGGCGCTCGACCTGGTCCGCACGCACGCCGCCACCGTCCTCGGCCACGACAGCCCCGACCTGATCCGGCCCGACCGGGCGTTCAAGGAGATCGGCTTCGACTCGCTGCTCGCGGTCGAGTTCCGTAACCGGCTCGGCAGGGCCACCGGCCTGCGGCTGCCCGCCACCCTGGTCTTCGACCACCCCGATCCGGGCACCCTCGCGGAGTACCTGCGCCAGCAGCTGACCGGCGGGCGGCACACCCCCTCCGCACCCGGCCGCCAGGCCGTCACCGGTAACCGGGCCACCGCCGACGACCCGGTGGTGATCGTGGGGATGGCCTGCCGCTACCCCGGTGGCATCCGGTCGGCCGACGACCTGTGGCGGTTCGTCGTCGAGGAACGCGACGCGATCACCGGTTTCCCGACCGACCGCGGCTGGCCCGACGACCTGTACGACCCGGAGCCGGGCAGCTCCGGACACACCTACGCCAGGGGCGGCGGCTTCCTGCACGACGCGGCCGACTTCGACGCCGACTTCTTCGGCATCTCCCACCGCGAGGCCCTCGCGATGGACCCGCAACAACGGCACCTGCTGGAGGTCTCCTGGGAGGCCCTGGAACACGCCGGCATCGACCCGGCCACCCTGCGCGGCAGTGACACCGCGGTGTTCACCGGCCTGATGTATCACGACTACGGCATCCGCGTGGACGTGCCGCCCGACGCCGTGGCCGGCTACCTCAGCTCGGGCACCACCGGCGGCGTCGCCTCCGGCCGGGTCTCCTACGTCATGGGTCTGGAAGGCCCGGCGGTCACCGTGGACACCGCGTGTTCGTCGTCGCTGGTGGCACTGCACCTGGCCGGGCAGGCGCTGCAGGCCGGGGAGTGCTCGCTGGCCCTGGCCGGCGGCGCCACCATCATGTCCACCCCCGGTCTCTACGTGGACTTCGGTCACCAACGTGCGTTGTCACCCGACGGGCGGTGCCGGCCCTATTCGGACGCGGCGGACGGCACGGGCTTCTCCGAGGGTGTGGGTGTGGTGGTGGTGGAGCGGTTGTCGGATGCGCGTCGTCGGGGTCATCGGGTGTTGGCGGTGGTGCGGGGGAGTGCGGTTAATCAGGATGGTGCGTCGAATGGGTTGACGGCG
>NZ_JAFEUC010000032.1:0-2987 GCF_016901255.1 Micromonospora humida
TCGGGGTTGATGGTGGCGGTGGCGTGGGTGGTCCAGGTGGTGGTGGTGCGGGTGTGGATGGTGAGGGTTTGGTGGCCGGTGGGGGTGGGGGTGGTGAGGTGGAGGTGGAGGTGGGTGGGGGTGTGGGGGTGGAGGGTGATGGGGGTGTGGAGGGTGAGGTCGGTGGTGGTGGGGGTGTGGGGGTTGGTGGTGTGGAGGGTGAGGTCGAGTAGGGCGGTGGCGGGGAGGATGGTGGTGTTGTTGATGGTGTGGTGGTGGAGCCAGGGGTGGGTGGTGGTGGTGAGGGTGCCGGTGTGGTGGGTGGTGTGGTCGGGGGTGGTGATGGTGGTGGTGAGGAGGGGGTGGGGGTGGGTGGTGTGGGTGTGGGGGTGGGGGTGGAGCCAGTAGTGGTGGTGTTGGAAGGCGTGGGTGGGGAGGGTGGTGTGGGTGGGGGTGGGGTGGGTGGTGGGGGTGGGTGGGGTGGTGTGGGTGGTGTGGTGGGTGGCGATGGCGGTGGTGAGGGTGTGGTGTTCGGGGTGTTTGGGGTGGAGGGTGGGGGTGAAGGTGTGGCCGGTGGTGTGGGTGTGGGGTGCGGTGGTGGTGAGGGTGGTGTCGGGGCCGAGTTCGATGTGGTGGGTGGGGGTGGTGGTGAGGTGGGTGAGGGCGTGGTGGTAGCGGACGGGTTGGCGGATGTGTTGGGTCCAGTATTCGGGGGTGGTGATGTGGTGGGGGTCGGCGGGTTGGCCGGTGAGGGTGGAGAGGATGGGGGTGTGGGGTTGGTGGTAGGTGAGGGTGGTGGCGGTGGTGTGGAAGGCGTCGAGGATGGGGTCCATGTGGTGGGAGTGGAAGGCGTGGCTGACGTTGAGGCGGGTGGTTTTGTGGTGGTGGGTGTGGAGTTGGTGGGTGAGGTGTTCGATGGCGTCGTGGTCGCCGGAGATGACGAGGTGGTGGGGGCTGTTGATGGCGGCGATGGTGAGTTGGTGGGGGTATTGGGTGAGCCATTGGGTGGCTTGGGTTTCGGTGAGGTTGGTGGCGAGCATGGCGCCGCCGGGGGTGGCGTTTTGCATGTGGTGGCCGCGGGCGGCGACGAGGGTGCAGGCGTCGGGGAGGGTGAGGATGCCGGCGGCGTGGGCGGCGGCGATTTCGCCGACGGAGTGGCCGATGAGGTAGTCGGGGTGGATGTTGTGGTGGGTGAGGAGGGCGTGGAGGGCGGTTTGGAGGGCGAAGAGTGCGGGTTGGGCGTAGCGGGTTTGGTGGAGTGCGGGGTGGTTGGTGAAGACGAGGTCGTGCAGGGGGATGTCGAGGTGGGGGTTGAGGTGGGTGGCGCAGGTGTCGAAGGTTTCGGCGAAGGCGGGGTGTCGGGTGTGGAGTTCGGCGCCCATGTGGGGGCGTTGGGAGCCTTGGCCGGTGAATTGGAAGAGGGTTTTGGTGGTGGTGGCGTGGCCGGTGGCGGTGCCGGGGTGGGGGGTGTTGGTGGTGATGGCGTGTAGGCCGGTGAGGAGGTCGTGGAGGGTGTGGCCGGTGATGGTGGCGCGGTGGGGGTGACGGGTGCGGGTGGTGGTGAGGGCGTGGCTGATGTGGTGGGGGGGTTGGGGGTGGTGGGTGAGGTGGTCGTGCAGGCGTTGGGCTTGGTCGTGGAGGGCGTCGGGGGTGTGGGCGGTGACGGTCCAGGTCAGGAGGGTGTCGGTGGGGGTGGGGTTGTCGGGGGTGGTGGGTTGGGGTTCGGGTTGTTCGAGGATGAGGTGGGCGTTGGTGCCGCTGATGCCGAAGGAGGAGATGGCGGCGCGGCGGGGGCGGTCGTGGTGGGGCCAGGGTTGGGTGGTGGTGAGGAGGGCGACGTTGCCGGTGGTCCAGTCGACGTGGGGGGTGGGTTCGTCGATGTGGAGGGTGGCGGGTAGGAGGCCGTGGTGCATGGCGTGGGTCATTTTGATGACGCTGGCGATGCCGGCGGCGGCTTGGGTGTGGCCGATGTTGGATTTGATGGAGCCGAGCCAGAGGGGGGTGTCGGGGTGGTGTTCCTGGCCGTAGGTGGCCAGGAGGGCGTGGGCTTCGATGGGGTCGCCGAGGGTGGTGCCGGTGCCGTGGGCGTCGACGGCGTCGATGTCGGCGGCGGTGAGGCGGGCGTTGGTGAGGGCGGCGCGGATGACGCGTTCCTGGGCGGGTCCGTTGGGTGCGGTCAGGCCGTTGGACGCGCCGTCCTGGTTGACCGCGCTGCCCCGGATGACCGCGAGGACGCGCCGGCCGGCCCGACGGGCGTCGGACAACCGCTGCACCACCACCACACCCACACCCTCGCCCCAACCGGTGCCGTCCGCGGACGAGGAGAACGCCTTGCACCGGCCGTCGGGCGCCAGGCCACGCTGGCGGCTGAACTCCACGAAGGTGGTCGGGGTGGCCATCACCGCGACTCCGCCGACGAGCGCCGTCGAGCACTCCCGCTTACGCAGCGACTGCGCGGCCAGGTGCAACGCGACCAGCGACGACGAACAGGCGGTGTCCACCGACAGGGCCGGCCCCTCCAGACCGAGCGTGTAGGCGATCCGGCCCGAGGCGAGGCTCGCGAGGCTGCCGTTGGCGACGTAGCCCTCGAAGCTCTTCGGCGCCGGTCGCAGCCGGGAGCCGTAGTCGTTGTACATCACCCCGACGAAGACGCCGGTGTCGGTGCCCCGCAACGCGTCCGGCGCGATACCCGCCCGCTCCACCGCCTCCCACGACGTCTCCAACAACAACCGCTGCTGCGGATCCATCGCCAACGCCTCACGCGGCGAGATCCCGAAGAACTCCGCGTCGAACCCACCCGCCTCGTGCAGGAAACCACCCTGCCGCGTGTACGACCGACCCACCGCGTCCGGATCCGGATCGTAGAGACCCTCCAGGTCCCACCCCCGACCCTCCGGAAACCCACCAACCGCGTCCCGACCCTCGACCACCAGGTCCCACAACTGCTCCGGCGAGACCACCCCACCCGGAAAACGACACGCCATACCCACGATCGCGATCGGCTCCCG
>NZ_JAFEUC010000033.1:0-2764 GCF_016901255.1 Micromonospora humida
AGGACTCGCCACCCGCTACGACAAGTTGGCCGCCAACTTCCAGGCCACCCTCGATCTGGTCGAAACCCTCGACTGGCTACGCGCCGTCCCCGACAACCAAGATCCGCGAGACAGAACCTAGCCCGCCCCCAGCACGCTCGGTTGATTGGCTCCACCGAGCCGTACTACCCTCGTGCCTTGAGGGAGTCGTAGGCGTTTAGCGGCCCGGCATCGTGCCGGCATTCGCCAGGGATGCCCTGGCGGCGGAGAGGGTTACCCTCCGTTGTGGACAAGCACTCGCTACCGCCGGGAACAGCACAGCGAACCCGGGCGTATGCCTGGGGCACGCTGCGCTGCGCCTGTCGGCGTGGGGAGGCCAAAGGTAAATGACCTACGACTCCCCCCACCTCTACCGCAAGCTCGGCCGGGAACGTGGCGTTGATGATCAGGTGCTAGACCGAGCCATGCGGCAGATCAGCCGCCTGCGCGCGGCCGGCGTTACGCCCGTGCTTACGCTAAACCACCTGGCTCATCTAACCGGCGCGAAGTACGGCTACCTGCGCCGGATCGTCGCCCGCGAGCTGGACCCCTACACCGAGTTCACCCGCCAGCGCCGCACTGGCGGCAAGATGCGACTGATCAGCGCCCCCCAGCCAGTTCTACGGGACGTGCAGCGCTGGGTGCTGGATCGCATTCTGCACCGGATCCCTGTACACCCAGCGGCCTACGCGTACGTGCCTGGGCGCTCCGTGGCCGCCTGCGCCCGCTGCCACATCGGCGCGCGCTACCTACTCAAATTCGACCTGCACGACTTCTTTCAAAGTATCAGCGAATATCGTGTCTTTTCCGTCTACCGCAGCCTCGGCTACCAGCCGCTGATTTCGTTGGAGCTGGCCCGCCTCTGCACCCGCGATTCAGCGGCAGTGTTCGGGCGCCGCACCCTCACCGCACCCCAAGTCGAGCGCTACCAAGCCATACCCGCCTACCGGTCAGGCTCGTTGGGCTTCGTTCCGCAGGGGAGCCCGACCAGCGGCGCGATCGCTAACCTTGTAACCCGTCGCCTAGACACAGGGCTGCAGAGGCTCGCCGTCAGCGCTGGGCTTACCTATACCCGCTACGCCGACGACATCGTGCTTGGAGGCAGCGATGCCTTCGACCGCGAACATTGCCGTAAACTCGTACGCGAGGTGCGTAAGATAGTTAGACACAACGGATTTTGCCTGCAGGAGAAGAAACTCCGAATCATTCCGCCTGGGGCCCGCCGGATCGTCCTCGGCGTGGTTTTAACCGACGACGGAATAACGATCAGCCGCGAGGTCAAGGACCGCCTCGCAAAGCACTTGTTCGGTGCCGATCGGTTCGGAATCCACCGACACGCCGAGCACTATGGGTTCACCTCTGTCTTTGGCTTCGCCAACCATGTCACCGGTCTACTCGCTTTTGCCGCCGACATCGACCCCGGATATGCGCGACCGCTGATCCGGCAATGGCAAGCGATCGAGAGCAGGAGCGGTGTCTGAGTGGCGGGTGGGGCTTCCGATAGCCCGGCGAAGCGCAACGCCAGCCCAAGTCGGCAGCAGGCGAACCTGCCACCGGAGTCGACGCGCTGTCAGCCTACGCACAGAGACGGCCCGGTCGAAGCGCGGAACACCCAGAAGCAGGCCGAGAAGGCGCCCGGGACAGTCCTGCTGATCTTTTACCACCGAGCACACCAATCGCCTGTTGCGACCGGCAGACGAAGCCAGGAATAGAGAGGACGCAGGCAGTAGGCCTGTGAAACCATATAGAGAAGCGCCTCAGGAATAGATAAGGGTCTCCATGCGACTCCAGATGATCTTGACGGGCGCGGTGATACGGCCGACAGGATCGGGGGCGCGTCGGCGGGGAGTGACCTGGTTCAGACGGCGGCGCGGATCGCCGATGCCGTTCGGATGAGGTCCTTCGGTCACTGACAAGCGCCCAGAGGACGTCAACGCGTCGTCGGGCGAGGGCGAGCATCGCTTGCGGCGGTTCTTTCCTTCGGCGCCTTTCTTCTTGTAGTAGGAGCGAGAGGCAGAACACTACGCCAACACGATCTGGAACGATGATCCTCGCCCCACCCGCCAGTTTGGCGGCGGCGAGATTCGCCGCCGCCAGCGACCCGACGGCCAGGGCGCGCTGCGTGCCGGTGCAGGTCCGGGTCAACAGGTTCGCCTGCTCGAACGTGTCGGGCAACGCCCGGACCGCCTCGGCATAGTTGCCACGCTGGTAAAGGCTATGGAGATGGGCCACCCGCTGACGGACCTCCGAAAGCGTGAGAGGCTCGACCGGCTGTTTCGGTGCGGCAGGTGCGAGCAGGTGCCGGCGCAGCTCGGCCAGCAGTCGCGACCTGGCATCGTGGTCGGCTTCCTCGCCACGGCCTGCTACCGCGTTGACGACTGAGACCTGCCCGGTTCGTGTGGTGCGGCCCGCCTCCGGGCGCTCGCCGTGGAACCGGTCCGGCGGGCGTCGATTGTCGCCGACTTCGCCGTACCTTTCGCCTGTGGCCTCGCCGGCTGCCATCACCGCCTCGGGTACCGCTCCCCACCGCGCCCGCTGTGCCGCCTCGGCCTGCTGTGCCTGGAACCGGGACTGGAGGTGTCGGTAGGCGTCGTAGGCGGCGAGTAGCTCGCCCTGGGCGTCCTGAGGTTCCCCCGGTAGCTCGGAGGCTTTCGATCATGCTCTGATGGAGCTGAAGGGAGTCATCCGTGGCTGCACCGAAGAAGTACCCCGATGAGCTGCGTGAACGTGCGGTGCGTTTGTATCG
>NZ_JAFEUC010000034.1:0-2696 GCF_016901255.1 Micromonospora humida
GGTTTTTGTTGTCGTTGGGTGAGGTGTTCGTGGGGGGTGTGGGGGTTGATTGGGGTGCGGCGTTGGTGGGTGGTGCTCGGGTGGTGTTGCCGACGTATCCCTTCCAACACGAACACTTCTGGCTGACCACGACGGAGCGTGCGCGGCCGACCTCCGCCGCCTGGCGTCACCACGTCGTCTGGCAACCCACGGACGTCGACACCGCACCGCCGTCCGCAGGAACCGGCGACGGCACCGCACTGCCCGGAACATGGCTGGTGCTGACGGCCGGCGACCCGTGGGGGACCGCCTGGGCCGAGGCGCTCACCACCCACGGCATCGACGTCATCCACGCCGACGTGCCGGCCGGCACCACCGGCCGGACCGAGCTGGTCGACCTGATCACCTCCGCCGGAAGCGATCTGCGCGGCGTGCTGTCCTTCCTTGCCGCCGCCGACGAACCGCTGCCCGACCACCCCGGCGTACCCGCCGGGCTGGCCGCCACGGTGGCCCTCGTCCAAGCGATCGAGGACACCGGGAGCGCAGCGCCGTTGTGGCTGCTGACCGACGGGGCGGTACCGGCAGAACCCACCGACCCCGTGACGGGCACCACCGACGCCCTGGTCTGGGGCCTGGGTGCCGTGGCCGCCCTCGAACTGCCGGACCGCTGGGGCGGCCTCGTCGACCTACCCGGATCACCCGGCGACGAACAGGTCACCGCCCGCCTGTGCCGGATCCTGACCCGCCGCGGCCGCGCCGACCGGTTCGCCGTCCGGGCCGGCGGAACGTACGCCCGGCGGATCAGCCCGGCGGCCCGGCACACCACCACCCCGGCCCGCCGACGGTGGAAACCCTCCGGAACGGCGCTCGTGACCGGGGGAACCGGAGCCGTCGGCCGACACGTCGCGCGGTGGCTGGCCCGCAACGGCGTCGAACACCTGCTGCTCCTGAGCCGGCGCGGTCCCGACGCCGAGAACGCCGCCGAACTCACCACGGAGCTGACCGGACTGGGCACCCGCGTCACCATCGTGTCCTGCGACGCCGCCGACCGCGAGGCCCTGACCCGGGTGCTCACCGAGGTACCGGAGCAGTTCCCGCTCACCGCGGTGTTCCACTGCGCCATGGTGCTCGACGACGCCGTGCTGGCCGACATCACCCCGGCCAGCCTCGACGCCGTCCTGCGGCCGAAGGTCGACGCGGCGACCAACCTGCACGAGCTGACCCGGGACCTCGACCTCTCGGCGTTCGTCCTGTTCTCCTCCGTCGCCGGTGTCCTCGGCAACGCCGGGCAGGGCGCCTACGCCGCGGCGAACACGTTCCTCGACAGCCTCGCCTACCGCAGACGCCGACAGGGCCGTACGGCCACCTCCATCGCCTGGGGTGCCTGGGACACCCCGGACGCCGACCGACGCAACCGCAGGCTGGCCGGCCAGGGCCTCGTCGCGATGCGGGCCGAAACCGCCCTCGACGCCCTCCAGGAAACCCTCGACCGGGACGAGACCTTCCTGGTCATCGCCGACATCGACGAGCACCGGCGGGCCCCGCAGCAGCCGGCGGAACCCCCCGCGCCCACCGCCCGGCTCGACGGCATGTCCGTCCCCGAACAGACCGGCTACCTGCGGGACCTGGTCGGCGCGGAAGCGGCGTTCGTCCTCGGCCACGGCGACGCGTCCCGCGTCCCGGCGGACCACGCGTTCCGCGACCTCGGCTTCGACTCCCTGATGTCGGTGCAGCTGCGCAACCGGCTCAACCAGGCGACCGGCCTGCGGTTGCCGAGCACCGTCGCCTTCGACCACCCGACCCCCGTACGCCTCGTCGAACACCTCCGGGAAATGCTGACCGGCGGCCACCGTACGGAGCCCACCCCGACCGTCGTGGCCGTCGCCGACGACCCGGTGGTGATCGTGGGGATGGCCTGCCGCTACCCCGGTGGCATCCGGTCGGCCGACGACCTGTGGCGGTTCGTGATCGAGGAACGCGACGCGATCACCGGCTTCCCGACCGACCGCGGCTGGCCGGTGGACCTCTACGACCCCCGACAGGGCGCCCCCGGCCACACCCATGCCCGGGGCGGCGGTTTCCTCCCCGACGCCGGTGACTTCGACGCCGAGTTCTTCGGCATCTCGCCCCGCGAGGCCCTCGCGATGGACCCGCAGCAGCGGCTCCTGCTGGAGGTCTCCTGGGAGGCCCTGGAACACGCCGGCATCGACCCGGCCACCCTGCGCGACAGCGACACCGGGGTCTTCGCCGGCACCAACGGCCAGGACTACGGAATGCTGCAACAGAGCACCGCCGGCGTCGAGGGCTACACCCTCGCCGGACGCGCCTCCAGCGTGGTGTCCGGACGGGTCTCCTACGCGCTGGGCCTGCAGGGGCCCGCCATCACCGTGGACACCGCGTGTTCGTCGTCGCTGGTCGCCCTGCACCTGGCCGGGCAGGCGCTGCAGGCCGGGGAGTGCTCGCTGGCCCTCGCCGGCGGCGTCACCGTCATGGCCACACCGACGACCTTCATCGAGTTCTCCCGGCAGGGCGGCCTGTCCCCCGACGGCCGCTGCCACTCCTACTCCGACTCGGCCGCCGGCACCGCCTGGTCGGAGGGTGTGGGTGTGGTGGTGGTGGAGCGGTTGTCGGATGCGCGTCGTCGGGGTCATCGGGTGTTGGCGGTGGTGCGGGGGAGTGCGGTTAATCAGGATGGTGCGTCGAATGGGTTGACGGCG
>NZ_JAFEUC010000035.1:0-2641 GCF_016901255.1 Micromonospora humida
CACCCCAACACACTCCTCAAACCGCCCCCGAAAAACAGCATCACACCCCCACAACTCCCGACCCATACCCCACCACTGCGACCCCTGACCCGGAAACACAAACACCGTCCCACCCGACACCACCCCACCCGACACCACACCCGAACAAACCGACGACACCACCCCCGACGAAACAGCCGAAGAAACCGGCGACGAAACCGACGAGGAAACCGACGAGGAAACCGACGGCGGAACATAATCCGAACCCGAACCCAACGCCGTCAAACCCGCCACCAACTCCGCCCGCGAACCACCCACCACCACCGCACGATGACCAAAAACCGCACGACCCGCCAACGTCCACGCCACATCCGACAACGACACCCCACCACCACCCACAAACCCCGCCAACCGCAACGCCTGCGCCCGCAACGACCCCACCGACCGCGCCGACAACACCAACGACACCGGACCATCCGGCTCACCGCCATCGGGAACCACCGCCGTCGCCGGCTCCGGCACCCCCTCCAGGACCACGTGTGCGTTCGTCCCGCTCATACCGAACGAGGAGACCGCCGACCGGCGGGGACGTTCGCCGTCCCACGGCCGTGCCTCGGTGAGCAGCTCCACCGCGCCGGACGACCAATCCACATGCGTGGTCGGCTCACCCACGTGCAACGTCTTCGGCATCACCCCGGCGCGCATCGCCAGCACCATCTTGATCACGCCGGCCACTCCGGCGGCGGCGAGGGTGTGGCCGATGTTCGACTTCAGTGAGCCGAGGAACAACGGACGATCCGCCGAGTGCTCCCGACCGTACGTCGCCAACAACGCCTGCGCCTCGATCGGATCACCCAACCGCGTCCCCGTACCATGCGCCTCCACCACATCCACATCACCCGCCGACAAACCACCACTCGCCAACGCCTGACGAATCACCCGCTCCTGCGACGGACCATGCGGCGCCGTCAAACCATTCGACGCACCATCCTGATTAACCGCCGAACCCCGCACCACCGCCAACACGGGGTGCCCGTTACGCCGCGCATCCGACAACCGCTCCAACACCACCACACCAACACCCTCACCCCACCCCGTACCGTCGGCAGAGGACGAGAACGCCTTGCAGCGGCCGTCGGGGGACAGCGCCCGCTGCCGGCTGAACTCGACGAAGTTGACCGGCCCGGCCATCACGGTGGCGCCGCCGACCAGGGCGAGCGAGCACTCGCCCGAGCGCAGCGAGCCGGCGGCGAGGTGCAGCGCGACCAGCGACGACGAGCAGGCGGTATCCACCGTGATCGCCGGCCCCTCCAGGCCGAGCGTGTACGCGATGCGGCCGGACGCGACGCTCGTGGTGGTGCCGGTGGAGACGTGTCCCTCGACGCTGGCCGGGGTGTGGCCCAGCCGGGTGACGTAGTCGCTGGTGATGACGCCGACGAAGACGCCGGTGTCGCTGCCGCGCAGGTCCGCGGGGTCTATGCCGGCCGCCTCGATGGCCTCCCACGAGGTCTCCAGCAGCAACCGCTGCTGCGGGTCCATGGCCGCCGCCTCACGGGGGCTGATCTCGAAGAAGTCCGCGTCGAACGTGTCGGCGTCGAGGAGGAACCCGCCCTGCCGGGTGTAGGTCCGGCCGACGGCGGCCGGGTCGGGGTCGAAGAGGTCGTCCACGTTCCAGCCCCGGTCGGTGGGGAAGTCGCCGACGGTGTCGACGCCGTCGGCGACCACCCGCCACAGGTGCTCCGGGCTGGTGACGCCGCCGGGGAACCGGCAGGACATGGCGACGATGGCGACCGGGTCGTCGGCGACCGCGACGGCGGTACGGATCGTCGGCGTCGCCGGTGCCGCGCCGTCCGGTCCGGCGACGACGGTGCGCAGATGCTCCACCAGCGCGGCCGGGGTGGGGTGGTCGAAGACCGCGGTCGCGGCGAGCGGGACGCCGGTCGCGGCGACCAGCCGGTTGCGCAGCTCGACGGCCGTCAGCGAGTCCACACCCAGCTCCCGGAAGGGCCGCTGCGGGTCGACCGGTTCGCCGTCGGTGCGACCGAGGACCACGTCCACCTCGGCGCGTACCAGGTCGGTGAGGAAGGCGGTCTGCTCCTGGGCGCTCTGCCCGGCCAGCCGTCGGGCGAGTTCACCGGTGCCGCCGGCACCCGTGGCGGCCCGCCGCCGCGCCGGGCGGACCAGCCGGCTGAGCATCGGCGGTACGGCGTCCCGGGCGGCGAACGCGTTCAGGTTCAGCCGTACCGGCAGGACCGTGGGGCGGTCCGCGTCGAGCACGGCGTCGAGGGCGGCGAGCCCCTGGTGCACGTCGATCGGCAGTACGCCGGCCGCCGCGATCCGGTCGAGTTCGGCCCGGCCGAGACCGCCGGCCATCCCGTCGGCGGTGTCCCAGAGTCCCCATCCGATGGCGGTGGCGCGCAGGCCGCTGCGCTGGCGGTGGTGGGCGAGGGCGTCCTGGAAGGCGTTGGCCGCGCCGTAGTTGGCCTGACCCGGGTTCCCGAAGGTCGCCGCGGCGCTGCTGTAGGTGACGAGGGTGACGTCGGGGTGGTGTTGGAGTGCGGTGTGGAGGGTGTGGGTGGTGTCGATTTTGGCGGTGAGGGTGGTGTGGAGGGTGTGGGGGGTTTGGGTGGTGAGGGGGGTGTCGTGGAGGGTGCCGGCGGTG
>NZ_JAFEUC010000036.1:0-2586 GCF_016901255.1 Micromonospora humida
CACCCCCACCCACCTCCACCTCCACCTCACCACCCCCACCCCCACCGGCCACCAAACCCTCACCATCCACACCCGCACCACCACCACCTGGACCACCCACGCCACCGCCACCATCAACCCCGAACCGGTACCCGAGCCCGCGTCCCCGCCGGGCGCCTGGCCGCCACCGGGGGCACAGGCCGTCGACCTCTCCGGCCTGTACGCGCGGTTGACCGACCACGGCTACGCCTACGGCCCGACCTTCCGTAACCTGCGGGCACTCTGGCGGCACGGCGACGAGCTGTACGCGGAGGTCAGCCTCCCCGACGGGACCGAGGTCGACGGGCACGTCGTCCACCCGGCGTTGCTGGACGCGGCGCTGCACGCGCTGATCGCGACGCCGGCCGACCTCGCCGGCCCGCTGCGGGTGCCGTTCTCCTGGGGCGGGGTGCGCGCGACCGGTCGCAGCGCCTCCGCCCTGCGGGTGCGGCTGACCCGGCTCTCCGAGCACGCGGTACGGCTGGTCGCCACCGACCTCGACGACGCCGAGGTGATCACCGTCGAGGAGTTGACCACCAGGCCGTTCACGGCCGACCGGTCGACCGCCACGGAAGCCCCGGTCACACCGATGCGGGTCGAGTGGGTGCCGCAGGAGGCCGGCCCGACCGTGGAGCCGTCCGGCGTGCACGTGGTCGGTGTCGACCCGCTGGGGTTGGCCGACGCGCTCCGCGCGGCCGGCCGCGACGTCACCGTCCACCCCGACCTGGACGCGCTGGCGGCGGCGATCGCCGCCGGCACGGCGGTCCCGGCCGACACGATGGTGACCTGCGTGACCGACGGCGGGCCGGGGCCGGCGATCGACCGGGCCGCGCCGCGTCCGGCGGACGAGGTCGTCGCCCTCGCCCACGAGGTCGCCGAACGGGCCCTGGGGCTGGCGCAACGGTGGGTCGGCGAGCCCGTCTTCGGTGACCACCGGCTGGTGACGGTCACCCGGGGGGCGGTCGCCACCCGGACCGGGCCGGAGATCCAGGATCTACCGGCGTCCACGGTGTGGGGTCTGATCCGGTCGGCGCGTGCCGAGTTCCCCGACCGGTTCGCCCTGCTGGACCTGCCCGGTCCGGCCGACGCGACGCTGCCGGCGGCGGTGGACGGTCCGGAGCCGGAGGCGGCGGTCCGCGACGACACCACACTGGTCCCCCGGCTGGTTCCGGTCGCCGAGTCGGCGGCCGTGCTGCAGCCCCCGGACGGGGGTGGCAACTGGCGGCTGGACGTGACGAGCCGTGGCACGTTGGCGAACCTGGCGCTGGTGCCGTCGCCCGCGGGGGACCGCCCGTTGGCCGGCGGCGAGGTACGGGTCTCGATGCGCGCGGCCGGCCTGAACTTCCGGGACGTGATGATCGCGCTGGGGCTCTACCCGGGCGACGACGCGCAGATCGGTGGCGAGGGCGCCGGCGTCGTGACGGAGGTCGGTTCCGAGGTCACCGGGCTTTCGGTCGGCGACCGGGTGATGGGGCTGTTCCCCGAGGGCTGCGCCGGTCCGGTGGCGGTCTCCGACCACCGTCATCTGGTGCGGACCCCGGCCCGGCTCAGCGACGTCGAGGCGGCGGTCCTGCCGATCGTCTACCTGACCGCCATGTACGGTCTGACCGACCTGGCCGACCTGCGGGCCGGTCAGCGGCTCCTCCTGCACACCGCGACCGGCGGGGTCGGGATGGCCGCCCTGCACTACGCCCGGCACCTCGGGGCCACCGTGCACACCACCGCGAGCGCGCCCAAGCAGGCCACCCTCAGCGCGCTCGGCGTGCCGGACTCCCACATCCACGACTCCCGGACGACGGCGTACGGCGGGCGCATCCGGCAGACCGATCCCGACGGTGTCGACGTCGTCCTGAACACGCTGACCCACGAGCACGTGGACACCAGCCTCGCGCTGCTGGCCGAGGGGGGCACCTTCCTGGAGATCGGCAAGACCGACATCCGCGACCCCCACACCGTCACCACCACCCACCCCCACCTCACCTACCAGCCCTACGACCTCCTCGACGCCGGACCCACCCGCATCCACCAACTCCTCACCACCCTCACCCACCTCATCACCACCAACGCCCTACCCGCCCTACCGGTGGCCGTCTGGCCCGCCAGTGAGCTTCCCGACGTGCTGCGTCACCTCAGCCTGGGCCGGCACACCGGCAAGCTGGCTGTCACGGTGCCCGTGCCGAAGCCCACCCGGGGCACCATCCTCATCACCGGCGCCACCGGCGCCCTCGCCACCCACACCGCACGACACCTCGCCACCACCCACCCCCACCACCACCTCCTACTCACCACCCGAGGAAACCCCGACACCCTCACCCCCCTCACCACCGAACTCCACACCCACGGAACAACCACCACCACCGCCCAATACGACCCCACCCAACCCCACCAACTCCACCAACTCCTCACCACCATCCCCACCACCCACCCCCTCACCACCGTCATCCACACCGCCGGCACCCTCCACGACACCCCCCTCACCACCCAAACCCCCCACACCCTCCACACCACCCTCACCGCCAAAATCGACACCACCCACACCCTCCACACCGCACTCCAACACCACCCCGA
>NZ_JAFEUC010000037.1:0-2066 GCF_016901255.1 Micromonospora humida
GGGCGGGTAGGGCGTTGGTGGTGATGAGGTGGGTGAGGGTGGTGAGGAGTTGGTGGATGCGGGTGGGTCCGGCGTCGAGGAGGTCGTAGGGCTGGTAGGTGAGGTGGGGGTGGGTGGTGGTGATGGTGTGGGGGTCGCGGATGTCGGTCTTGCCGATCTCCAGGAAGGTGCCCCCCTCGGCCAGCAGCGCCAGACCCGCGTCGACGTGCGCCTGGGTGAGGCTGTTGAGGACGACGTCGACCCCCTGCGGGGCCACCGCCGCGATCCCCTCCCGGTACGCGGTGGTCCGGGAGTCGTGGATGTGGGAGTCC
Source organism: Micromonospora humida (assembly GCF_016901255.1). Lineage (NCBI taxonomy): Bacteria > Bacillati > Actinomycetota > Actinomycetes > Micromonosporales > Micromonosporaceae > Micromonospora > Micromonospora humida. Next base: position 312 of record NZ_JAFEUC010000037.1, read on the forward strand.
GGCACGCCGAGCGCGCTGAGGGTGGGCTGCTTGCCGGTGCTGGCCGTGGTGTGCACGGTGGCCCCGAGGTGCCGGGCGTAGTGCAGGGCGGCCATCCCGACCCCGCCGGTCGCGGTGTGGATCAGGACGGACTGCCCCGCCCGCAGGCCGGCGAGGTCGCCGAGGCCGTACATGGCGGTCAGGTAGGCGATCGGCAGCACGGCGGCCTGGCTGTCGCTGAGGTGGTCGGGGGTCCGGGTGAGCAGGAGATGGTCGCAGACCGCGAGCGGGCCGGTGCCCTCGGAGAAGAGACCCATCACCCGGTCGCCCGGGTCGAGTCCGGTCACGCCGGGACCGGTCTCCACGACCACGCCCGCGCCCTCGCTGCCCAGCGGCGCCTCACCGGGGTAGCTGCCCAGCGCGATGAGCACGTCGCGGAAGTTCAGGCCGGTGGCGTGGGTGCGTACCCGCACCTCGCCGTCGCGTAGCGGGCGCAGCGCCTCGGGTGCCGGGACCATGGCGACGTTGGCCAGGGTGCCGGCGGAGGTGGTGCCGAACCGCCAGTTCTCGGCCGGCGGCACCAGCCGCGCCGGGTCGTCGGCGCAGCGGACCAGCCGGTCGACGTACGCCCCGCCGAAGCGCACCGCGAGGTGCGGCTCGGCCGTGGCCAGCGCGGCGGGCAGCACCGACGGGTCGGTCGGGCGTCCGTCCAGGTCGAGCAGCACGAACCGGTCGGGGTGTTCGGCCTGCGCGGAGCGGGTGAGGCCCCAGCAGGCGGCGGCGGCCAGGTCGGCGATCTGGTCGGCGAGGTGCGCGGCGACCCCACCCTCGGTGGTGATCACCAGTCGGGTGCCGGTCAGCCGCTCCTCGGCGAGCCACTGCTGGAGGCGGTGCAGCAGCGCCTCGGTCAGCTCGTGTGCGGCGGCGACCGGGTCGTCGGTGGTGGCCGTGGCGTCGGCGGGCGTCTCGTCCGGGCGGGGGGTCCGGCAGGTCAGGAAGACCACCTCGGGCGGCTCACCGGCGAGCAGGGCGGCGAGGTCCGGCACCTGGCGCAGACCGGGCAGCGCGCCGCGCAGCGCCGGGCCGGGCGTGCCGAGGACGGCCCAGTCAACCGGTTCGGCCGGCGGCGTGGCGTCCACGCGCAGCTCCTGCCAGTCGAGGCGGTGCAGCAGCTCGGTGCCGGGCGCGGCGACGACGGGCAGCGTGGCGGGGTCCAGCGCGCGCAGGTCGAGGCGGTCGACGGAGAGCACGGGGTGCCCGTCCGGGTCCTCCAGCAGCACCCGGTACGCGTCCTCGCCGATCGCGGTGAGTCGGGCCCGGACCGACGTGGCCAGGGTGGCGTGCACGGCGACGCCGGAGAAGCTGTACGGCACACGCGGCGCGGCGTCGGGGTGCTCGGCGGCGACGGCGATCAGCGCGTGCAGGGCCGCGTCGGCGAGCGCCGGGTGCACCGCGTAACCCTCCGGGCGCAGGTCGTCGGGCAGCTCGACCTCGGCGTAGACGTCGGGGCCGGCACGCCAGGCACGGCGCAGGTTCTGGAAGGCGGGCCCGTACTGGTAGCCCCTCGCGGCGAGCAGCGGGTAGAGCGCGTCGACGTCGACCGGTTCCCCGGCCGGGGGCCAGGCGCCGATCTCCGCCGGGACGGTGGGTTCCTCGGGGTTGATGGTGGCGGTGGCGTGGGTGGTCCAGGTGGTGGTGGTGCGGGTGTGGATGGTGAGGGTTTGGTGGCCGGTGGGGGTGGGGGTGGTGAGGTGGAGGTGGAGGTGGGTGGGGGTG
>NZ_JAFEUC010000038.1:0-1973 GCF_016901255.1 Micromonospora humida
GTCCAGGTGTCGCCGGTGTGGAGGAGGGTGGTGAGTTGTTGTTCGGGGGTGTCGGTGGTGGTGTTTCGGGCGGTGGTGATTTGGTGTTGGACGAGGGTGTCGTAGGTGGGGCGTTGGGTTTGGCGGAGGACGCCGATGGGGGTGTTGCGGAGGTCGTGTTGGGGGAGGCGGGACAGGGCGAAGGCGTAGGCGGGGTCGGTGATGGTGGTGTCGTGGATGACGATGTCTTCGGGTGGGGTGGTGGCGGTGTCGCGGATGTCGAGGCCGAAGCCGTGGGGTGGGTGTACGACGCAGTGTTGTTGGTTGTGGCCGAAGGTGATGGGTTGGCCGTGTTCGAGGCGGATGAGGTAGTCGTCGCGGGTGTCGGGTTGTTTGAGTTGGTCGAAGGCGCCGTCGTTGAAGATGTTGCAGTTTTGGTAGATCTCGACGAAGGCGGTGCCGTGGTGTTCGGCGGCGGCGCGGAGGACGGTTTGGAGGTGTTTGCGGTCGGAGTCGATGGTGCGGGCGACGAAGGTGGCTTCGGCTCCGAGGGCGAGGGAGAGGGGGTTGAAGGGGGAGTCGGCGGATCCGGCGGGGGTGGATTTGGTGATTTTGCCGGTTTCGCTGGTGGGGGAGTACTGGCCTTTGGTGAGGCCGTAGATGCGGTTGTTGAACAGGAGGATCTTGAGGTTGACGTTGCGGCGTAGGGCGTGGATGAGGTGGTTGCCGCCGATGGACAGGGCGTCGCCGTCGCCGGTGACGACCCAGACGGACAGGTCGGGGCGGGTGACGGACAGTCCGGTGGCGATGGCGGGGGCGCGGCCGTGGATGGAGTGCATCCCGTAGGTGTTCATGTAGTAGGGGAAGCGGGATGAGCAGCCGATGCCGGAGATGAAGACGGTGTTGGCGCGGGGGATGTTCAACTCGGGCATGAATTGTTGGACGGCGGCGAGGATGGCGTAGTCGCCGCAGCCGGGGCACCAGCGGACTTCCTGGTCGGATTTGAAGTCTTTGCCGGTGAGTTTCACGGCGACGGGTTCAGGCATTTTTGCAGACCTCTTCCAGCATCGTCTCCAGTTCGGCGGCGGTGAAGGGTAGGCCGCGGACCTGGTTGTAGGTGATCGCGTCGATCAGGTATCGGGCGCGGATGACCTGGGCGAGTTGGCCGAGGTTCATCTCGGGGATGACGACCCGGTCGTAGGCGGCGAGGATGTCGCCGAGGTTGCCGGGGAGGGGGTTGAGGTGGCGTAGGTGGGCCTGGGCGATGGGTTGGCCGCGGTGGCGCAGGGTGCGGCAGGCGGCGCCGATCGGGCCGTAGGTGGAGCCCCAGCCGAGGACGAGGGTCCGGGCGGTGCCGTCGGGGTCGTCGACGTCGAGGTCGGGCACGTCGATGGCCTGGATGCGGGCGGCGCGGGTGCGGACCATGTAGTCGTGGTTGGCCGGGTCGTAGGAGATGTCGCCGGTCTTGTCGGCTTTCTCCAGGCCACCGATGCGGTGTTCCAGACCGGGGGTGCCCGGCACGGCCCAGGGGCGGGCCAGGGTGGCCGGGTCACGTAGGTAGGGCAGGAACGTGACGCCGTCGTCGCCGTTGGGGGCGGTGGTGAACTCGACGCGCAGGTCGGGCAGGGCGTCGACGTCGGGTAGCAGCCAGGGTTCGGAGCCGTTGGCGACGTAGTTGTCCGACAGCAGGATCACCGGGGTGCGGTAGGTCAGGGCGATACGGGCGGCCTCCAGCGCGGCGTGGAAACAGTCCGAGGGTGACTTCGCGGCGATCACCGCGACGGGGGCCTCACCGTGACGGCCGTGCAACGCCATGTTCAGGTCGGCCTGTTCGGTTTTCGTGGGCAGACCCGTCGACGGGCCGGCGCGTTGCACGTCCACCACCACCAGCGGCAACTCCAGGGCCACGGCCAGGGAGATCGTCTCGGACTTCAGGGCGACACCCGGGCCGCTGGTCGTGGTCACCCCCAGGGCACCGCCGTAGGAGGCGCCGA
>NZ_JAFEUC010000039.1:0-1875 GCF_016901255.1 Micromonospora humida
GTCCTGCTCCTCCACCTCGGCGAGGCGGGCGCGGGTCTGCCGCAGATCGACGGTGGCACGCTTGAGGTACTCACGGAACTTGTCTTCGGAGTTCGACACGGGACAGGCCTTTCCGGGTGCCAGGAATGTGGGAACCCGGCCCACGCGCCCGGTGGGCGGGCTGTCGAGCGAAGGGGCAGGACGTCAGTCCCGCTCGTGCACGGAGATGGCGTTGCTCGGGCAGTGCCGGGCGGCGGTCCGGGCCTCCTCGTACCGGTCCGCGGTCGGCTCGGCGACCAGCACCACGGCGATGCCGTCCTCCTCGCGCTGGTCGAACAGGTCGGGGGCGGCGAGCACGCACTGACCCGAGCAGCAGCACTGCTCGTCGTCGACGCTCAGGCGCAGGGAACTCACCAGGTCACCTCCAGGGAGTGCAGGCCGTACACGGTGGCCTCCTTGAACGGCTGCTCCTCGGGGGAGGTCAGCAGCTTCATGGCGGGCAGCCGGGCGAGCACCGTGTCGTAGACGATCTCGAGTTCGGCGCGGGCCAGGTTCTGCCCGAGGCACTGGTGCACGCCGTAGCCGAAGGCGACGTGGCCACGGACGCCGCGCCGGAAGTCGATGGTGGCCGGATCGGCGAAGACATCGCCGTCGTGGTTGGCGGCGGCGGCGGAGGCGACGAAGCCCTCACCGGCGCGCACCCGGTCCGCACCCAGGTCGATGTCGGCCAGGGCGACCCGGGCGGTGGGGTAGTCGACGATGCTGAAGTAGCGCAGCAGCTCCTCGACGGCGTTCGGGGTCAGGGTGGGATCGTCGGTCAGCTGCGTCGCGAGCCGCTCGTCCCGTAGCAGCGCGAGCAGACCGAGGGAGATCATGCTCGCGGTGGTCTCGTGACCGGCGAGCAGCAGCAGCATCGCGAACCCGGTGAGCAGTTCGTGGTCGTAGCAGTCCGCCGCCCGGTACTTCACCGACAGGCGACCCAGCAGGTCGTCGTCCGGGTCGCCGTCCTTGCTGGTGACCAGGTCGCCGAGGAAGGCGCGCAGTGCGCCGAACGACTCCTGCCGCTGCTGCGGGCTGCTGGAGCGGGCCAGCAGTACCTCGGTGTGCCCCTGGAAGACGTCGCGGGACCCGTAGGGGACACCGAGCAGTTCGCAGATCACCAGGGACGGGACCGGCAGGGCCAGCTCCCGTACCAGGTCCACCGGACGGGTCTCGATCGCCAGCAGCGCGTCGATCCGGTCGTCGACGATCTGCTGGATGCGGGGCCGCAGCTGCCGGATCCGGTGCACGGTGAACTCGGCGGCCACCATCCGCCGGTGCAGCGAGTGCTCCGGCTGGTCCATCGAGAGCAGGAAGCCCTTCTGCGCGAAGGCCTGCACGTTGGCGACGGTCGCCGGGAAGCCGGGGTGGGCCCGGTTCGCGCTGGTGGCGGGGTGGCCGAGCAGCGTACGGACGTACTCGTGGCTGGTGGCCAGCCACGCCGTGTTGCCGTCCTGGAGGGTCACCCGGGACAACGGCCGTGCGGCCCGCAGCTCGGCGTACTCGCGTGGTGGGGAGAACGGGCAGGTACGGGGCATGGGGAATGCCGGTGCGCCCGGAACGCCGTCTTCGGTCATGCCGGGAACCTAGGGACGGGTTCTAAATTCGCCCTTACCCGGGCCCGTCAGGCCCCGGTTTCCCGGCTCCCAACAGGCGATTTAGAGCCCTGATAGGGCGATCTAAGTAGGCACGCGGACAGTCCTGTGCAGTCCGATGGGTCTGCTCTCCTCAGGCCCGCTACCCCCAGGGGGATGGCCCGCGATGGCGAACGAAGACAAGCTCCGTGAGTACCTCAAGCGGGTCACCACCGACCTGCAGCAGACCCGACGCCGGCTGGCGGAGGTGGAGGGCGCCGAT
>NZ_JAFEUC010000004.1:0-481601 GCF_016901255.1 Micromonospora humida
GCTACCCCGTCATCCGCCGCAACGCCATCCACAAGGGCAAATAACACCCCACCCCCACACCACCACGAACACCCACACCACACCGCCAGACCACCCTGCCCACACAACGGTCAAAACACGAGGGGAGAGGCCCGGACGACCCCGGTCGTCCGGGCCTCTCCGTGTCCGGACTCTTCTGCTTCTGCGCGACGGGGCCGATTCTGCGGCGACGGGGCCGACTCTGCGCGACGGGGCCGATGTTGCGGTGTCGGGGTGAGGGGACAGCGCAACACCGGCCCAAGGGGGCGGATCATCGGCGCCAGCCGCGTCGGGTGAGGACCATGCGTACCTCGCCGGCCACGGCGGGGAAGTCGTCCCTCAACCGGCGACTGGTCACGTGCAGAACGGTCCAGCCGGCGGCGACCAGGTGGTTGAGCCGGCGACGGTCCCGGTGCAGTTGCTCGGGATCGCTGTGCCAGCGCCCGTCGTACTCCACCGCGACCCGGAACTGCGGCCAGGCGAGATCGGGGTGCAGGACCAGCCCCGACGGCAGCCGTACGGGATGCTGCGCGACCGGCCGGGGCAGGCCGGCCAGCACGAGTCGTACCCGCAGGTGCGACTCGGGCGGTGACTGCGCGGCCGGATCGGCCAGCTCGAAGACCCGGCGGGCCCGTACCCCACCCCGTCGGTCGGCGAAGCACGTGGCGATCTCGGCGAGGGCGGCCGGGCTGGTCAGCCCCCTGCCGAGCAGCGAGTCGACGATGCCGACCGCCCGGACCGGGTCCAGCCAGGCCGCCGTCTCCCAGGCGGCGAGCGCGGGGGACGACCGGGGCAGGACGGGCGGTGCCGGGTACGGGCCGGTCGCCCGGGGGCGAACGTCCGTCAGCGTCGCCGTGGTGAGCGGGACGGTCCCGGCCGCCCCGAGGCCCGGCCCGTTCCGGGTCGCCGGCCTATCCCTGCCGGTGGCCCCGCCCGCAGGCACTGCCGGTGCGGTGGGCGGAGGCGGCTCGGGGTGCAGGGCCGGTGGGGCGGGTATGCCGGGCAGGAGCCGGGCTGGCGTGGTGATATCGGTCGATGTGGCGCGGTGTGTTCGACCGACGAGGCGCTGACCACAGGCGTGGGCTTCGCGCTGCTCGCCGGTCGCTGGTGTGGCCTCCTCGGGGAGCTGGCCGGACGCATACGGTTGGGGATGAGCGGCCGACCCGCCGGGGGTGGCGACGCTGTGCACCCGGATTCCGCCCGGGGCGCCGGACCACCCATCGCCCGCACCCGACCACCCGCCAGCCGCGTCGGGCCATCCGCCAGCCGCGTCGCGTCGAACCCCGCCCGCGTCGAGCCGGATCCCGCTGGGGACGGTGCGACGGGCGGACCGGCGGGAGGCGGACGTGGCCGCCCCCTGGGAGCCGACCCGGGTCGCCCGGGGGACGAGCACGTGCACCTCGTCACCGAAGTCGGCGGCGTGCTCGATCCCGTGCAGATACGCCGCCGACGGACCGGCGACGAGCGTGCCGGCGGGCATCCGGAGGAGGGCGGCGCGGCAGGTCAGGGCGTGGTCGCGGGCGAGTCGGGCATCGGCGTACACGTCGTGGCCGAGCCGGAGCCAGGATGCCCCGCGCAGCTGGTGGCGGGTGAGCAGGCCCTGACGGATCGCGTCAGAGCCCCGGAACACCTGCCCGACGAGGGCCGCCGGGCGATGAGGTCGAGGTGGCATGACCCCAGCGTCGGGCCTCCCGGCCGCTCGCCGAAACCCCTGTGGACAACCGCCCCTGCCCGTGGAACCACCCCCTGTGGACAAACCCCCACCGCACGACACAGCGTGGTAATGCACGGTCCCCGCACCGTCGATGCGCCCCGACCCTCTCCCGCCTGCTTCCGCCCCCCGGTCTGCACGCCCTCACCCGCGAGGGCAGCCGAGGGGGAGAGCGCGTGATCGACTCATGTGGGTCGAAGTTGTGGGGTGGAGGCCGGCGGATACCGCTGTTTCGGCCCAGATGAGTCGATCATCCCCAGGCCAGGCCAGGCCAGGCCAGGCCAGGTCGGGCCAGGTCGGGTCGGGCGGGTCGGGCGGGTCGGGGCGAGGGACGGTCAGGACAGGGCGGCGGCGATCGTCCGGGCGGCGGTGGTGACCTGCGGGCCGACCGTGTCGACCGGCAGCGGGGCCAACGAGATCACCCCGACGCTCGCCTCCAGCCCGGGCACCCCGAGCACCGGCGCGGCCACCCCGTACGCCCCGGCCTGGAGTTCCCCGGCGGTGCTCACCGGGCCCGCGTGACCGGCCCGCCCGGCGAGGACGGCCCGCCCGGCGGCCCCGCGTTCCAGCGGGTGCCGGGCCCCCGGCCGGTACGCCACGTGGAACGACGTCCAGCTCGGCTCGACCACGGCCAGGGCGACCCCCTCGCCACCTTCCACCACGGTCAGGTGGGCGGTCGCCCCGGTCTGTTCGGCGAGCCGCCGCAGCGCCGGCAGGGCCCCCTCGGCCAGCAGCGGCTGGGCCCGTCGGGCCAGGTGCAGTACGCCGACGCCGAGCCGCAGCCGGCCGTCGCCGCCCCGGCGCAGCATCCCGTGTCCGGTCAGCGCGCCGACCAGCCGGTACACGGCGGCCCGGCCGATGCCGAGCCGGTGGGCGGCCTCGGTGACGGTCAGCCCGGCCGACGCGTCGGCCACCAGGTGCAGCAGGCGCAGGCCCCGGTCCAGGGTCTGCGCCGTCTCGCCCCCGGCAGGAACCTGAAGGCCCGGCCCGCCACCCGCAGGCACGCGCGGGCCGGGCTCGCCGCCGGCAGGCATGCGGCGGCCGGGGTCGTCACCTGCCGGCACCTGGTTGCCCGGCTCGTCGGGGGCCGCCGTCGTCTCCACAGCAGGCAGCGTACGACCCGGCTCGGGCCGACCCGGGGGAGCACGGACAGCTACCCTGGTACGGTGACGCTACGCCTGTATGACACCGCCGCCCGATCGGTGCGGGACTTCGTTCCGCGGCAAGCCGGCAAGGTGGGGGTCTACCTGTGTGGTCTCACCCTCCAGGCACCGCCGCACATCGGCCATCTTCGCTCGGGCGTCAACTACGACGTGTTGCGGCGTTGGCTGTCGGCCGCCGGCTTCGAGGTCACCTTCATCCGCAACGTGACCGACATCGACGACAAGATCCTCGTCAAGGCGCAGGAGCAGGGCCGCCCGTTCTGGTCCATCGCGTACGCCAACGAGCTGGTGCTGGCCCGCTCGTACCAGGCGTTGAACGTGCTGCCGCCGACGTACGAGCCGCGGGCGACCGGGCACATCCCGGAGATGCACGAGCTGATCGCCCGGCTGATCGAGACCGGTCACGCCTACCCGGCCACCGACGGGTCCGGCGACGTCTACTTCGACGTGGCCTCCTGGCCGGCGTACGGATCGCTGTCCGGCCAGTCGCCCGACGACATGCAGTCCGCCGGGGACGCCCCGGAGCGCGGCAAGCGGGACCCCCGGGACTTCGCGCTGTGGAAGGGCGTCAAGCCGGACGAGCCGGCCGACGCCTACTGGCCCTCCCCGTGGGGCCGGGGCCGTCCCGGCTGGCACATCGAGTGCTCGGCGATGTGCCTGCGGTACCTCGGCGCGGAGTTCGACATCCACGGCGGCGGGCTCGACCTGACCTTCCCGCACCACGAGAACGAGATCGCCCAGTCGCAGGCCGCCGGGCTGCCCTTCGCCCGCTGGTGGGTGCACCACGGGCTGCTCAGCATCGGCGGTGCCAAGATGGGCAAGTCGCTCGGCAACGCCCTCGACCTCGACTACGTCGACTCGCTCGGGGTGCGCCCGGTGGAGCTGCGCTACTACTACGCGGCGGCGCACTACCGGTCCCGGATCGACTACTCGGAGGACGCGCTGCGCGAGGCCGCGGTGGCGTACCGGCGGATCGAGGGGTTCGTCCAGCGGGCCGTGGAGCGGGTCGGCGCGGGGCAGCTCGGTGAGCTGCCCGCCGGGTTCGTGGCCGCGATGGACGACGACCTGAACACCTCGGCCGCGCTCGCCGTCCTCCAGGCCACCCTGCGGGACGGCAACACCGCGCTGGCCGACGGCGATGATGTGACGGTCCGCACCACCCTCGCCGCCACCCGGGCGATGCTGGATATCCTCGGCGTCGACCCCCTCGACCCGGCCTGGACCGGTGGCGGTCGCGTCGACGACCTGCGGGGCGTGGTGGACTCCCTGGTCGCACTGGCCCTGGAGCAGCGCGCGCAGGCCCGCAGCCGCAAGGACTGGGCGGCCGCGGACGCCGTACGCGACCAGCTCAAGCAGTCCGGCGTGGTGGTCGAGGACACCCCGCAGGGCCCCCGTTGGACTATTGGAGAGCAGGACTGATGGCCGGCAACTCGCAGCGCCGTGGCCGGCGACTGACGTCGAAGGCGGGTGCCCCCAAGGGCTCCGGCGGCAAGAACAAGGACTCCCTCGCGGGCCGGGGCAAGACCCTGCCCGCCGACGAGCGTCCCTGGCACAAGGCGTACTCGGGGACCGAGAAGCTGCCCCAGCGCACCGCCTGGAAGCAGGACAAGGAGCGCCGGGCGGCGGCCGAGGAGGGTCGCGCTCCCAAGATTGGCCAGCCGGGCACCAAGGACACCACCTGGGGCAGGGGCACCCGGGGCGTGGCCCCCGTCCGGTCCGGCGGCGGTGGTCGGTCCGGCGCGGGTGGCCGGGGTGGCGCCGGTGCGGGCCGCAGTGGTCCCCGGGTCGCGCCGGGGCGCAAGTCCAACCCGTCGCGCGACAGTCCGGAGCTGCTGGTGGGCCGCAACCCGGTGCTGGAGGCGCTGCGCGCCCAGGTGCCGGCGACCGCGCTCTACACCGCGCAGGGCATCGACGCCGACGACCGAGTCAACGAGATCACCCGTACGGCCGCCGACCGGGGCATCGCCATCCTGGAGATCAGCCGGGCCGAACTGGACCGGATGACCGGCGGTGTGCTGCACCAGGGTGTCGGCCTCCAGGTGCCGCCGTTCGCCTACGAACTCTTCGAGGACCTGCTGGCGGCCTCCCTGGAGCAGCCCGCGCCGCTGCTGGTCGCGCTGGACGGGGTCACCGACCCGCGTAACCTCGGTGCGGTGATCCGGTCCGCTGCCGCGTTCGGCGCGCAGGGGGTGTTCGTACCGGAGCGGCGGGCCGCCGGGATCACCGCGACCGCCTGGCGGACCAGTGCCGGCGCGGCGGCGCGGGTGCCGGTCGCGCAGGTCACCAACCTGACCCGGTCGCTGAAGGCGTGTCAGGACGCCGGCTTCATGGTGGTCGGCCTGGACGCCGACGGCGACACCGACCTGTACGACCTGGAGGCCGCCGTCGGCCCGCTGGTCGTGGTGGTCGGCTCCGAGGGGCGCGGGCTGTCCCGGCTGGTCGGGGAGACGTGTGACCTGACCGTCAGCATCCCGATGATCTCCGACGTGGAGTCGTTGAACGCCAGCGTGGCCGCTGCCGTCACCCTCGCCGAGGTGGCCCGCCGCCGCGCTGCGGAAGGCTGATCCGGCGGCGCGGGCACCCGCGCCCGGGACGAAGACACGACGAAAGGGGCGGCCCGCCGAAGCGGACCGCCCCTTTTCCGTGCGGTGGGATCAGATGCGGTGACCGGTGGCCGCGTTGAAGACGTGGCTGCGGCCGGCCCGCGGCTTGACGAACACGGTGTCACCCATGTTCGGCATGTTCCGCCGGTCGGTGCGGACCACGAAACGCTCCTCGTGGCCCTCCAGGGCGGCGTGGCCGTAGACGTTGGCGTCCGAACCGAGGTCCTCGACCAGCTCGACCACGACCGGCATGCCGCCCTCGGTGGGGCTGACCAGGTCGCAGTCCTCCGGGCGGAAACCGACGGTGACCCGGTTGTCGCCACCCTCGCTGCGGGCCGCCTCGACCTGCTCGCGGGTCAGCGGGATGTGCATCTCGGCGAAGGCCGCACCCCGCTCGTTCAGCGGAACGGTCTTGATGTTCATGGCGGGGGAGCCCATGAAGCCGGCGACGAACACGTTGGCCGGGGTGTCGTAGAGCGCCCGCGGGGTGTCCACCTGCTGGAGGACGCCGTCGAGCATGACCGCCACCCGGTGGCCCATGGTCATGGCCTCGACCTGGTCGTGGGTGACGTAGACCGTGGTGATGCCCAGCTTGGCCTGGAGCGAGGCGATCTGGGTACGGGTCTGCACGCGGAGCTTGGCGTCGAGGTTCGACAGCGGCTCGTCCATGAGGAAGACCTGCGGCTCGCGGACGATCGCCCGGCCCATCGCGACCCGCTGGCGCTGACCACCGGAGAGCGCCTTCGGCTTGCGGCTGAGGTACTCCTCCAGCTGGAGCAGGCCGGCCGCCTCCTTGACCCGCCGGTCGATCTCGGCCTTCGGGGTCTTGCGCAGCTTGAGGGCGAACGCCATGTTCTCGTACACCGACATGTGCGGGTAGAGGGCGTAGTTCTGGAAGACCATCGCGATGTCGCGGGCCTTCGGCGGGAGGTGGGTGACGTCCCGCTCGTCGATGTAGATCGCGCCGTCGTCGACGTCCTCCAGGCCGGCGAGCATCCGCAGGCTGGTGGACTTGCCGCAACCCGACGGGCCGACCAGGACGAGGAACTCCCCGTCGCCGATCTGGAGGTCGAGTTGGTTGACGGCGGGGCGTTCGGTGCCCGGGTAGATCCGGGACGCCTTCGCGTACGTGACCGTAGCCATGGTGGTGCGCTTCCTTTCACCGGCAGGAACGTGCCGGACGATCCGAGTGAAGGAGCTGTCGGCACCCACGGTGCCGACCCGCGGACCCCATCCGGAGGCAGCCTTCGCCGACCCCGGGTGTCATCCGTGTCACTGCACGGTAAACGGGATTTCCAGCTGTGCCAAGACGGGATACACCGAGTGGGACGGACGGCATACGCATTTCGGTCAGGCGGGCACGGCCGGGCATCAATCCCCTCGCCTGACGGGGTTCCGGCGCGTCGATTCGTCGGTGGCGCGGGCACAAGATTGACGTTTTCCATGCTCGGGGACCCTGCCGGCCGGGATTTCCCGACGTCAGTCGCTATGCTGACGTCGCAACACGCGCCCCTGTAGCTCAGCTGGCCAGAGCACTCGCCTTGTAAGCGAGATGTCGCCGGTTCGATCCCGGCCGGGGGCTCCAATTCCACAGCACGGCCGCCACTGGCGTTGCCGCCTGTCGATCCGTCGATAGCGGCCGGCGTACGTTCCTGCGTCATCTGCGCGCTGCGTGACCGAATGGTCGCTTCCGGTGGATGGATCGAGCTGGTTGAGTGGGAGCACCCCACCCCACCGGCTGAGACGGACTACCCATGATCCTCGTCGCCCCGCGTCGGCTGTGCACCATCCTCACCGCCGGTCTGCTGGCGGCGACGCTTGTCGCACCCGGTGCCGCGATGGCCGCGCCGAGGACTGGCAGCGCCCCGGCCTGCATGACGCATCCACTGCCACTGCCGCCCGGCGCGAGCCTGGCCTGGGACGCGATGCTCGTCGACCCGGCCGGCCGGTTCATCGTCGGCACCGGCAGGCGGGCCACCGATCAGGGGCAGGAGTCGCTGCTGCTGCGGTGGGACGGCCCGCGCGTCACCGTGGTGACGGGATCACCCGGTCTGCTGGTGGCCGTCAACCGGCACGGCGTCCTGGTCGGCGACAGTTCCACCAGCGCCGGCAACCGACCGTGGCGCTACCGGGACGGCCGGGTGGAGTGGCTGCCCCTGCCGCCGAACGGAATCGGCGGCTATGTCACGGCCGTCAACAGCCGAGGGGACATCGTCGGCTACGGCGGTTACCTGGAGGAGCCGGTGACCCTGCGCTGGCCGGTCGACCGGCCGGACACCGTCGAGGTTCTGGAGCCCGGTGGGATCCCGGTGGCGATTCTCGACGACGGCACCATCGTCGGCGAGGTCCCCGGCGAGGAGGACCGTTCGTCGCCCGGTCCCGGGGCACGTGGTGCCGGCGGGCGCGGGGTGGCCCCGCCGCCCGTCGCCTGGGTGCGTCGCCCCGACGGGCGGGTCGACCGGCTCACCGCGCCCGGCGCGGTGAAGTCGACGGTACGGGCGGCCCGGGGGAACTGGGCGGTCGGCCAGGTCGCCGACACGGCGGACGGGCAGTACGAGCAGATGGTGCGCTGGGACCTGCGTACCGGGGTGGCGACGCCGGTCAGACCGGGATTGATCGCCATGACGGGCGTCAACGCCACCGGTAGCCTGCTCTCCTACTCGGAGGTCGATCACCTCGATCGCCGGGTGCCGCTGCGTAGCGTCGTCTCGGACCCGGTGACCCGCGTCGTCGCCGAGGCGATCGCCGACAACGGTCTGGTCGTCGGCAGGACCGCCGGCCCGCAGGTCACCTTTCCGGTCCGGTGGAGCGGCTGCTGAGCGTTCCGGATCTCCGCAGGGCCCACCGTCGCCGCTCGCCCGGGACCACGCTTGTCGGTCCGGCTGGGTAGCCTGATCGGCGCGAACGGGGACGACGGGCGGGGGCCGATGAGTCGTGCGGTGGAACAGTCGAACCGGGCCATGTTGCGGGCCCGGGACGCGATGGACCGGGCATTCGCCGAACCGCTGGACATCCCGGCGCTGGCCCGGATCGCGCTGGTGTCCGAGGCGCACTTCATCCGCACCTTCCGGGCCACCTTCGGTGAGACCCCGCACCGCTACCTGCAACGACGTCGGGTGGAACGGGCGATGTCGATGCTGGTGGAGACCGGCCGGGACGTCACCGACATCTGTTACGCCGTCGGGTTCAGCAGTCTCGGCTCGTTCAGCCGCACCTTCCGGCAGATCGTCGGTGAGTCACCCAGCGAGTACCGCAGTCGCCGGTCGGCCGGCGACGCGACGGTGCCGAGCTGCTTCACCAAAGCCTGGACCAGGCCCAGCAGTTTTGGATAAGCGGCAGGTCAGCGGCCTGACATAGCGTTCCGGGCATGACGATGAACGCGATCACCCGCTCCCAGCTCTACGTCCTCGACCAGGACGAGGCGCTCGACTTCTACGTCGGCAAGCTGGGCTTCGAGGTCAACACCGACCAGGATCTGGGTTTCATGCGGTGGCTGACGGTCAACGTGCCCGGCGACCCGCAGCGGGAGGTGCTGCTGGAGAAGCCGGGCCCGCCCGCGCTGGACCCGGCGACCGCCGAGCAGGTCCGGGAGCTGCTGACCAAGGGCGCGATCGGCGGGTGGCTGAGCATCACCACCGACGACGCCCGCAAGACGTACGAGGACCTGGTCGGCAAGGGTGTCGACATCACCGACGAGCCGACCGAGCGCCCGTACGGCATCGACTTCGGCATCCGGGACCCGTTCGGCAACCGGATCCGCATCGGCCAGATGTTCCCCCGGGCCTGACCCGGCGTCGCCGGTATTGCGGATGTGGGCGGTGGGGTCGCCGGGCTACCGTCGCCCGGTGACCACACCGAGCCCTACCGACCTGCCCAAGTGCGAGTTCGCCTTCCCCGGCCCGCTGCGTGACCAGCTCGTGGCCGCAGTGTTGAGCGGGGCGAAGACCTCCACCACGGGCCTGTTGCAGGACTACGAGCGCGACGACGAGCCGTTGCCGGCCGTGGGCGACCGGGCGGTGGTGGTCGATTCCGCCGACCGGCCGGTCGCGGTGATCGAGGTGACCGGGGTGCGGGTGGTCCGGCTCGGCGACGTCGACCTCGACCACGCCCGCGACGAGGGGGAGGGGTACGACTCGGTGGCGGCCTGGCGGGCCGGGCACGAGGATTACTGGCACGGGTCGGACTACCTGGGTTGGCTGGGTGATGCCGGGTTCCGGGTGGACGACGACACCCTCGCCGTCGTCGAACGCTTCCGGGTGGTGCCGGGCGTCACCGGCTGACCCGGCGCGGCCGGGACGGTGGCGGGCCGGTCAGCCGGTGGTCTGTTCCAGCTCGTCGCGGATGGTGAGGAAATCCTCCTTGCGGTCCGGCTGTTTGGTGGCGGTCAGGAAGACCACCACCCCGGCGACCTCCGGGTCGGCCCAGGCGCAGGCGGTGAGGTGGCCCTCGTCGGCGGTCCGTCCGCGCCCGCACCGGGCCTCGCCGCCGTACCGGCCGAACTCCACCGACCGGGGCTTCGGAATCCGGTACGGCTTGAGCAGCCGGTCCAGCATGGCCTGCGGGTCGGGGACGGTGCCCGAGACGGCGCTCACCACGATCGTCTCCGGGCTGCGTCGGCCCCGCCCGTAGACCGCCTCGACGGTGCTGGTGGCCGGGGTGGCCTCGCGGGTCAGCTCGTTGAGCCGGAACCGGGGCAGCCCGGCGGGCAGTGGCGTACCCGAGCGGGGCAGCCCCAGCAGGGTGTCCGGGGTCCGCAACGTCCGCGCCACAGGTGTCGGGGTGGGCGCGGAGGCCCGTTCGACGTCGGCGACCGCGCACCCGGTGGCCAGGACGGTGGCGACCACCGCCGGCAGCAACCCGATCCGGCCGAGCAGCCGGCGCGGGCCGACCGGACCGGCCGTGCGCGGCAGGCCGGGGCGCAGACGCGGGCCGGTCGGCTGCGGCGGGCGGTGTGCAACGGTCGGGCCGGACCGGTGGCCCGGACCGGCGGGTCGTCTCTTCGGCACAACGCTCCTCGCACGAATCGGAGCGGGTAGGTTATCCGACCAGTGTCACCCCGGGGTGGCGTCCGCCCACGCAGGCCGCCGTGAGCCGCGCCACCGGCGACGCAACCGGTGGCCGGCTCGCGGGAGGCGACCTCGTGGTCAGCCGGTGGTGGTGGTCTTCAGCAGCAGCGCGGCCAGTTCCCGCGTGGCGTCCGGTGGCCGCGGGCCGGTCGGGCAGTCGGTCCAGTCGACGCGGGTCGCCCCCACGGTGAGCTGATAGCGGTACGTGTCGGCGCAGCCGTCGTCGGACGGGACGCCGGCATGGTCGCGGGTGGCCGGGCCGACGAGCATCCGGAGCCGGTCGAGGGCCGCCGCGTCGAGCCGGCCGGTACGCGTCGCGCCGGCCCGGTCGGTCGTGGTCCATCGGCCGTCGGGCTCGACGGTCACCGTGTCCCGGTTCCCGGCGAAGCCGCCGGATCGGGTCAGGGTGACCCGGTCCGCGCCGGCCCCCCGGGCGCCGGGGTCGCCGGGCATCCCGGTCGACGGGTTTGCGGCCCCGGTCGGGGTGCCTGGGGTGGTGGTCCCGTCGGAGGTCGCAGCGGTCGTGGCCGCTGGTGGCGCGGGGGTTCCCGGCTCGGCCGCCGAGCAGCCGGTCAGTAGCGCGGCGGCGGTCGTGACGGCGGCCAGGACCAGAGCGGATGATCTCATCCCGATGGGACGTGCATCGACGTCAATCGGTTCCCTGGGCAGGGCCCCTCCTCCGTTCGGCCAGTGTCGTGTCATGGAACCGCTCCATCCCTTCTCTTTTCCCGGGTGTATCGCTATATCTACATGCGTGACTACCCCCGTCACATCTTTCCCTTGCCAGGAGGGCACGTGAAAAGACCCCTCGCCGCCGTCAGCGCAGCTCTGCTCACCAGCGGAATGCTGACCTGCGTCGCCACCGCAGCGCACGCGGCTCCCCCCGCCCCCGCCCCCGATGCCGCCCCCGCCGCCCGCGCCGAGAGTCTGCTGCGCAGCAACCCGGGCGCGGTCCAGGGCACCAGCGCGGAGGCGTACCAGGCGGTCCGCACCAAGGTCGATGCCAACGGCGCGGCGCACACCCGCTACACCCGTACCTACCAGGGGCTGCGGGTGTACGGCGGTGACTTCGTCATCCACACCGCGCCCAACGGCACCCTCGCCGGCACCTCCGTCGGCCTGGCCGCCCCGCTGACCCTCGGCACCACCGCCAAGATCAGCCCGGCGGCGGCCGCCGCGACGTCCCGCAAGGCGTTCTCCGGCAAGATCACCGAGGTGGGCGCGCCGGAACTCTTCGTCGACGCCACCTCCGGCAAGGGCCGGCTCGCCTGGGAGACCGTGCTGTCCGGCTGGAAGGCCGACCAGCAGACCCCGTCGAAGCTGCACGTGATCACCGACGCCGTCACCGGCCGGGTCATCGGCGCGCACGACGAGATCGAGTCGGTGGTCGGCAGCGGCCAGGGCATCTACACCGGCTCGGTCAGCATCGACACCACGCTCTCCGGCAGCACCTACCAGATGATCGACCCGTCGCACGGCAACGGCCGTACCTGCGACATGAACAACGGCACCAGCACCTGCACCACGTTCACCGACGCCGACAACGCCTGGGGCGACGGCACCAACACCAACCGGCAGTCCGCCGGCGTCGACGCCCACTTCGGCGCGGCCAAGACGTTCGACTACTTCAAGAACGTGCACGGCCGCAACGGCATCTTCGGCAACGGCGCGGGCGTGCCGAGCCGGGTCCACTACGGCCGCAACTACATCAACGCCTTCTGGGACGGCGCCCAGATGACCTACGGCGACGGCGCCAGCAACTCCCGGCCGCTGGTCTCCCTCGACGTGGCCGGCCACGAGATGAGCCACGGCGTCACCGAGGCCGTCTCCGGCCTGGTCTACTCCGGCGAGTCGGGCGGCCTCAACGAGGCCACCAGCGACATCTTCGGCAACATGGTCGAGTTCTACGCCGCCGCGCCGAGCGACCCGGGCGACTACCAGGTCGGCGAGAAGATCAACATCAACGGCAACGGCACCCCGCTGCGCTACATGTACAACCCGTCGCTGGACGGCTCGTCCGACTCGTGCTGGAGCACCAGCACCAAGAACAAGGACGTGCACTACTCCTCCGGCGTCGGCAACCACTTCTTCTTCAACCTCGCCGAGGGCACCGGCGCCACGTCGTACGGCACCTCGCCGGTCTGCGGCTCCGCCCCGGCGGTCACCGGCATCGGCCGGGAGAAGGCCGAGAAGATCTGGTTCCGCGCCCTGGACGTGTACTTCACCTCCAACACGTCGTACGTCAACACCAGCACCCCGGCCAACACCGCCCGCGCGTACAGCCTCAAGGCGGCGACCGACCTGTACGGCAGCTGCTCCACGGAGTACAAGGCCGTCCAGGCGGCGTGGACCGCGGTCAACGTCGCCGGCAGCGACGCCCCCTGCTCCTCCACCGGTAACGACTTCTCCGTCTCGCTCTCCCCGACCTCCGGTTCGGTGACCGCGGGCGGTTCGGTCGCCATCACCGTCGCCACCGCGACCACCAGCGGCACCGCGCAGACCGTGACGTTCTCCGCGTCCGGCCTGCCGACCGGCGCGACCGCGTCGTTCAGCCCGGCCTCGGTGACCTCGGGCGCGTCGTCGACCCTGACCATCGCCACCTCGGCCAGCACCCCGGCCGGCAGCTACCCGGTGACGGTCACCGGCACCGGCGCGGTGGCCCACTCGGCCAGCTACACGCTGGTCGTGAGCAGCGTCGGTGGCACCTGCACCGCCGGCCAGCTCCTGGGCAACCCCGGCTTCGAGTCCGGCAACACGGTCTGGGCGGCGAGCACGGGCGTCATCGGGCAGAACGGCGCCAGCCAGCCCACCCACGGCGGCACCTGGAACGCCTGGCTGGGCGGCACCGGTGGCACCCTGACCGAGACGCTCTCCCAGTCGGTGAGCCTGCCGGCCGGCTGCGCGACGTACAACTTCAGCTTCTGGCTGCACATCGACACGCGGGAGGTCACCTCGACGACCGCGTACGACAAGCTGACCGTGCAGGTGCTCAACTCCTCCGGCACCGTGCTGGCGACCCTGGCGACCTACTCGAACCTGAACAAGGCCACCGGGTACACCCAGCGCTCGTTCTCGCTGGCCGCGTACGCCGGCCAGAGCGTGACCCTGAAGTTCACCGGCACCGAGGACGCCTCGCTGCGGACGTCCTTCGTGGTGGACGACACGGCGCTCGACGTGTCCTGACCTGACCCCTGCGTCGGTGGGCCCGGCGGCCACCCCTCCCGGGTGGTCGCCGGGCCCGCGCCGTTATGGTCGCCGCACCGGTGACGCGACGAGAGGGGTGCGACGGTGTCGGATGCGGAGTTGGCCGTCGGGGTGACCGGCGCGGTGGCGACGGTGACCATCCGTAACCCCGGCCGGCGCAACGCGATGACCCCGGAGATGTGGCGACGGCTACCCGTGCTGCTGGACGGGCTGGAGGCCGACCCGGCCGTACGCGCACTGGTGCTCACCGGCGCCGATGGGGCGTTCTGCGCCGGTGCCGACCTCGGTGACCTCGACGAACTGCTGGACGCCAACGGCGACGTGGGCGACGCGGTCGCCGCCGAGGAACGGTTGGCCGCGTTCGCCAAGCCCACCGTCGCGGCGGTGCAGGGCCCCTGCGTGGGCGGTGGTTGCCTGCTCGCGGTCGCCTGCGACCTGCGGATCGCCGCCCCGGACGCCAGGTTCGGGGTGCCGCCGGCCCGGCTCGGGCTGGTCTACCCGGCCCCCACCACCCGGCGGCTGACCCGGCTCGTCGGCCCGTCCACGGCCAAGTTCCTGATCTTCACCGCCGAGCTGATCGACGCCGAACGGGCGCTGCGGGTCGGCCTGGCCGACGAGGTGGTCGACGACCTGCCCGGCCGGGTCACCGCGATCACCGCCGCCATCGCGGCCCGCTCCCAGCTCAGCATCGCCGCCGCCAAGGAGATCATCGACGACCGGGCCAGCCCGGCCCGGATCGCCTGGTGGCACCGGAAGGCACGGGACAGCGGCGAGGCCCGCGAGGGCATCACCGCCCACCACGAACGCCGTCCGCCCGACTTTCCCTGGTCACCGTCCGCCGGTCACTGATCCGATCCGCCCGGCTGCCACCGTCGGGGTGGGCGCACGATCGTGGATGTAGTGGTAACGGAGCTGACGGATGCCACTACATCCGCGAAAGTGAGCCGATCGCGGTGGCGAGGGGTCTGTGTTCCCGGTGGGGTGGTGAGGGCCGGCGGGCGTCGCACCGGGCGTTCCCCGACGCGACCCCCTGTGCCCGCCGGCCGGTCCGGTCACCGCCCGGCGAGGCTCGCCCAACTCGGCGTCGCCGGTTCCCGTCGCAGCGGCATGCCCGCCTCGGCCGGGGTCCGGTCACCCTTGTGCTGGTTGCACGGGTAACAGGCGGCGGTGGTGTTCCGCCAGGTGTTGCCGCCGCCGCGTGAGCGGGGCAGCACGTGGTCGACGGTGCTGGCCGGCCCGCCGCAGTACGCGCACCGCCCACCGTCGCGGCGCAGCACCCCCGCCCGGGACCAGGCCGGGCCGGCGCTGAACCGCCAGCGGGTGACGACGTACCGGACGAGGCGGACCACCCGGGGGACGGGGAAGACCCCGATCACCCGGTCCGGCTCGGCCTCGTGGATCTCGGCGACCCGACGGCACAGCATCCGGATCGCGTGTTGGACGGTGACCCGGTGCAGCGGGCCGAGGTCGGCGTTGATGACGAGGACGGCGTCCACCGGGCTCTCCCTTCGCGGTCGGTGGGTCGATCGGGTCGGCGGGCGGGGTCAGTGGTCCGCAGCCGCGGCGACCCGGACCGGGCCGCCGCCGACGTCGGCCCGGACGACGAAGGCCGCCCGGTCCTCGGGTGGGACGGGGCGGCCGGCGCGTACGGGCACGCGTCAGTCGGGATTCCCGTCCCGGGGATGTTCGGCTCGGCAACCGCCGACGGGTAGCGTCGACCACGCGCTGGTGAGCTGCGGCGACGTCATGGTGTGCTCCCGGTTCGACTGGTTGACCGTGCGTGGATCACGCTATGCGCGGCGGTGCGGGCGGGCAACGCATTTCGATGCCACCCGCCGGCCGTGCCCTCCCCTTGCGGGCTGCCGGACCGGCAGACCCGGTTACGAGCGGACCGACCAGACGGTCACGTCGACCGAGGCCGGCGTCGCCTGGTAGCGGTTGTGGTCGATCCGGACGTAGTTGACCACCGTCGGGTCGCCCGGGTCGGGCTGGCAGTAGGTGACCGGGGTGGGTTCGAGCTGTTCGAGGTCGATGCTCGGATACCGCTGCGCCTTCGGGTTCCGGCAGCCCTCGTAGCTGAGGTCGGTCGGGTCGTCGGTCCAGTCGTAGAGGGCGAGCTGGTGGTGCTGCGCCTGGAAGATCAGGGTGCCCGCCCCGGTGCCCCTCGCCACCCGGGGCCTCGGCAGGAAATAGACCGAGTCGTCGGCGTGCAGGGTCCAGCGCGGCGCGTCCGCCGGGGGCACCCAGTCCGGCCCGACCGGCCCCCGGGTCGGCGTCGGTCCGGCGGTGGGGGTCGGCGCGGGGCCGGTCGTCGGCCCGTCCGGACCCGGGGCCGGGGTCGCCGGGGTGGTGGGTGTCGCTCCGGACGGATCCACGGTGGGTGTCGGCCCGACCGGGGTCGCCGTGACGCCGGGGTCGGCCGACGCGGCGTCGACGGAGGTCGTGGGGGAGGCGCCCCGCGCGTCCGGCGTCCGGTCCGTCGGCCAGGAGAGCACGGTCACCGTACCGACGATCACCAGCAGCAGCGCGGCGATCCCGGCCGGCAGTCGCCAGCGTCGCCAGCGGCGGCGCAGCCCCGGGCCCGACCCGGTGCCGGCGGCTCCGCCCGGTGCGTCGGGCGCGGCCGGGGTCGCCCCCGACGGCAGGGCGGCGGCGTCCGCCGCCGCCCGGGACAGCCGAGGGTCGATCGCGCTGAACAGTGACAACAGCCCGAGCGCGCTCGCGGCGAAGACGCCGGCCAGGCCCACCAGGGCATTGGCCTTGTCGACCCCGATCCGCCAGGCCAGCACCGCCACCCCGATGGCGGCCACGGCGAGCAACGTGTAGGCCTTTCGAGGTCCCGTCATGCGAATCATGGTGGCCGGGGGCGGCGGGGCACGGTGTCGGGTAGGCGACGCTGCGTGGTCACCGCTCGACATCGGGACCTTCGGCTGACCGGACACGCCCGGGACGGCGCGACGACGGGACCTTTGGCCACCGTGGGACGGGTCCTTGCGCCCCACCGCCGAGACGGCTGTCGATGAATGCTGAAGGTGTCCGAGAAGCCGCCAACCGCCGAGGTGAAAGCATGTCGACCGAACTCGCCACCACGATCGACGCCCTGGTCGCCGACGGCCTCAAGGCCCTGGCCGACTACGACCGGTACGACCAGGAGCAGATCGACCACATCGTCCGCAAGGCATCGGTGGCTGCGCTGGACCGGCACGCCGCCCTCGCCCAGCTCGCCGTAGCCGAGACCGGTCGGGGGGTGTTCGAGGACAAGGCGGTGAAGAACATCTTCGCCTGCGAGCACGTCACGCACAGCATGGCGAAGACCCGCACCGTCGGGGTGATCGCCCGGGACGAGATCAGCGGCATCGTCGAGATCGCCGACCCGGTGGGCGTGGTCGCCGGGATCACCCCGGTCACCAACCCCACCTCGACCACCATCTTCAAGGCGCTGCTGGCGCTCAAGACCCGCAACCCGATCGTCTTCGCCTTCCACCCGGCGGCGCAGCGGTGCAGCGTCGAGGCCGCCCGCACGGTACGCGACGCGGCCGTCGCCGCCGGGGCCCCCGAGCACTGCATACAGTGGATCGAGGAGCCGTCGGTCGAGGCGACCACCGCGCTGATGCACCATCCCGGGGTCGCCACCATCCTCGCCACCGGCGGCAACGCCATGGTGCGGGCGGCGTACTCGGCGGGGAAGCCGGCGCTCGGCGTGGGCGCGGGGAACGTACCGGCCTGGATCGAGGCGACCGCCAAGCTCAAGCGCGCGGTCAACGACGTCGTGCTGTCGAAGTCGTTCGACAACGGCATGATCTGCGCCTCCGAGCAGGCCGTCATCCTCGACGCGGCGATCCACGACGCCGCCATCGCGGAGTTCCGCACCCTGCACGCCCACCTGGCGACCCCGGCGGAGAAGGAGAAGCTGGAGGCGCTGCTCTTCCCCGCCGGCAAGCTCAACCCCGACGTGGTCGGCCGGACCGCCGCCTGGATCGCCGACGCCGCCGGCATCACCGTCGCCCCCGACACCTCGATCATCCTGGTCGCGGTCGACCGGGTCGGCCCCGACGAGCCGCTGACCCGGGAGAAGCTCTGCCCGGTGCTGGCCGTGCTGCGCGCCGACAGCCGCGAACAGGGCCTGCGGTACGCCGAGCAGATGGTCGAGTTCCACGGCCTCGGGCACAGCGCGGTCATCCACACCGCCGACGAGGAACTGGTGGAGGAGTTCGGCCGCCGGGTCAAGGCGGTCCGGATCATCTGGAACTCACCGGCCTCGCAGGGCGGCATCGGCGACATGTACAACGCGTTCCTGCCGTCGCTGACGCTGGGCTGCGGCAGCTACGGGCGTACCTCGGTGTCCGACAACGTGTCGGCGGTGAACCTGCTCAACATCAAGCGGATCGGCCGGCGGAACAACAACATGCAGTGGTTCAAGGTCCCGTCGAAGATCTTCTTCGAGGCGAACGCGATCCGCTACCTCGCCGAGATGCCCGACGTGCACCGGGTCACCGTGGTCACCGACGCCACCATGACCCGGCTCGGCTTCGTCGACCGGATCAACCGGGTGCTGCAACGCCGCCCCGAGCGGATCGCCCTGCAGATCATCGACGACGTGGAACCCGAGCCGAGCGTCGACACCGTCGACCGGGGGGCCGCGCTGATGCGGGCATTCCGCCCGGACACCATCGTCGCCCTCGGTGGCGGCTCGGCGATGGACGCGGCCAAGGTGATGTGGCTGCGCTACGAGCACCCGGACGTGGTCTTCGACGACATGCGGGAGAAGTTCTTCGACATCCGCAAGCGCGCCTTCACCTTCCCCACCCTCGGCGCGCTGGCCCGGCTGGTCTGCGTGCCGACCACGTCGGGGACGGGCGCGGAGGTGACCCCGTTCGCGGTGATCACCGACCACCGCACCGGCAAGAAGTACCCGCTGGCCGACTACGCGCTAACCCCGACCGTGGCGATCGTCGACCCGGTGCTGACCGCCAGCATGCCGGCGACCATCGCCGCCGACAGCGGCTTCGACGCCCTCACCCACGCCATCGAGGCGTACGTGTCGGTGTACGCGAACGACTTCACCGACGGGCTCGCCCTGCACGCCATCCGGCTGATCTTCGGCAACCTGGAACGGGCGGTGGTCGACGCCGACCCCGAGGCGCGGGAACGGATGCACAACGCCGGCACCATCGCCGGGATGGCGTTCGGCAGCGCCTTCCTCGGCATCGTGCACGCCATGTCGCACACCCTCGGCGCGACGTTCCACATCGCCCACGGCCGGACCAACGCGGTGCTGCTGCCGCACGTGATCCGCTACAACGGCACCGTCCCGGCGAAGCTGTCGGGCTGGCCGCGCTACGAGAGCTACCGGGCACCGGAACGGTTCGCCGAGATCGCCGCCCAGCTCGGCCTGCCGGCGGGCACCCCGGCGCAGGGGGTGGCGTCGCTGGCCGAGGCGGTGGAACGGCTGCGCGACGCGGTCGGCATCGAACCGTCGTTCGCCGCGATCGGCGTCGACCGGGCGGCGTTCGAGGCGGCGCTGCCGCAGCAGGCCCTCAACGCCTACGAGGACCAGTGCGCCCCGGCGAACCCCCGGATGCCGATGCTCGACGACATGCAGCAGCTCATGCGGGACGCCTACCAGGGCACGTCGCGCTGACCGGCCGGTCCGCCCGGCCCGACGGGTCGGGCGGGCATCCGGGGCGGTTCACTTCCCGGCGAGCAGTCCCCGGGGGCGGATCGAGCGGACCGGCTCGGTGGCCGCCCCCGCGGCGCGCAGGATGTGGTTGGCGGCGATGATCCCGGTCGCCGCCGACCGTTCCATCAACGCGCTGGGGAAGTCGGTGCCGATGCCGTCCCCGGCCAGGTAGAGGCCGTCGGCGTCGGTGCGTACCCCCGGGCGGCCGGCGTGGCTGCCCGGGGTGAACGCCGGGGCCTGCGCCTCGACCCGGGCGCGCAGCTCCCGCACCCCCAGCCCGGCGACCTCCGGCCAGAGCGCGACCAGTTCGGCGCGCATCCGTTCGGCCAGCTCCCCGGCCGGCACCCCCTCGTCGCAGGCGTACGCGTGCAGCTCCACCACCGCGCCGCCGGTGCGTTGCGCCCACCGGCGGGACTCGTTCTCCAACCGGTGGTAGAGGGTCACCGAGTCCAGGGTGGGCTGGCGGGACACCCCGCTGAACACCGCCCGGTCGGCCCGGACGTCCCCGTCGAGCCAGTACCGCGCCACCGCGTACGGCGGGCCGGGCCGACCGAACGCGGGCATCCGCGCCACCAGCTCGGGCGCCACCGCGACCAGGCCGGGGGAGGCGTCGACCAGCGCCGCCAACGCGGGCGGGTCGACGGCCAGCACCACCTGCCCGGCGGGGTGGACCGTGCCGTCGGCGGTGGTCACCCGCCAACCGTCCGGCTCCCGGTCCAGCCGGGTGACGGCGGCCCCGGTGCGCACCCGGCCGCCGTGCTTCTCCACGTACCTGGTCAGTGGCTGCCAGATCGCCGTGGCGTAGTCCTCGTCGGGGCAGTCGAACGCCAACCCCTCCGGGTTGCCCAGCAGATAGAAGTGGAACTGGGCGATCATCTCGGCGGCCGACATCTCGGTCTCGTGGTTGAAGAACGAGTGCGAGAAGACCTCGAACAGCATCGCCCGCGCCCGGTCGGGCAGCTTCAGCGAGGCGAGCAGCGCGTCGGCGGTGGTGTCGTCGAACTCGGCGTAGGTGCGCACCGGGTCGTAGCTGAGCAGCGGCAGCGCGGCGTCCCGGTCCATCGTGCGCAGGTCGGCCAGGCGCAGGCTGGGGCTGCGCAGCAGGAGCGCCAGCAGGTTGGCCGGCGGGGCCGGGGGCAGCCGGCCGAACTCCTCGGTGGGCCACTGCGCGGACAGGATCGGGTAGCCGGGGATCGGCTTGAGGAAACCGAGCGTCGGATCGACCCGCCGCAGGACCGACCGCCAGTTGTAGTACTGCCGGAAGAACGCGTGGAAGCCGTGCTCGTTGAGCTGGCTGCCGTCGGCGAGCGCCTCCGGCCACGCGCCGAGCCGCCCGCCCAGCGTCGGCGCGGCCTCCAGCACCGTCACGTCCACCCCGCGTTCGGCGAGCACCACCGCCGCCGACATGCCGGCGATCCCGCCACCCACCACCACGGCCGTGGTCGGTCGGGCCACCCGGGGGGTGCCACCCCCGCCCGGGTCCACCACGTGCTCGCGTACGCCGATGAGCCGACCCAGCTTCTGCGACAGCGCCATGTGCACCTTCCGACCCGAGGGACCCCCAGTCTGCCCGACCAGGGGCGATCCGGCCCGGTCAGACCGGTGCGGTGCCGGCACCGGAGTCGTCGGCGGGGTTCGGCAGCCCGGCGGCGAGCGGGGGACGGTCGGACGGCGGCCAGACGTACTCCAGATCGGACGGCACGTCGCCGAACTGCGGGCGGTAGTGCTCCGGGTCCTTGCGCAGCAGCGCCGAGCGGTGGCTGCGGTGCAGGTCCTCGCGGCCCAGCCAGGGTGGCAGCTCACCGGCGGCGGCCAGCTCGGCCTGGCTGCGGACCCGGCCGTGGCCCCGGGCGGCGGTCAGGTCGGTGACCAGGGTCGACGCGCAGGTGTCCGCCCGGCCCGTCGCCGACCAGACCGCGCACACGTCCAGCCCGTACCGGGTCAACGCCTCCTCGTAGCCGGCCCACATCTTCACCGCCGGGTGGTTGCGCCAGCCGTACCCCGGCCGGGTCAGCCCGCGCAGCACCTGGAGCGCCTCCACCCGCTGCTTGCCCAGCCGCCGCTGGTCGAGGGTCCGCGCGCTGGCCAGAAAGTCCGGGTACGGCAGGAACGTCTGCACGCCCGCTGCTCTACCCGCCGCCACGCCCACCATGCCTACCGACCAACCGGCACTGTCCGGTGCGCTCACCAGGGCTGCGTCCCTGGCGACCGGCTGGCTACCATCCGGGCATGGCCGAACCCCTGCGGGACCGGGCCCGGCGCGCGACCGGCTGGCGGTTACGGATGAACGGCGACACCCGCCCGCACTACGTGGTCTGCGGCAACGACCCGCTGGCGTACTGGGTGGTGCGGGCGCTGCTCGGCACCGACCTGGCCCACGGCCGGGTCCGGATCACCCTGGTGGTGCCGGAACGCCGCCGCTCGGAGGGCCCCGACGGGCGGGACGTCGACGGGGTCCAGGTGGTCCGGGCCGACCGGCTCGACGAGGCCACCTTCCACCGGGCCGGCCTGGCCGGGGCGGACGGGCTGGCCCTGCTGCACCAGGACGACGTGGGCAACATGCACGCCGCGCTCTGCGCGCAGGAGGTCGAGCCCCGGCTGCGCCTGGTGGTCCGGATGTTCAACACCAGCCTCGCCAACGGCCTGCGGCAGCTCTTCCCCGACTCGGCGGTCCTCTCCGACGCCTCGATGGCCGCCCCGGCGTTCGTCGCCGCCGCCCTCGGCGAGGTGGCACCGACCCACTTCCGGCACGGCGGTCGCACCCTTTACGTGGCCCGCCGCGCCGACGTCCGCCCCGCCGACGTGGTCTGCGGGCTGGCCGTCACCACCGATCCGGAGCTGGTCCGGGTGCTGCCCGCCGACGAGCAGGCGGCCGACGTGGTGCTCGCCGAGGCGACCGGGCAGCCCGCCGGCACCGAGCTGGCGGCCCGCCGGCTGGTCCGGGCCCGACGTCGCCGGCGACCCCTGGCGGTGTTGCTGCGGGCGGTCCGCAGCTTCGCCACCCGCAAGATCGGCATCGCGGTGCTGACCCTGCTCGGGGTGATCGCCCTGCTCGGCTGGCTCAACGCCCGTGCGGTCGCGGTGAGCTGGACGGAGGCGCTCTACCTGACCCTGGTCACCACGCTCAGCGGCCAGGACCCGGACGTCACCAAACCGGCCGCCGCCCAGGTCATGCAGGTGGTGCTCAACCTGGCCGGGTTGGCGCTGATCCCGCTGATCACCGCCGTGGTGGTCGACGGCATCGTCAACGCCCGGCTGGCTCTGCACGCCGGACGCATCCAGCCGGAACGCGCCGGGCACGTGGTGGTCGTCGGGCTGGGCAACATCGGCACCCGGGTGATGGCGCAACTGCACGACTTCGGCGTCGAGGTGGTGGCGATCGACCGCAGCGCGGAGGCGCGGGGTGCGGCGTTGGCCCGGCGGCTGGGCGTACCGCTGATCGTCGGGGACGCGGCCCGGGAGGAGACGCTGCGTTCGGCCTCGGTGGAACACTGCCAGGCGCTGGTGGTGGTCTCCACCGACGACGGGGTCAACCTGCGGGCCGCACTGAACGGCCGGGCGCTCAACCCGGAGCTGCGGGTGGTGCTGCGGCTCTTCGACGGCGACTTCGCCGAACGCATCCAGCGGGCGTTCGGCATCGGCATCTCGCGCAGCGTGTCCTACCTGGCCGCGCCGTCGTTCGCCGCCGCCCTGCTGGACCGGGCGGTCATCGCCACCATCCCGGTCGACCGGCACGCCCTGCTGGTGGTGGAGGTGCCGGTGGCGGCCGGTGCGGCCCTGGACGGTCGGCCGCTCGGCGCGGTGGCCCGCCCCGGCGAGGTGCGCCTGCTGGCCCACTCCCGGCCCGGCCACAAGACCGACTGGCGGGCCGATCCCCGGATGGTGATCTCGGCGGGGGACCGGCTGACCGTGGTGGCCCGGCGGGCCGGGTTAGGCGCCCTGCTCCGCGAGACCACCCCGCCCCCGCCACCGGCCCCGCCGCCGCCCGCCGGGGTACCGGCCTCACGTGATCCGCAGGAGTGACTAGCGGGGTCGGACGGCGTACCAGAGCGCGCCGAGGGCGAGCACCCCGAAACCGGCGAGGACGCTGGCGGTCGGCAGGCTGACCGCGAGCAGCACGCAGCCGACCAGCCCCAGCGCGGCGAGCGCCCGGACGGGCAGCCGTCGGGCCGGGTCCGGGCCCAGGGTCCACGCGGCGGCGTTGGTGATCGCGTAGTAGACCAGCACCGTGCAGCTGGAGAAGCCGATCGCGCCCCGGACGTCGCCGAGCGCCACCACCGCGACCACCACGGCGGCCACGGTCAGCTCCGCGCGGTGCGGGACGGAGTGCACCGGGTGCACGGCGGCCAGCGTCCCCGGCACGTCCCGACGGCGGGCCATCGCCAGCAGGGTGCGGCCCACCCCGGCGAGCAGGGAGAGCAGCACCCCGGTCACCGCCACCGTCGCCCCGGCCCGGACCACCCAGGCCAGGCCGGGCAGCCCGGCGACGGTCACCACGTCGGCCAGGGGCGCGGCGGAGGCGGCCAGCCGGTCGGGGCCGAGCACGCCGACCGCGACCACCGCGAGGAGCAGGTAGACCGCCAGCACCACCCCGAGGGCCAGCGGCACCGCGCGGGGGATCGTGCGGGCCGGGTCGCGGACCTCCTCACCGAGGGTGGCGATCCGGGCGTACCCGGCGAAGGCGAAGAAGAGCAGCCCGGCGGCGGTCAGCACACCCCGGGCCGTACCGCCGCCCTCGGCGAGCCGGTCGAGCCGCACCTCCCCGGCGGTCAGGCCGGTCACGGCGACCAGGGCCAGCACCGCCAGCACCACGACCACCAGCACCTTCGTGGCGGCGACCGTGCGGGTGACGCCGCGCAGGTTCACCCCGGTCACCGCGAGCACCGCGCCGACCGCGACCAGCCGGGCCTGCCCCGGCCACAGGTACGCCCCGATGGTCAGCGCCATCGCCGCGCAGCTCGCCGTCTTGCCGACCACGAAACCCCAGCCGGCGAGGAACCCGGCGAACGGGCCGAGGCGTTCCCGGCCGTAGACGTACGTGCCGCCGGATTCCGGGTAGCGGGCGGCCAGCCGGGCCGAGCTGGTCGCGTTGCAGTACGCGACGAACCCGGCCAGCGCCAGCGCCACCAGCAGCCCGGTGCCGCCGGCCGCCGCGGTGGCCGGGGCGAAGACCACGAACACGCCCGCGCCGAGCATCGCCCCCAACCCGACCACCACCGCGTCGGGTACGCCGAGCCGCCGCCGCAGTCGATCCACCCCGGCAGGTTACGGGGCGGAGGTGAACGGGTGGCCTCGATCGGGCGACCGGCCCGGGTCGGCGGTGAACGGGCGGTCCCAGCCCCGTAGCCGGGCCGGTAGCGGCAGGTCGTCCCAGGGGACGCGGCGCAGCAGCCGGTCCAGCAGCAGCCCCAGCAGCAGCCCGGCCACCGAGTCGGTAAGCCAGTGCCAGCCCAGGTAGGTGGTGGTGCACAGGACCACCAGCGGCGGCACCACCCGCACGGCCGTGGCCAGCCGGGGTGGCATCCGCCGGCCGAGGGTCCGCAGCAGCGGCACGAGCAGCAGGGCGAGCACGCCGTACCAGACGATCGCGTTGGCCACGTGCCCCGACGGGTACGACTGGGCGTAGCGGACCGGCAGGTCGTGCTGGAACAGCGGCAGGGTCTGCTCCGGGGGCAGGAACGGTTCCTTCACGCTGGCGCTCGGGGCCGGGCGGGCCGTCCACACCTTGAGCGGGCCGATGGTCAGATAGGTGAGCATGAAGGCGACCACCGGCGGCAGCACCGGGCGCACCGAGCGCAGCCGGACGGCCAGCAGCACCCCCAGCGCGGCGGCGAGCAGCGTCAACGGGGTGCCCTGGCCGAGCAGGTTGAGCACCCGGGCGACCCAGTAGGCGGCGGTCGGCCGGTGCGCCTCGGCCCAGTCGGCGACCGCCCGGTCGACGCCGAACAGATGGTCGGTGGCGAGCGCCCCGGTCAGCGCGACCAGGGCGGTGAGCAGCAGCAGGTCCGGCCACCAGCCGGCCGGGCGGACCGGTCTGAGCCGCACCCCGCCGCGTACCGTCGTGGTTCGCTCCCGCACGCGATCACGCTACCGGCCGGCCCGGGGGGCCGTGGTGGCACGGCCCGGGTCGATGTGTGCCGAACCACGAAGGGAAGCGTCGGACGGGGGACACCCGGCACACTTGTCCCCGTGCGGATCACCTCGGCCCTCGTCGACCCGGCGCTGCTCGACCTTCCCTGGTCGACCCCGCTTACGCAGTGGCCCGCCCGGCACCTGGTGGCGCTGCCGCAGGGCATCTCCCGGCACATCGTCCGGTTCGTCCGCCTCGGCGACTACGTGTACGCGGTCAAGGAGACCGGGGAACGGGTCGCCGAACGCGAGTACGACCTGCTGCGGGCGCTGGAACGGATCGACTTCCCGTCGGTGGAGGCGATCGCGATCGTGGCCGACCGGCAGGCCGACGACGGCACCCCGCTGGACCCGGTGCTGATCACCAGGCACCTCCAGTTCTCGCTGCCCTACCGGGCGCTGTTCTCCCGCACGCTGCGTCCGGAGACGATGGGCCGGCTGCTCGACGCCCTCGCCGTGCTGCTGGTGCGGATGCACCTGACCGGCTTCTTCTGGGGCGACTGCTCGCTGTCGAACACCCTGTTCCGGCGGGACGCCGGGGCGTTCGCCGCCTATCTGGTCGACGCCGAGACCGGCGCGCTGCACCGTTCGCTGTCCAACGGGCAGCGCGGTGAGGACCTGGAGATCGCCCGGGTCAACATCTTCGGTGAGGCACTGGACCTCCAGGCGGCCGGGCTGCTGCACGAGTCGATCGACCCGGAGGTGGTCTGCGAGGAGGTCGTGCAGCGCTACGAACGGCTCTGGCACGAGATCACCTACGAGCAGCAGGTCGAGCGGGAGGCGCGGCACGACATCGAGCGCCGCATCCGCCGGCTCAACGACCTCGGCTTCGACGTGGCCGAGGTGGCCCTGTCGACGGTCGACGACGGGCGGTACCTGGTCCGCCCGAAGGTCGTCGACGCCGGCTACCACACCCGGCGGCTGATCCGGCTCACCGGCCTGGACGCCGAGGAGAACCAGGCCCGCCGGCTGCTCAACGACCTGGACGCCTACCGGGTGGAGAGCGACCTGACCGACGAGCAGCAGGCGGCCCACCGCTGGCTGACCGAGGTCTTCGAGCCGGTCGTCCGGGCCGTCCCCGCCCACCTGCGGCACAAGCTGGAACCGCAGGAGATCTTCGCGCAGATCATCGAGCACAAGTGGCTGCTCTCCGAGCGGGCCGGCCGGGACGTGGGGATGGGTCCGGCGGTGCAGTCCTACCTGGCCGACGTGCTGGTGCACCGCCCCGACGAGCAGGCCGTCCTGGGCGTCGAGGTCCCCACCGCCTGACCTGCCCGCCCCCGCGTGCGAGCGGGGTCAGTCGAGCCAGGTGCCGGCGCGCATCACCCGGACGACGGTCAGCTCGTCGTCGAGCACCACCAGGTCCGCACGGCGGCCCGTCTGGAGCGCGCCGACCCGGTCGCCGAGGCCGACGGCGCGGGCCGGGGTGGTGGCGACCATGCGTACCGCGTCGGTGATCGGGATGCCGGCGGTGACGGCGTGCCGCAGCGCCGCGTCCATGGTGAGGGTGCTGCCGGCGATCGCCCCGTCCCGGGCCAGCCGGGCCACCCCGTCGGCCACGGCGACCGGCTGGCCGCCCAGCTCGTACTCGCCGTCGGGCATCCCGGCGGCGGCCATCGCGTCGGTCACCAGGGCGATCCGCTCCGGGCCGGCCACGGCGGCGGCGAAGGTGAGCATCCCGTCGTGCAGGTGCACCCCGTCGGCGACCAGCTCGCAGACCACGTTCGGGGCCTCCAGCAGGGCCACCACCGGGCCCGGTTCGCGGTGGTGCAGCGGGCGCATCCCGTTGAACAGGTGGGTGCCGACGCTCGCCCCGGCCGAGACGGCGGCCCGGGTCTGCTCCCAGGTGGCGTCGGTGTGGCCGACGGCGGCGACCACCCCGTGCGAGGTGAGCAGCTTGATGGCGTCCAACGCGCCGGGGCGCTCGGGGGCCAGGGTGACCATGCGGACCGCCCCGTCGCCCTCGGCGACGAGCCGGCCCAGCTCGTCGGTGGACGGGTCGCGGAGGAACTCCGGGTTCTGCGCGCCGCACCGGGCCGCCGACAGGTACGGCCCCTCGAAGTGGACGCCGGCCAGCACCCCCTCGCGGACCAGCGGCGCGAACGCGGCGGTCGCCGTGCGCATCAGCTCGAACGGCGAGCTGACCAGGCTGGCCAGCAGGGTGGTGGTGCCGTGCCGCCGGTGGAACGCGGCGGCGGCGCGGGCGGCGTCGGCGTCACCGGTGGTGAAGGTGTGCCCGCCCCCGCCGTGGGTGTGCATGTCCACGAACCCCGGCACGATCCAGTGCCCGTCGCGCTTGGCCGGGTACTCGGCGACGGCGGTGATCCGCTCGCCGTCCAGCTCCACGCACCCCTGCCGGATCACGCCGGTCGGGGTCACCACCTTGCCGGTCACCCGCTGGGTCATCGTCTCTCCAGACTGTCGAGGGCGAGCAGGGCGGCACCGAGGCAGCCGGCCTCGTCGCCGAGGGCCGCCGCGACCAGGCGCGGCTCCCGATGGAAGGTCATCCGTTCGCGCAGCGCCGCGCGGAGCGGGTCGAGCAGTTGCCCGCCGGCCCGGGCCAGGCCGCCGCCGATGACCATGGTGTCGACGTCGTAGAGCGCCTGCCCGGTGGCGAGCCCGTCGGCGAGGGCCTCGACGGCCTCCCGCCACACCCGCCCGGCCAGTTCCTCACCGGCCGCCGCGCGCCCGGCCACGTCGGCCGCGCTCGCCGCCGACCCGGCCAGTTCGGCGTACCGGCGGGCCACGGCCGAGGCGGACGAGACGGCCTCCAGGCAGCCGGGCCGGCCGCAGCCGCAGCGCGGGCCGTCGGGGCGTACCAGGATGTGGCCGATCTCGCCGGCCGCACCGTGCGCGCCGACGGCGGCCGAGCCGGCGACCACGTGCGCGGCGGCGATGCCGGTGCCGATCGCGACGAAGAGCACGTGCCGGGCGTCCCGGCCGGCACCGAGCCGGGCCTCGGCGATCCCGCCCACCCGCACGTCGTGGCCGAGCGCCGCCGGCAGCCCGAGCCGCGCCCCCACCAGATCCCGCAGCGGTACGTCCCGGAAGCCGACGTTGGCCGACCAGACCGCCACCCCGGCGGCCTCGTCGACCACCCCGGGCACGGCGACGCCGCAGGCCACCGGGGTCGACCCGGCGGCGCGGGCCCGGTCGGCCAGTCCTTCGGCGACGGCGAGGACGGTCTCGACCACGGCGTCCGGGCCGCGTCCGGCGTCGGTCGGATGCCGTTCGGCGTGCAGCACACTGCCGTCGGGGCGGACCAGGGCGCACTTCATGCCGGTGCCGCCGACGTCCAACGCGACGACCACCCGGTCGTCGCCCGGCGGCCCGTCGGTCATGCCAGCACCACTGAGCGGGTCAGGTGCCGGGGCGCGTCCGGGTCCAGCCCCCGGCTGGTCGCCAGGGCCACCGCGAAGCGTTGGGCGAGGATCAGGTCGGCCATCGGGTCGACCGGCGTCCGGCCGGCCGCCCAACTGCCGAGCACGGTGTGGCAGCCGTGGTGCCGGCTGTGCACGAACGCCGCCCCGGTGGCCGCCACGTCCTCCGGCAGCCCCTCGGGCAGCTCCCCGAACGCCCAGACCAGCCGGCCGGGGCCGGCGATCGAGATGGGGCCGTGCCGGTAGTCCATCGCCGGGTACGCCTCGGCCCAGAAGGTGGCCGCCTCGCGGCACTTCAGCGCGGCCTCCTGGGCCAGCCCGACCGTCCAGCCGCGACCGAGGAAGGTGGCCTGGTCGATGCGGGCCGGGTCGAGCGGCAGCGGGGCGCGGACGGCGACCTCGGCGTCGGCGGCCAGCGCCTCGACGTTGTCGCCGAGGTGGGCGCGCAGCAGCGCCAGGGCGGTGGTGGCGAACCGGGTCTGCACCACCGAACGCTCGTCGGCGAAGGGCATCGGCACGGCCGTGTCGGCCAGCGTGACGGCGGGCGAGCCGGGGTCGCCGACCAGGACGGTGGTGGGGGTCCGGCCGCGCAGCGCGGCGAGCAGGTCGAGCACCTCGGTGGTGGTGCCGGAGCGGGTGACCGCGATCAGCCGGTCGTAGCGGCGCTCGGCGGGGAACTCGCTGGCCTGGAAGGCGTCGGTCTCGCCGTGGCCGGCCCGTTCGCGCAGGCCGGCGTACGCCATGGCCATGAACCACGAGGTGCCGCAGCCGACGACGGCGACCCGCTCGCCGGGGCGGGGGAGGGCGCTGGCGACGGTGCCGGCGAGTCGGGCCGCCTCCCGCCAGCAGTCGGGCTGGCTGGCGATCTCCGCGTCGACGTACGCCATGGGGAACTCCTCGCACAGGGGAGGGAGGTGCGCAATACGGCTCATTACCACCGTCTTTCGCGCGCTATTCTGCGCGAAACGAGGTGCGCGTGGCAACCTGCCCCCGGATCGCGCAGTCGGGGGTTTTGCGCACTGCGAGTTTCGCGCACTACTGTGCACGCATTCGATCACCCTTCGTGCAGAGTCGGAGGCCCCCCGTGGACCGGTACGC
This sequence comes from Micromonospora humida, assembly GCF_016901255.1. Lineage (NCBI taxonomy): Bacteria > Bacillati > Actinomycetota > Actinomycetes > Micromonosporales > Micromonosporaceae > Micromonospora > Micromonospora humida. The sequence continues at coordinate 30,053 of NZ_JAFEUC010000004.1, forward strand.
CAGGTGGAACGCTCTGCTCGAAATGCTCACCGACAGTGGTCGGGTCAGCGTCGAGGAGGCCGCCGAGCGGCTGGACGTCTCGCAGGCGACCATCCGGCGCGACTTCGACCAGCTCGCCCAGCAGCAGATGATCACCCGGACCCGGGGCGGCGCGGTCGCCAACGGCGTTTCGTACGACCTGCCGCTGCGTTACAAGACGGCCAAGCACTCGGCCGAGAAGCAGCGGATCGGGGCGGCCGCCGCCGCGCTCGTCTCGCCCGGCACCGTGGTCGGCCTCAACGGCGGCACCACCAGCACCGAGGTGGCCCGCGCCCTGGCCGTCCGCCCCGACCTGAACACCAGTGCCGAGGGTGCCCAGCTCACCGTGGTCACCAATGCCCTGAACATCGCCAACGAGCTGCTGGTGCGCTCCCGGATGAAGGTGGTGGTCGCCGGGGGTGTGGTGCGACCGAAGTCGTTCGAGCTGGTCGGGCCGCTGGGTGGGGCGCTGCTGCGCGAGGTCACCCTGGACGTCGCCCTGTTGGGCGTGGACGCGCTCGATCCCCAGTTGGGTGCCGCCGCCCACCACGAGGGTGAGGCGGCGATGAACAACCTGATGGTGGCGCGGGCCAAGCGGGTGGTGATCATTGCGGACTCGTCCAAGCTGGGCGGTCACGCGTTCGCCCGGATCTGCCCCGTGGAGCGGGTGGAGACCCTGGTGACCGACTCCGGGGCGGCCCCGGAACTCGTCGATGCGTTCCGCGCCGCCGGGGTGGCCGTCATCTGCGCCTGAGTGACCCGTTGATACACCGTCGGTTGTAATTGAGTGCCGATGCATACCGGGTATTGCCCTGGCGGGTATACCGAGTATGGTGACCGCTGTCATCAGCCACCATCGGGGGAGGCGCAGCTTGTCGGCTGTCCTGGAGATCGAAGGTCTACGTAAGACGTACAAGAGTCGCCGGCGTGGGGTCCGCAACGCGCTGGACGGCTTCGACATGCGGGTGGAGGCCGGTCAGGTGCACGGCTTCCTCGGCCCCAACGGGTCGGGCAAGACCACCACCCTGCGTACCCTGCTCGGGCTGATCCAGCCCGACGGCGGGCGGATGGCCATCCTCGGTCACGAGGTGCCCGGCGCACTGCCCGCCGTCGCCGGTCAGGTCGGCGCGATCGTGGAGAGCCCGCAGTTCTTCCCGCACTTTTCCGCCCGGGACACCCTGTCCCTGTTGGCCGGGGCCGGCGACGTCCCCGCCGTACGGGTCGACGAGGTGCTCGAACTGGTGGGGCTGCGGGACCGGGCCGGCGAGCGGGTCAAAACGTACTCGCTCGGCATGAAGCAGCGGCTCGCCGTCGCCTCCGCCCTGCTCAAGAACCCCAAACTGCTGATCCTCGACGAGCCGGCCAACGGTCTCGACCCGGGCGGCATCCGGGAGATGCGCACCCTGATGCGCACCCTCGCCGAATCCGGGATGACCGTGGTGCTCTCCAGCCACATCCTCGGCGAGATCCAGCTCATCTGCGACGAGGTCACCATCATCTCGCTGGGCCGCCGGGTCGCCGCCGGTCCGGTGGAGCAGGTGCTGGCCCAGCACTCGCACGGCGGCGTACGGGTGCGGCTGGACGCCGCCGAGGACCTCGCCGCCGCCGCCGAACTGCTCGGCCGGGCCGGCGTCGCGGTCACCCGCCACCCGGACCACCTGATGCTGGCCGGAGTGGACAAGCCGGCCGCGGTCAGCCGGCTGCTCGCCGAACAACACCTGTACGTCAGCGAACTGGCCCCGGTCGCGGTGGACCTGGAGAGCGTCTTCCTGGAGATCACCGCCACCGCTCCGGTCCCCGGTCAGCACCGCCAGGTCGACCAGTCCGCCAAGATCGGCGAGCCGGGCCACACCGCCGGCACCACGGGAGGGTGGGGCGCATGAGCCTGTACGTCACCGAACTGCGTCGGCTGGCAAAGCGCCGGCTCACCCGGGTCATGCTGGTCCTGCTCGTCCTCGGCCTGGCCGGCATCGTCACCGCCTTCACCTTCTCCAGCCACAAGCTCTCACCGGCCGTGATCGCCCAGGCGCAGGCGGAGTCGGACGCGAACTTCCGGGACGCCGTCCGGGAGTGGGAGCGGTCGATCGCCGAGTGCGACGCGGCCAAGGCGCGCGGCGAGCAGACCGACGAGCGGTACGGCCCGAACTGCGGCCGGGACTGGAAGCCCACCGCCGAGATGTTCGACCCGAAGTGGAACCTGCCCTACCAGTTCGACTTCCGGGCCGAGTTCGGCAACTTCATCGCCATCTTCGCCGGGGCGGTGGCGTTGTTCGGCTTCCTGATCGGCGCCTCGTTCGTGGGCGCCGAGTGGAGCACCGGCGGAATGATGAACCTGCTGCTGTGGCGGCCGAAACGGCTCACCGTGCTCGGCACCAAACTGGCCGCCGTGCTCACCACGCTGACCGGGGTGACCGTGGTGCTCGGGGCGTTGTGGACCCTGGCCTTCTGGCTGATCGCCACCTTCCGGGGGACCACCGAGAAGGTCACCTCCGGGGTGTGGCAGTCCGCCGGGATCAGCGGCCTGCGGGCGCTGGCGATGATCCTCGCCGCCGGTGCGGTGGCCTTCGCCCTGGCGTCCCTGGGCCGGCACACGGCGATGGCGCTCGGGGTGGCCGTGGGGGCCGGGGTGATCAGTGAGATCGGCATCCGGATCGCCACGACGATCGCCGAGGTCCGGTTCGGTGACCGGTGGGTGCTGTCCACCTATGCGCTGGCCTGGTTCCAGAAGCAGTGGGCGCTCGTCGACTACCGCTCCTGCGAACTCGTCCAGGGCGAGTGCACGCCCAAGGAGCTGCTGGTGACCTGGCAGGACTCGGCGCTGGTGTTCGGCATCGGCACCGCCGTGGTGATGGTCGCCGCGTTCTGGATGATGCGCCGGCGGGACATCACCTGATCCGGGTGCCGCCCGGTTCGGGCGGCACCCGAGGGCGACGGGCCCGGGTCGACCACGTGTCGAGCCGGGCCCGTCCGTCGTCCGGAAGCGTCGCCCACCCTGGTTAAGCTGGGTTTCCCCGGCCGGTACGCCCGGTCGTCCACCCTGCCGAGGAGCGCCGTGCCGCCGCCCACCGACGCCATGCCGCCCGTGCCCCCCGCCGACCCCCCACCGCCCGCCGATGTCCGGTCCGCGCCGCCGCCGGTGCCGTCGCCCCGGCCGGCGCCGGAGGACGACGCGTCCTCACCCCCCGACGCCGACGTACCGTCGCCCCGGTCCGGGCCGGCGGCCGGGTCGGCCGGTGCGCGGGCGACGGCCGGCGGCGACGAGCTGACCGAGCGGGAGCGGTCGATCCTCGCCTTCGAACAGCAGTGGTGGCGGCACGCCGGGGCCAAGGAGCAGGCCATCCGGGACACCTTCGGACTGTCCGCGACCCGCTACTACCAGTTGCTCAACGCCCTGCTGGACCGCCCGGCCGCGCTGGTCGCCGAGCCGCTGCTGATCGGCCGGCTGCGCCGGCTGCGCGCCTCCCGCGCCCGCAACCGCCGCCGCTGAGCCCTGCCCACGCTGACAGCGGAGCGTGAGGTTCCCAGCTCCGGTGGGACGACCGGCCGATACCTCCGACCGGACCGCCAGTCACCGGCCAAAGGGGTGGACGACGGCCGGCGCGGGCGGCAGACTGCGGCACGTGGCAGGTACGGTACGGCTGGAGCCGGTGGACGAGGCGAACCTGGAATCGTTGCTCTCCGTAGCGGCGGCCGAGGCGGAGCCGAGTGACGTCATGCCCCCGGTCGACGCCCCCGCCGGCTGGTCGCTCGCCCGCCGGGAGGCGTTCCGTGACTTCCACCGGGCCAGCTTCGGCGGGCTGGACGGCCCGACCCGCACCCTGATGTTCGCCGTCTGTGCCGGCGGCGAGGTGGTCGGCATGATCCGGATGACCCGCTGCGACGCCCCGGGGGTGGTGGAAACCGGGATGTGGCTCGGTCGGTCGGCCCGGGGCCAGGGCCTCGGCGCGGCGGCCCTGCGGCAACTGCTCAACGCCGCGGCGGCGGCCGGCATGCACTCCGTCGTCGCTGATACCACCCCGGACAACCTGGGGGCCGTCGCGGTGCTGCGCAACTGCGGCGCCAAGCTCCGTGAAGACGACCACAAGGTGTACGCGGAGATCTCGCTCGACGCGACGCCCCCCGCCGACGGCTGACCGCCTCGTCGGCCACCGCGCGGGCGGCGTGTCGCCGACGGTCGAGATGCCCGCAGCGAGTGATATGACTACCTGTCATATTCATGCCGCTCAGGCATACCGCTCACCGCTACATCCACCCGCCCCGACGACACGCCCGGACCGGCCGACGCAGCACGCCACGGCTGCACCAGCAGGCTCAGCCCGTGTGCTTGTCGGCGTAGGCGGCCAGCCAGGCGACCTGCCCGGGGTCCAGGGAGGGGCGCACGCGGTCCCGGGCGGTGGCGACGTGCGCGGCGGTGACCGTGGCGGCCGACAGCGACTCCCGCATCGCGGCCAGCGCCGCCTCTCGCACCAGCGCCGCACAGTCCGCCGCCGAGAAGCCGGTCAACTCCTCGCCGAGCGCCGCCAGGTCGATGTCCTCGGCGAGCGGCACGGCGCGGGACGCGGCCCGCAGGATCTCCGCGCGGGCCGGGCCGTCCGGCGGCGGCACGTACACCAGCCGTTCCAGCCGGCCGGGACGCAGCAGGGCCGGGTCGACCAGGTCCGGCCGGTTGGTCGCCCCGATCACCACGACGTTGCGCAGCGCCTCCACCCCGTCCAGCTCGGTCAGCAGGGCGGCCACCACCCGGTCGGTCGTACCGCCGTCGGTGGCCTGTCCGCGTACCGGGGCCAGCGCGTCCATCTCGTCGAGGAAGACCAGCGTCGGTGCGGCCTCGCGGGCCCGGCGGAACAGCTCCCGCACGGCCCGCTCGCTCTCACCCACCCACTTGGACAGCAGCTCGGCACCCTTCACCGACAGCACGTTCGCCCGTCCGGTCCCGGCCAGGGCGGTCACCAGGTAGGTCTTGCCGCACCCGGGCGGCCCGTAGAGCAGCACCCCCCGGGGCGGCTGCACCCCCAGCCGGGCGAAGGTGTCCGGGTAGGTCAGCGGCCAGAGCACCGACTCGGTGAGGGTCTGCTTCACCTCGCCGAGGCCGCCGACGTCGTCCAGGGTGACCGTCGCCAGCTCCAGCGTGGACGCCGCCATGGTGGTCGGCCGGACCACCTCCAGCGCCGCCGTGAAGTCGGCCATCGCCACCGTCGGCGTCTGCGCCGTCTTCTGCCGCAGCGCCGCCCGCACCCCGGCCTCGCGGACCAGCGCGGCCAGGTCGGCGGCGACGAACCCGGGGGTACGCCCCGCCACCTCGTCGAGCCGGACGTCCTCGGCCAGCGGCACCTGCCGGGTCAGCACGGTCAACTGTTCCCGACGCAACGCCGGGTCGGGCAGCGGCACCGAGATCCGCAGCGACAGCAGATCCGGCGCGCGCAACCCCGGATCGACCGACTCGGGCCGCGAGGTGGTGCACACCACCGCCGTACCCGACCGGACGGCACCGGCGAGCACCTGCCGGAACACGGTGGCCAACGGCCCGGCGTCCTCGGCCGGGGCCAGCGCCTCCACGTCGGTGACCAGCAGCACGGCCGGCCCGCCCGAGGCCAGCTCGGCGACGGTGTCGCGTAGCCGTCGGGCCGCCGCGTCGTTGGTCAACGCGGCGAGTTCCGGCGCCCACAGCGGGCGTACCCGGGCGCCGACCGTCTTGGCCACCGCCCGCACCAGCGCCGACTTGCCCGAGCCGGCCGGCCCGCTGAGCAGCACACCGAGCGAGACCGTGGTACCCAGCCGCCCCAGCACCTCGCGGTGGTGGAAGCCGAGGTCCAGCAGCTCGGTCAGCTCCTCGGCCTGCGCCCGCAGACCGGGCAGCTCGTCCACGTGCGGCACGTCGTCGTCGTGCCCGGCCCCGCCGGCCTCCCCGGCCCCGCCGGCCTCCCCGGTCGGGCCCGTCGGGCTGCCGGCCGGAGCCGTCCCGGTACGGCCGGTCGAGCCCCGCCCGGGGCCGGTCGGGCCGGACGAACCGTGGGTGACCTGGCCGTGCTCCCAACCGACCACGGTGTCCATGGTGACCAGGCCACCGGTCTGCGGGTCGGCGGCGACCACGGTCAGCAGGGTGCTCGTCCAGGCGTACCCGACGGTGTTGGCGAGGCTGCGGCGGGCGGCCTCGACCAGACCGCGTACCGAGGCGTCGGGGAGCACGTCCTGGGGGAGCAGCGAGACGTTGTCGCCCTCGCTGACGACCTTGCCGAGCAGGGCGAGCCGGAGCATCTCCGGGGACACCGCGGCGAGCACCGACACCGGACCGGCCAGGGTCACCCGGCGGGCCGGGGTCACCGGGGCGGGACCGACCGTCACCTGCCCGCCGTCGCGCAGCCCGAGATTGCCCAACGTCAGGTCGTCGGCATAGAGCAGGGCGGCGCTGGCGGTCGGCTCGGCGGGCGCGACGATCCCGGCGGTGACCCGCCTGCCGGCCAGCCGTACCGGGTCCCCCGGGCGCAGGGCCAGGGCGGTGAGCACCTCCGGGTGCAGCCGGACGATGCCACGTCGGGCGTCCAGCGCGGCCGGGCGCAGGCTGGCGGTCAGGGTCAGATCCGGTGCGGGCATCGCCCGACAGTAGCCGCCCGCCGCCGCCGACGCCCGGCGGTCATCCGGTACGACCGCCCAGGCCAGCCGGCCGGTCGGCCCGGAAGCGGGGTGCCGCGCCCGGTCGTACCGTCAGGTGTCGTTGTCGAGCAGCGTCGGGTCCCGGCGGATCAACTCGGCGAGCCGGGCCGCCGGATCGACACCCGGCATCTCCCGGGCCGGGGTCCACGCCGGTGGCGTCCGGTCGGCCAGCGGCCAGGCCGGCGGCGGGGTGGCCGACGGGTCGACACCCGCCCGCGCCACGACGTCGGACCGCTCGTTGCGTACCCCGTTCTCCGGTCGCTCGGTGCGTGCCCCGACGCCCGGCCGCTCGTTGCGGGCCACGGGTTGCGCCTGCTCGATCCGCAGCGGATACGTACGTCCGGCGTACTCGACGCGCAGCACCACGGTCAGGCCGGGGCGGGCGGCCACCACCCGGCGGACGGCCTCGGCCACCTCCTCCACCGGGTCGCCGTCGGGGTCGGGCACCGGCCCGGCCCACCCGGGCCCGGTCCGGGCCAGTTCGCCAGCCGCCGGCGTGGCGGGTCCCGGCCCGGGGCGCGCCGGCCCGGTGGCGGCCGGCGTCGGGCCGGCCGGTTGCGTCGCTGCCGGCCCGGGGTGGACCGGGGCGGTGGGCGGGTGGCCGGTGGCCCCGAAGGCCAGGGTCGGTCCGCCGTCGTCGGTCTCCGGATCGGCCGACCGGCGGCGACGGGCCTCCTCACGGCGGGCCAACCGGGCGAGTGTCTCGTCCAGACCACCCCTCATCACGTCCCCCTCTCCGATGGAAACGACCGGGCGTCGGCTCGGTCAGGCGCCCTTCTCCCGTACCGCCCGGTCCAGCGCCCGGTCCAGGACGACCAGCAGGGCGTCCCGTACCGACAGCCGTTCCCGGGCGTCGAACTGCACCAGCGGCACGTGGTCACCGATCGCCAGCGCCCACCGGATCGCCCCCAGCTCGTGGGTCAGCCGGCCGTCGAAGGTGTTCACCCCGACCACGAAGGGCAGGCCGGCCCGCTCGAAGAAGTCGACCGCCGGGTAGCAGTCGTCCAGCCGGGAGCTGTCCACCACCACCAACGCGCCGAGCGCGCCCCGCGCCAGGTCGTCCCACATGAAACCGAACCGGTCCTGGCCGGGCGTGCCGAACAGGTAGAGCTTCAGGCTCCGGTCGATGGTCACGCAGCCGAAGTCCATCGCCACCGTGGTGGTGGTCTTCCCGCTGCGGGCCCCCGGGTCGTCCACCCCGATCCCGGCGCTGGTCATCTCGGCCTCGGTGGTCAGCGGGGCGATCTCGGAGATGGCACCGACCGTGGTCGTCTTGCCCACCCCGAAACCTCCGGCGATGAGCAGCTTGACCGGGATCGGCGGAGCGGCCGGCGGGCCGCTGCGGGTGTCCGTCGTCGGTGTCGCCGACGCCGCCGGTGGTCGGTACGGCAGTGGTGCGCCCGGCTGCTGGGGTGCCGTCGGAGGGCCGCCCACGGGCTGTCCGTAGCGGGCGGAGGCACTGTTCGCGGCGAGCCCGCCGAGCGGGGCGACCGGCCATTCAGGAGATCGCACGGAGTCCATCAATCACTCGCAGGATGAGGTCGGGGTCAAATGCGTCGTCGACGGCGCCGACGTGCACGTCGAGATGGCCGGCGGCCCGCAGGTCACCGACCAGCACCCGGGTCACGCCGAGCTGCAGCCGCATCCGGGCGGAGATCTCCGCCACCGAGATCGGCTCACCACACAGGGCGACGATCGCCTGCAACTCGGGGGCCAGCAGGGCCGCCACGGCGGCGGCCCGGCCCGGCCCGGTCCGGGCGGTGACCTGGGTCTCCAGCCCGATCGCCGGGTCCGCGCCGGCCACCCGCCCGGCGGTCAGCACGAACGGGCGGGGGCTGGCCGGGCGGCCGGCCTCCGGCTCGGGGACGGGCGCGGGCGTCGGTGTCGTATCGCCCGCCGGGGTCCGCAGGTAGGGGCGGACCCGGACCATGGGTTCGGGTTCCGGTTCCTCGCCAGCGGCGTCCCGGGTCATTGCTGAACGGCGTTCTTCAGCTCGGCGATGAGTCTCGGTGTCAGCGCGCCGCCGGCCCGGCCGGCGAAGAGGGTCATCTCGTACGCGACGGTGCCCAGGTTGGCCGACCGGTCGGCGATCACGCCCAGCACGGAACCGCTGCTGATCGCCGTGATCAGCAGGTAGCCGTCGGCCATGTCCACGATCACCCGGTTGAGCCCGCCGAGGGCGTACCAGCTGGCGGCACCCCCGGCCAGGCTGGTCATGCCGGAGACGACGGCCGCGAGGCGTTCCGCGTTGGACCGGTCCTTGATGGACGACATGGCCATCAGCAGCCCGTCGGAGGAGACCGCGATGGCCTCCAGGACGCCGGCGGTGCTGGAGGTGAACGAGTCCAACAGCCAGTTGAACGTGCGCGCCTCCGGGCTGAGGTCCCCGGCCGGGTGGTTCTGGTAGTCGACGTTCTCGTGTACGTGCGGGCTGGTCACCGTGTCGTTCCTTCTTCAGTGCGGTGGTCGGTGCGGACTTCGCGCAGAGCGCGGGCGACGCCCGTCTCGAACGCGTTGATGAGATCGCGGACCTCGCCCGGATCTCCCGGATTCTCACTCGGTGCCTGCCGGGGCGGTGAGACGGTCAGGTTGGCGCCCGGGATCCGCCGGGTCAGCCGGGGCACCGCCGGTGCGGCGGAGGGTTGGGCCGCGGAGGGTTGGGCGGCGGCGGCGGGTTGGTTGGCGGCGGGTTGGTTGGCAGCGGGTCGGGTGGCGACGGACGCGGCGGCCGGCCCGGCCTGTTCGGCCCGGTGCACCCCGGACTGGAACTGCTCGACCAGGGCCCGCGCGGCCTCCGGGTCGGCCCGGCTGCCGTCCACCGGCCCGACGACCGGTGCGGTACGGGGCAGGCTCGCGCCGGGGACCCGCTGCCGGATGCCCGGCAGCGGGGCCGGTCGGTCCGTCGTGGGCGTCGTGGTCTGCCCCACGGTGGGGAGCAGAACGGCCTGCGGGACCGCCGGGTGGGGCGCGTCGGCCACCGGGGCCACCGTGGCGGTGCCCCGGGCCGGCAGCACCGTCGTGGCACCGGCCGGGTCGCCGCCGGTGGGATAGGTCAGGTCCGGTTCGGTGCCGGGGGTACGGGCCGGCTCCTGGTCGGCCGGCGCGGTGCTGAACGCGTCCCAGGGGCCGGTGGCCGCCATGCTCATGGTCGCCTTGCTGAGCAGCGTGGGGTCGAACCCGGGCAGCGCCGTGGCGTCGACCGTCGGCCGGGCCGACGCCGCGTCGACCGTGGGCCGGGCGGGACCGGCGTCGAGCACGACCGGCGTACGGCCGGTCCGCAGGGGGACGTCGGTGCCGGGCCCGGTGGCCGGGCCGGTCGGTCCGGGTCGTTCCCGCGTCGGCAGTCCGGCCGGCGGGGTCGTCACGGGGCGCTCCCGCGACGGCAGCGCGACCCGGCTGACGGGTTCCCCGCCACGCCCGGTCGCGGGGCGGGCCAGGGCGGAGCCGGGGAGCACCAGGCTGGCGGTCACCCCGCCGCCCGGGGTGGCGGCGAGTTCCACCGTCCAGCCGTGCCGGCGGGCGAGCCGACCCACCACGAACAGTCCCAGCACCTCGGAGGGGGCCAGGTCCAGCCGCTCCCGGCGGGTGAACCGGGCGTTCTCCTCGGCGAGCCGTTGCTCGCTCATCCCGATGCCCTGGTCGATGACGGCCAGCCGGGCGCCGTCGTCGGTCCTCTCGGCGGTGACCACGACCCGGGTGTGCGGCGGGGAGAACACGGTGGCGTTCTCCATCAACTCGGCCAGCGTCAGCACCAGGTCACCGACGATCGCCGGTGCGGCGACCACCTCCGGCGGGACCTGCACGTCCACCCGGGTGTAGTCCTCGATCTCACCGAGGGCCAACCGGACCACGTCGGCGACCGGGACCGGTGCGACGTGCGCGTCGTCGCCGGTCGCGCCGGAGAGCACCACCAGGCTGCCCGCGTTGCGGCGCAACCGGCTGGAGATGTGGTCGAGCCGGTACAGGTGCTCCAGCCGCCCCGGCTCGGTCTCCTGCTGCTCCAGCCGGTCGATCAGGGCGATCTGCCGGCCGACCAGGTTCTGGGTACGCCGCCCGACGTGGCCGAACATCTGGGCCACGTTGCGTCGGCTCGCCACCTGCCGTTCCACCAGCCGGGCGGCGGTGTTCTGCACCCGTTCGAAGGCGCGGGCCAGGTCGCCGATCTCGTCCCGGGCACCCACGTCGACCGGGTCGAGGCGTACCGGTGAGGTGGTCTCGGACTCGTCGTCGGCGACCCGGACCAGTTCGGACTCGGCGACCCGGGCGACCCGGTCGGCGGAGCGGGTGAGCCGGGTGAGCGGTCGGGCCACCGCCCGGCCGACCGCCATGGTGAGCAGGATGACCGCGATCAGGATGGTCACGATCAGCAGGGTCACCCAGTACGCCCCGGCGAGCGCCACCTGCCGGTCGGCGCGTACCTCGGCGGTGACGTCGGCGGCCAGCTTCTTCTCGACGAACTGGCCGAGAGTGATCATCGAGCCGACGGTGGGGAAGAGGGTCGCCACGTCCAGCGCGCCGATGGCGGTGGCCGGGTCGACGGCGCTCTGGTCGATGAAGTTCGGCCCGGTGCGGTTGGCGACCGCGACCTCCTCCAGGGTGAGCAGGTCGAGCTGCTCGGGGGTGACCAGGGCCTGGAGCCGGGCGCTCTCGTCTTCGAGGACGGCGAAGTTCGCCACGTAGGCGGTGACGGTCTGGGCGTTGGGCCGGGCGGCGACCAGCACGATCAGGGTGGCCCCGGCGCTGAGGCTCTCGCCGGTGCGCAGCAGGCCGTCCAGGGCCAGCACCTGTCGTCCGGCCGGGGTACGGGTGTCCGCGTTGAGCCGCAACCGCAGCGAGTCGATCAGGGCGGTGTTCACCGGCCCGTACCCGGCCATGAGCTGGTCCGGGCCGGTCTGCCCGGCGACCGCCGCCGTCCGCAGGGCGGCGAGCTGGCGTACCCCGTCGAGGGCGGTGTCGACCTCGCCGGGCAGGTCGTCGCCGAGGTCGGAACGCAGGTCGGCGACCCGGTCGTCCACCTCGGCGATCTTCTGCACGAGGTCGGTGCGCTGCACCTGCCCGAGCAGCAGGCCGACGGCGAGCAGGCGTTCCTGCTGGAGGTGTTGCAGGATCGTGCCGACCCGGCTGGCGATCCGGACCCGGTCGGCGATGTCGCCGGCCCGCTGGGCCGCGGAGGCCCGCTCCCAGACCACCGGCACCGTGAGCCCGGCCATGCAGAGCAGCGGGACCACCACCAGCAGGGCCAGCTTGCCCCGGATTCGCAGCCTACCGAGCAGCATCGAAGGGCCTCCACCGGTCGGGTTCGGTGCCGCGGCCGGCCGGCTGGAGCACCGGCCCGGTGGGCAGGCGGCCGGGCGGCGTCGGCGGCTCCCACGGGGCGGGTCCGCTCGCGTCGGCCGGCTCGACCGCCGGGGTGCCCCGGCCCGTCGGGCGCTCACCGCGACGGGTCAGCCAACCGCTCGCGCCGAGCGCCACCAGCAGTAGCCCGGCCACGCCACCGGCGGCGAGGATCAGCAGGGCGTCTCGGTCGAGCTGGTCGATGCGCTGCCGTAGCAGCCGGTCGAGTTCGTCGAGGAGGACCGGCTGCAGCTCCCGGCTGGCGGTCTGCGCCTGGTTGCGGGCGGCGGCGAGTTTCGCCACGTCCAGCTCCTGGGCCCGGCCCCGGGGCTGGGACAGCGCCCCCAGTGCCTCGACGGCCCGCTGGTAGTTGTCGAACGGGGTGAGCACCCCGGCACCGATGTCGGCGCTCTCCGAGGTGTCGACCACCGTCTGGAGGTCGTTGACCAGGTCACCGGCCGGTTGCAGGGCGGCGAACCGGAGGGTGGCCAGCTCACCCACGGTGCGGGCCTGGTCGGCGGCGGGGCGTCGCTGCGCCAGCACGGCCAGGTCGATGAGGCGTCCGGCGGCGACCGTTGCCTCCGGCATCTCCTCGCCGACGCCGTCCTGCAGGAAGTACGAGTCGGAGCCGGGGTCGCGGATCAGGCCGGAGGTTTCGCGGATCTTGCCGTGCAGTGCCAGCAGCAGGTCGGTGACCTCGCCGTACGCGGTGAAGGCGGTTTCCGGGTCGGTGAGCGACCGGCTGGGCAGGCCCTCCAGTTTCGCGCGCAGGCCGGCCCACCGTTCGGTGCTGCGCAGTTCGCCGCCGACCCGGGTGTCGACCGCTGCGGCCTCCTCCACCGCCCGGTCCAGGGCGTCGCGGGGCACCGGCCGGCCGGCGACGGCGGCGGTCTGCGCGTCGACCAGCGCCTCGGTGACCGGGCCGAGGGCGCGCAGGTACTCGACGCCGAGCCGTTCCCGTTCGGCCAGTTCGCGGTCGGTGTCCACGAGCCGGTAGCCCTGTACGACGAGGAACGCCACCGGCAGCAGCAGCGCGGTGGCGAGTAGCAGCGGCAACAGGCGGCCCGGTGTCCTGGGCCGTCGACGGACCCGCGAGGCGGGAACGGTCATGGTTGTCTCCTCCGGCGGCGGCGCAGGGGTCGGGGATGGCGTGACAATTCGGTCCCGTGCGTCGGACCGAGAACCTAATCGACGGGTGATCCCTGGCCGGAGGTCTACGCGGGTCAGTTTTGCGTCACTTCGAGTGATGTGACGCAAGATTGACCCGCTCGTGACGCTGCGTACTGTTGTCACGGTGACATGCTCGTTTCCATAGCGATATAGCGCCTTACGCGTGAATTCACGTAATCCGAATTCGTTCTGCGTGAACGCCGGGTGACCTTGTGCGGTTTCCGCTGTTCGACCGACGATCGGCTGCCCAGGACGGACGTACGGCGGATCTCAGCCAACGCTCAGCTTCCGGGCCGTACCGTGAGCCGAATGAAATCGCCGTTGTCGGCCGCACGGGTCCGTCGTGCCCTGCCCACCGGTCGTCGCGCGGTCGCCGCGTCGGTGGTCGTCGTCCTGCTGGCGGCGGTCGTCGGCTGGGCGGTCTGGCCGGACCGGCCGGATTTCCGCACCGAGTCGACCATGCTCACCGTGCGCTCCGGGCCGGCCGGCGACGAGCCCGTAGACCTGGACACCACGTTCTACCTGCCGAAGGGCGCGTCGGCCGACCGGAAGGTCCCGGCCGTGCTGCTGGCGCACGGCTTCGGCGGTACGAAGGACTCCGTCCGCGCCGACGCCGAGGACCTGGTGGGCCGGGGCTACGCGGTGCTGACCTGGACCGCGCGGGGCTTCGGCCGCAGCGGCGGGCAGATCCACCTGGACAGCCCCGACTACGAGGTGCGCGACGCCCAGCGGCTGCTGGACTGGCTGGCTGCCCGCCCCGACGTGCGTACCGACGCCGCCGGTGACCCCCGGGTCGGGGTGGTCGGCGGCTCGTACGGCGGCGGTCTGGCCCTGCTGCTGGCCGCCCAGGACCCCCGGGTCGACGCGATCGTCCCCATGATCACCTGGAACGACCTGTCCCGCGCCTTCCTGCCGGAGAGCACCGGCAAGCCGGCCACCGAGGGCGTGTTCAAGAAGGGCTGGGCCGGCATCTTCTTCGGCGGCGGCGGCAGTGCCGGTTCCGGCCCGGCCGGGCTGTCCGGCAACACCGCCGCCGTCCAGCCGGAGGGCGCTCCCGCGTCGGCCGGTGCACCCAGCCCGCAGCCGGGCAACGGGCCGGGCAGCCGGTCGCCGCGCGTGCCGGGGGCCGCCGCCGACCCGTCCTGCGGCCGGTTCGCCGCCGACGTCTGCGCCGCGTACCTGCGGATCGCCACCACCGGGCGGGCCGACCAGGCGGCGGTGGACCTGCTCCGGCGCTCCTCCCCGGCCGACGTGCTGGGCCGGATCAAGGCCCCCGCCCTGCTGGTGCAGGGCGAGGCGGACACCCTCTTCCCGCTCACCGAGGCGGACGCCAACGCGCGTGGCATCGCCGCCGCCGGCACCCCCGTGCGGGTGGCCTGGTTCACCGGCGGCCACGACGGCGGCGCCGGCCCGACCAGCGACTCCGACCGGGTGAAGTACCTGACCGTGCAGTGGCTCGACCACTACGTCAAGGGCACCGGCGCGGCCCCCGGCGACGATTTCACGTTCTCCCGGATCGCCGGGTTCGACGCCCTCGACCGGGGCCTCGTCGCCACCGGTTACCGCACCGCCGACTATCCCGGGGTGACCGGGGACGCCCGGCGGGAGGTGCCGGTCACCGGGCCGGCCCAGCCGGTCGCGAACCCGCCCAACGGCAACCCGGCGGCGATCTCGGCGATCCCGTTCGCCGGGTCGCTCGGCTCCCTGCTCGACGGGGTCGCCGGCGACGTGCCCGGCCAGCACGCCCGGTTCGAGTCGACGCCGCTGGCCGAGGCGGTAGACGTGGTGGGCGCACCCACCGTCACCGTCCGGGCCGCGTCGGCGACCGGCGAGGCGGTCCTGTTCGCCAAGCTCTACGACGTCGACCCGGCCGGCGCGGCGACGCTGCCCGACGGACTGGTCGCCCCGATCCGGTTGACCGGGCTGCCGGCCACCATCGACGCCGCGCAGCCGGTCCAGGTGACCCTGCCGGCGATCGTCCGCCGGGTCGAGGCCGGGCACCGGCTGCGGGTGGTGCTGGCCACCGCCGACCAGGCGTACACCACGCCGGCCGCGCCGGCCGTCTACACGGTGGCGGTCGACGGGGCGGTGAGCCTGCCGACGGTCACCGCCACGCCGATCCCGACCACCGCCACGGTGTGGCGCTGGGTGCTGGTCGCCCTGCTGGCCGCGATCCTGGTGGGGCTCGTCGTGGTCGTCGCCGTGGTCCGCCGCCGGCACCGCCGCCAGGACGACTCCGTCCACCCCGAGTACGCGGGCATCCCGCTCGCCGTCCGCGACCTGCGCAAGGAGTACGCGGACGGCTTCGTCGCGGTCTCCCGGGTGGACTTCGAGGTGCACCCCGGCCAGGTGATGGGCCTGCTCGGCCCGAACGGCGCCGGCAAGACCACCACCCTGCGGGTGCTGATGGGGCTCACCCAGCCGACCGCCGGGGAGATCTACGTCTTCGGGCACCGGCTGGTGCCCGGCTCACCGGTGCTGTCGCGGATCGGCGCGCTGGTGGAGGGGCCGGGCTTCCTGCCGCATCTGTCCGGCCTGGACAACCTGAAGGCGTACTGGCGGGCGACCGGGCGGCCGTGGGCGGACGCGCACTTCGACGAGGCGTTGGAGATCGCCGGCCTGGGTGACTCGGTGCACCGGCGGACCAAGAACTACAGCCACGGCATGCGGCAGCGGCTGGCCATCGCGCAGGCCATGCTGGGCCTGCCGGAGCTGTTGGTGCTCGACGAGCCGACCGACGGGCTGGACCCGCCGCAGATCGCCGAGATGCGCCGGGTCCTCCAGCGGTACGCCACCGACGGCCGGGCGGTGCTGGTCTCCAGTCACCTGCTGGCCGAGGTGGAGCAGACCTGCACGCACGCGGTGGTGGTGAACAAGGGCCGGATCGTCGCCGCAGGCCCGGTCGAGGAGATCGTCGGCGAGTCGCCGAGCACCCTGTTCGAGGTGACCGACCAGGCCGCCGCGCGGAAGGTGCTGAGCCGCCTCGACGGGGTCCGCGTGCTCGGCGCCGACGACGGCGGTGACGTCCCGCCGAGCGCGGGTGCGGTGGCCGGCGGCGGTGCTGCGGCCGGCGGTGCCGGTGCCGGTGCGTC
Source organism: Micromonospora humida (assembly GCF_016901255.1). Lineage (NCBI taxonomy): Bacteria > Bacillati > Actinomycetota > Actinomycetes > Micromonosporales > Micromonosporaceae > Micromonospora > Micromonospora humida. Next base: position 46,318 of record NZ_JAFEUC010000004.1, read on the forward strand.
CGGCGGTGCCGGTGGGCTGGTGGTGGACACGAACGGGACCGCCCGCAGCGAGGTGGTGGCCGAGCTGGTCCGGGCCGGGATCGGGGTGGACCGGGTGGTGCCGCGGCGTCGCCTGGAGGACGCGTTCCTCGCCCTGGTGGGCGAGAACTCTCGGGGAAGCGGTGACCGGTGATGGCAGGTTCTTCGGTGGGCTCACCGTCGGGCGCTGGCCCGAACGGCGGTGCGGTTCCGTCCGGTGCGGCGTCGGGGGGTGCGGCGTCGGGCGGCGGTGCGCGGAGCGGCGGGTTCGGGCCGGGTGGGGCGGCGGCCGGGTACCGGCCGGGGGCGACCCTGCCGTTCGGGGCGGAGTTCCGCCGGCAGGCGTCGCGGCGGCGTACCCAGTTGGCGCTGGGGTTCATGGTGCTGCTGCCGTTGATCATCCTGGTGGCGTTCCAGTTCGAGTCCGGGGACGACGACGGCGGGGGCCGGGGCGAGTTCGCCAGCCTCGCCGACCTGGCCACCTCGGGCGGGCTCAACTTCACCCTCTTCTCGATCCTGGTGTCGGCGTCGTTCCTGCTGGTCGTGGTGGTGGCGCTGTTCTGCGGCGACACGGTGGCCAGCGAGGCGAGCTGGGGCAGCCTGCGCTACCTGTTGGCGGTGCCGGTGCCCCGGGCCCGGCTGCTGACCGTGAAGCTGCTGGTGGCGCTGGCGTATTCGGGGCTGGCCCTGCTGTTGCTGGCCGGCACGGCCCTGCTCGCCGGCACCCTGCGCTACGGCTGGTCGCCGCTGACCAGCCAGGTCGCCGCCGAGCTGACCCCGGCCGAGGGGCTGCTCCGGCTGCTGGCGGTGCTCGGCTACCTGGCGGTCGTGCTGCTGGTGGTGGCCGGGCTGGCGTTCCTGCTGTCGGTGGTCACGGACGCCGCGCTGGGCGCGGTCGGTGGCGCGGTGCTGCTGTGGATCCTGTCCAGCATCCTGGACCAGATCACCGCACTGGGGGTGCTGCGGGACTTCCTGCCGACCCACTACAGCAGCGCCTGGCTGGGCCTGCTGTCCACCCCGATGCAGACCGACGACGTGGTCCGGGGCGCGATCTCGGCGGTCAGCTACGCCACCCTGTTCTGGGGCCTGGCCTTCTGGCGCTTCACCCGCAAGGACGTCACGAGCTGACCCGACCCGTCGCGCGGATAGCCGTCGCAACGGGGCCGATGTTGCGCCATCCCTTCCGCCGGATACCGCAACATCGGCCCCGTTGGGGTCGATCACGACCGGGGCCGCGGGCCGGGTCAGGAGGGGCCGGGGAGGGAGACGGTGACCACGAGGCCGCCGTCGGGGCGGGGGACGGCCCGCACCGTCCCGCCGTGCGCGCGCGCCACCGCCCGGACGATGGACAGCCCCAGGCCGAAGCCCCGCTGACCGGCGACCCGCTCCCGGTTGAGCCGGCGGAACGGCAGGAACATCGTCTCGATCTCGTACCCGGGCACCACCGGGCCGCTGTTGCTGACGGTCAGGGTGGCCCGACCGTCGACCACCGCCGTGGCGACCGAGAGCCAACCGTCGACGTCGACGTTGTGCCGGACGGCGTTCTCCACCAGGTTCTGGGTGAGCCGTTCCAGCAGCACCGGGTCGCCGGCCGTACGCGCCGGGGCCAGTTCGCGGGTGACGGCGAGCGTGCTCGACCGGGCGGTCTGCTCCGCGACGTGCCCGGCGATCTCGGCGAGATCCACCTCGGCGTGTTCGGCCAGGGCGTTCTCCGAGTCGGCGAGGGTGAGCAGCCCGTCGATCAGCCGTTCGTGGCGTTCGTTGACGGCCAACAGGGTCTCCCCGAGCTGCCGCAGCTCGGGTGGGGAGTCCGGCCGGGTGATCGCCAGCTCCACCAGGGACCGGTTGATCGCCAGCGGGGTACGCAGTTCGTGCGAGGCGTTGGCGACGAAGCGCCGCTGACCGTCGAAGGACCGGTCGAGGCGTTCGAGCATCAGGTCGAACGTGTCGGCCAGCTCCTTCACCTCGTCGGTCGGCCCGACCAGGGCGATCCGCTCGTGCAGCCCCCGGCCCGCGCCGTCGGCGCCGGCGATCCGGCGGGCGGTGCCGGTGATCTGCTGCAACGGCTGCAACGCCCGGCCGGCGACCAGCCAGCCGAAGGCGACCGCGGCGATGGTCACCACGGCCAGCGCCACCCCGCCCTGGGTGAGCAGCGAGTCCAGGGCGTCGCGGCGGGCGTCGTCCTGCACCTGCCGGACGATGGTGCGCAGGTGTTCGGCCTGGTTGGCGCTGATCTGGGTGCCCTGCGGCAGCGAGATCGACTCCTTGCCGCCGCTGCCGCGCAGGTTGAACCCGAGACCGTGGGCGAGCCGCTGGTCGACGAGCACGTACGTCACGGCGAGCAGCACCGTGCCGGCGAGCAGGAACAGGCCGCCGTAGATGAGGGTGAGCCTGGCCCGGATCGTCGGTTTCCTCATCGGATCTGGTATCCCACCCCGGGCACGGTCTCGATGACCGGTGGGTCGCCGAGCTTGCGACGCAGCTTCATCACGGTGACCCGCAGCACGTTGGTCATCGGGTCGATGTGCTCGTCCCAGGCGCGTTCCAGCAGGTCCTCGGCGGAGACCACCGCGCCGTCGGCGCGCAGCAGCTCGGCCAGCACGCCGAACTCCTTACGGGACAGCGGCACGAAGTGCCCGTCCCGGGTGACCTCCAACCGGGACGGGTCCAGGACGATCCCGGCCCGGCTCAGCTTCGGCGGGGCGGCCGGGCGGGTGCGGCGGGTCAACGCGTGCACCCGGGCGCTCAACTCGACGAACGCGAACGGCTTGGTGAGGTAGTCGTCGGCGCCGATGGCCAGGCCGGCGACCCGTTCCCGCACGGCGGCGGCAGCGGTCAGCATCAGCACCCGGGTGTCCCGTTCGGCACGGACCAGCGCCCGGCACACGTCGTCGCCGTGCACGACGGGCAGGTCCCGGTCGAGTACGACCACGTCGTACCCGTTGACGCCGATCCGTTCCAGGGCGGCGTCGCCGTCGTAGGCGACGTCGACCGCGAACGACTCCCGGCGGAGCCATTCGGCGATCGCGTCCGCGAGCAGCTTCTCGTCCTCGCACACCAGTACGCGCACCGTTCCATCCTCGCCTACGCCCGGATAACCACCGCGTTAACGCCACCGCTTATGCCCTGGATACCGCCTCAGGAGTTGAGTTATCCGTAATGCCGGCTCTCTGCCGGCCGAAGGGAGACCGACGATGCGACGAAATCCACTGCGCCTGCTGCTGGCCCTGCCCGTGCTGGCGGCCCTGGCCCTGAGCGGCTGCCAGGGCGGGGGCGACGACGACCCCGGGGTGGCCACCGCAGGTGGCGGCGGCGCGGAGCCCTCGGTGTCCGCCGCCGGGCTGAGCGACGAGCAGCGCCAGCTCAAGTTCACCACGTGCCTGCGGGAACAGGGACTCGACGTGCCGGACCCGCAGCCGGGGGAGAAGGGGCCCCGGTTCGACTCGGGGGCGGACATCGACCTGGGCAAGGTGCAGGCGGCGCTCCAGGAGTGCCGCGAGTACGCCCCCAACGGGGGGCAACCCCGGCAGCTCGACGCCGAACAGACCGAGCAGGTCCGCAAGCTGGCCGGCTGCATGCGGGAGAACGGAGTGCCGGACTTCCCGGACCCGTCCGCCGACGGGCGCATCCAGCCCGGCAAGGCCAACATCGACCTGAAGGACCCGAAGGTGCGGGCCGCGTTCGACAAGTGCCGGGAGATCATGCCCAACCTGGGTGAACGCCGGAGGACGTCATGAGCACCACGGCCCGCCCCGCCGAGTCGACCGCCACCGCACCCGACGAGCCACCGGCCCGGCGGCGACGCCCACGCGTGGGGGTCCTCCTCGGTGCGGTGGCCCTGCTCGTCGTGGCGGTGGCGGTCGTCGCGGTCACCTCCGCCGCCGACGGCCGGGCCGACCGGTCCGCCGCCGTCGACCGACCGCCGGCGACCGCCACCGTGACCCGGCAGACCCTGGTCGACCGGGAGACCAAGAACGGCGAGCTGGGGTACGGCACCCCGCGTGCCCGGGAGAGCCGGCTGGCCGGGACGGTCACCTGGCTCGCCGCGGGTGGCGCGACGGTCAAGCGGGGCAAGGCCCTCTACCGGATCGACGACGAGCCGGTGGTGCTGCTCTACGGCAGCCTGCCCGCGTACCGGATGCTGCGTTCCGGGGTCAGCGGCACCGACGTCAAGCAGTTCGAGCAGAACCTCGCCGCGCTCGGGCACACCGGCTTCGACGTCGACGAGGACTTCACCTCGGCGACCGCCGACGCGGTCCGCGACTGGCAGGAGGACCTGGGCCTGCCGGAGACCGGTCAGGTCGAACCGGCGCGGATCGTCTACGCCCCCGGCGAGGTGCGGGTGGAGAGCCACGCCGTGGAGGTCGGTGACACCGTCGGCGCGGGCAAGGCGGTGCTGTCGACGACCGGCACGGCCCGGCTGGTCACCTGCACCCTGGACGTCGAGGACCAGCGGCTGGCCCGCAAGGGCGCGGAGGTGACCATCACCCTGCCGGACGGCACCCGCAGCACGGGCCGGGTCGACACGGTCGAGACCGTGGTGCAGACGTCGGCGGCGTCCGGCAAGGACCCGGAGACCGAAACCAAGATCGAGGTAACCGTCACCGGGGACGACCCCAAGGTGCTGGCCGGCTACGACAAGGCGGCGGTGGATCTGGGCCTGATCGCCTCGGAACGTGCCGACGTGCTCTCCGTACCGGTCGCGGCGCTGCTCACCCTCGCCGAGGGCGGTTACGGGCTGCAGGTCGTGGAGGACACCGGCACCCGGATCGTCGCGGTGCGCACCGGCCTGTTCGCGGACGGCCGGGTGGAGGTCTCCGGTGAGGGGGTCACCGCGGGGCTGACCGTGGGGATGCCCGGTGACTGAGCCGGCCCGGGTCGCCGGCCCCGACCACGTGGTCGAGCTGCGCGACGTCACGAAACGGTACGGCGACACGGTCGCCGCCCTCGGCGGGGTGTCGATGACCGTCGACCGGGGTGCCCTGGTGGCCATCGTCGGCCCGTCCGGGTCGGGGAAGTCCACCATGCTCAACGTGATCGGCACCCTGGACCGGCCCAGCTCGGGCGCGGTCCGCATCGACGGGTACGACGCCGCCCGGCTGTCCGACCGGGAGTTGTCCGCGCTGCGGGCCAGCCGGATCGGGTTCGTGTTCCAGCAGTTCCACCTGGCTGCCGGCGTACCCCTGGTGGAGAACGTGGCGGACGGCCTGCTCTATGCCGGGGTGGCCCGGCGGGAGCGGCGGCGGCGGGCGGAGGCGGCGCTGCGACGGGTCGGCCTGGGGCACCGGCTGGACCATCGGCCGCACCAGCTCTCCGGCGGTGAGCGGCAGCGGGCGGCGATCGCGCGGGCGGTGGTCGGTGAGCCGCCGCTGCTGCTGGCCGACGAGCCGACCGGCAACCTCGACTCCAGCTCCGGTGCGGGGGTGATGGAGCTGCTGCACGAACTGCACGCGGCCGGCACCACCGTCGTGGTCATCACCCACGACCGGGAGATCGCGGCGAGCCTGCCCCGGCAGGTGCAGATGCGCGACGGGCTGATCGTGGCGGACTCCGCCGCGCCGACCGAAGGGGTGCTGCGATGACCACGACCCCACTGCGGCACCCCGGCGCGCGGCGTCGGGGTGACGCCGGGCGACCGGAGCGGCTGCGACCGGCCCGGATGAGCCCACGGGACGTGCTGCGGGTCGGCGGCGTGGGGCTGCGCACCCGGCCACTGCGGGCGTTCCTGTCCGCCCTGGGCATCGCGATCGGCATCGCGGCGATGATCAGCGTGGTCGGCATCTCGTCGTCGTCCCGGGCCGACCTGGACCGGACGCTCGCCGCCCTCGGCACCAACCTGCTCACCGTCGCGCCGGGCAGCACCCTGTTCGGCGCGGACGCCCAGTTGCCGGTCGAGGCGGTCGGCATGATCAGCCGGATCGGCCCGGTACGCCAGGTGTCGGCCACCGCACAACTGCCGGACACCCCGGTCTACCGGTCGGACCGGATTCCGGCGGCGGAGACCGGTGGCCTGGGCACCCAGGCGGTGGAGCTGGACCTCCTCGACACCGTCGGCGGTTCGCTGGCCAGCGGGACCTGGCTCAACGAGGCCACCGCGCGGTATCCGGCCACGGTGCTCGGGTCGGTCGCCGCGCAGCGGCTCGGCCTCGGCGCGGCCGGGCCGGACATCCAGGTGTACGTCGACGGGCGGTGGTTCACGGTGATCGGCATCCTGCGGCCGGTACCGCTCGCCCCGGAACTCGACTCGTCGGCGCTGGTCGGCTGGTCGGCCGCGACCACCTACCTCGGCCTGGACGGCCACCCCACCCGGATCTACACCCGCTCGGTCGAGCAGCACGTCGAGGCCGTCCGGGCGGTGCTGGCGGCGACGGCCAACCCGGAGCAGTCCAACGAGATCCAGGTCTCCCGGCCGTCGGACGCGCTCGCTGCCCAGCAGGCCACCGACGAGGCGTTCACCGGCCTGCTGCTCGGGCTGGGCGCGGTGGCGTTGCTGGTCGGCGGGGTGGGGGTGGCCAACACCATGGTCATCTCGGTGATCGAGCGGCGGGCCGAGATCGGGTTGCGGCGGTCGCTGGGTGCCACCCGGGGGCAGATCCGGACCCAGTTCCTCGCCGAGTCGCTGCTCCTGTCCGCCCTCGGCGGCGTCGGCGGGGTGCTGATCGGTGGTCTGGTCACCGCCGGCTACGCCAGCTCGCAGGGGTGGCCGACGGTGGTGCCGCTCTGGGTGGTGGCCGGCGGCATCGGGGCGACCATCGCCATCGGCGCTCTGGCCGGGCTCTACCCGGCGATCCGGGCCAGTCGGCTCTCGCCCACCGAGGCGCTCGCCGCCCCGTGACCGCCCGCCGCCCGCCGGCCCGTGACCGCCGTCCCGGGGTCGTCCGGTCGGCGACGTGCCCCCGGCCCGCGCGCCACACCCCTCTCCGGGTGTGACGCGCGGGCCGGGGTGGCCCGCCGGCCGGTGGGGACCGTTCCGGCCGGCGGGCCACGGTCAACCGGCCGGGGTCACCGGCGGCTGACCCGGATCAGCTCCCAGCCACCCTTGGGGACGCCGGGCGTCGGGTCGGTACGCAGGTTCATCGGGTTCGCCATCCCGACGTAGAGCGTGGAGCCGTCCACGATCATCGTGCGTACCCCCTGGTTGAGCGGGTTGCCGAAGCCTCCGGTGTCGACCGCGCGGGCGGGTCGGTCCGGCGCGTCGAACGCCCAGAGGTCGGAGCCGAAGGTGGGCGGGGTGGTGGCACCGGCCGCCGGGGGCGTCGGCAGCTGACCCTCCAGCGAGATGTAGGCGAAGTCCATGGTGCCGATGTAGAGCCGGCCGCCGGCCACCGCCATCTTCCAGGCGTACAGGTTGAACGGGTCGCCGAAGCCGGAACCGCCGTAGACCGGGGTCACGCCGGTGGGTGCCGGCGCCCAGGCGCCCACGCCGTTGTTCGCGGTCGGGTCGAAGGCCGGCAGCGTGGACTCGCCGTAGAGCGTCTCGATCCGTTCGTGGGCACCGCCGAGGTTCTGGCCCCGGAAGACCGCGAACGCCCGCTGGGTGTTCTGCACGGTGGCCTGGAGCTGCGCCTGGCTACGCGGCGGGTACACCGAGACGTGCAGGGCGGTCGCCTGCAGCGGCACGTGCATGGTGCCCCAGTAGAGCCGGCCGCCGAAGGAGGCGAGCCCACCGAGGGCGTACGCCCGGCGGACCACCGGGTCCGGCTCGTACTCGGCTGCCGACCAGACCTGCGTCCAGTTCCCGGCGTCCTCCGGGTTGAGACCGGGTGCGCCGACGGCGAGCAGCGGGCTCATCCAGATGCTGGCCAGGTCGTTGGGGTCGTCGGCCGGGGGCGGTGCCAGCGGGGTGCCGCTGTCGGCGGGGGCCACCATGGTGACCGGGGACGGGGCGACCGAGCCCTCGACGATCGCCTTGGGCCAGGTGGAGACGTAGAGCCGGCCCTGGTGTTCGGTGAGGTCGGCGACCTGGGTGGGCAGGTCGGCGACCTCGGTGAAGGTGAACGGGGTGGTGCGGTCACCGGTCCAGCGCAGCACCTTGCCCGCCTCGCCGCCGTTGACGCCCACGCCGACCCCGGCGTAGAGCGCACCGCCGGCCACCACCCAGTGCCTGATGTTCTCGTACGCGGAGAGGTTGGTCGAGCCGAGGTACCGGCCGGTGACGCCGTCGAAGGCGAACACGTTCACCCCGCCGATCACGCTGGGCCCGGCGAGCAGCACGACCCCCTGGTGGGCGGCGGCGCTGCGCAGCCCGGCGGTGGTGTTCAACAGGTTGGCGTCCGCCGGAGAGGCCGACGTGATGTCGGCGGTGCGCTCGGTGAGCCGTTCGGTGGCCAGGTCGTAGGTGTAGACCTCGGGGGTGCGGTGGTCGCCGAGGTTGGCCGGCCAGGTCGGGTTGGCCCGGGCCGGCTGGCTCTGGTCGAACTCGCAGACGTAGTCGTCGTTGAGGATCGGCTCGCGGACCTGGTAGCCCTCGGGCTTGAGGCAGAGCACGTTGGCTCCGGTGCCGAACCAGAGCCGGCGGCCGACCTGGGCGAGCCCCCAGACGTACGACTGGTTGACCTTGGGCTGGCCCTCGGCGCAGGGCGGTCCGGGGGGATAGTCGACTCCGACCCCGGCGAAACACTCGTCGGCGGCGGCCTTGGCGAGCAGCCGTATCGATTCGGGGCGGGTGTCGGCGCTGGCCGGGGTGGCGAGAAGAGGTAGCAGAATCAGGGTGCCGAATGTGGCGAGCAGTCGTGACGGCAGGAGCGGTCGACGTCGCACGGTGGTCCTTTCCGTGAATGCCGGTCGGGGTGGCGTCAGCCGGGACGGAGAGCAGGTAGACCACTCTCGACCAGGGAGAATGGAGGGTCGACGTTGCGCACGGAATGGCAGCACCGGTTGCCTGGGTAACCTCGTCCGGTGGATGTGCGAAATTGCCGGCACGAGAATCACGGGCCGGTCGGGTGTGGTGCGGGTGACTGATGAATCCGGGGGTGGGTTCGCAGTTCCGGGCGTAACGTGGTGACGAGGTTAACGTATTACGGTGGCCGTTACCGCGATGCGGGTTGTTAAGGATTATTGAACTGCCCAGGAGGGTGGTCGGCGCGGCGGGCAGCTGTCCGGAAGCGACGTCGGGTGCCTCGACGCGGGTGCCGGGTGAATTGCTGATGGGTCCGGCTTTCGGGGTCTCCCGGGAATACCGTGCCAACCGGCTGCTGTCGTCCGAAGCCGGCGCGCGGGCCACGGCGGTCGGTCGGGGGTGCCGGCTGCCGCCGGGGCGGGTGGTGGGTCTGCATGCCTGCCGGCGTGCTCAGTGGACTCGCACGTGGCACGGCGGTGGTGCGGTGACACCGGCCGGGGTGGCGGTCGGATGCGGCGGTCGGGAGATGCGTCGGCCGCGTCGTCCGGGGTGCGGCGGTCGGGGTCGGACGGCGGTGCGGGCCGCCCCGCGACGGGCCCGCCGGAGGTCACGCGAATTGTGCGCATATTCATTTACCATAAACATCGCGTATGAAGTTGATGACAGTTCATTCATAGTTAACAATCATTACGTCCGGCGTCGCGCCGGCCGCCGTCGGGGCGGTTGGCGCGGGCGCGGCGGGCGGGTCCGGTGCCGATCGGCCCGGCGTCGGCCGGTGGGGGCGACCCGCGGTGCGGAGGGGTGGGGTATTGTCTCGCAACGGGATCTTCCCAGAAACAAAGAATTTATCGATTTAACTGCTTCGATGCCTCATCATGGGGGGAAGTAATCCCTTCCATGGAGGTTCCCATGAACGTCTCTCGGCTCGGCGGGCCGACCCTGTCCCTGTACCGCATGGTCATCGGCCTACTGTTCATGCTGCACGGCCTGTCGTCGGTCTTCGGGTTGTTCGGCGGCAACCCGGTTACCGGCAAGGCTGTCCCGCTCGGCGCCTGGCCGGGCTGGTGGGCCGCGCTGATCCAGCTGGTCTGCGGCGCGCTGGTGCTGGCCGGTCTCTTCACCCGGCCCGCGGCGCTGCTCGCGTCCGGCTCGATGGCGTACGCCTACTTCGTGGTACACCAGCCGGAGGGCCTGCTGCCACTGCGCAACGGCGGCGAGCTGTCCGCGCTGTTCTGCTGGTCGTTCCTGCTGATCGCGGTCCTCGGCCCGGGCTCCTGGGCGCTCGACACGCTGCTCGGCCGCCGGCGCTCCGACGCCCCGGCGGCCCCGGTCTCCGAGCCCGCCTCGGTGTCGGTCTGACGCGCTGACCCGTGTCGCCGGGACCGCCTCGACGAGGCGGCCCCGGCGACACGGCCGGTCAGGGGTTGTAGGGAGCGTCGGTGTGGCTCACCTCGGTGAGCGTGCTGCCGGAGAGCTTGTAGACCGAGGTGCGCTTGATGTCCAGCTCGGCCATGCCCCGGCTGGGGCTGCGGGTCAACCAGACCACGGTGGCCCGCTGTCCGGCCACGCTCACCGACACGACCGGGGTCCGGTCGCCGAGATCGGTCAGCGCCCGGAACACCGGCATGCCGCCGTTGTTGCGCCACACCGCGACGGTGTAGAAGGTGCCGCTGCCCCCAGAGTTGATCGAGACCACGCCGACCGCGTCGTCCGCGCCGTCGCCGTCGAGGTCGCCGATACCGCAGGGCTTCTGGAGCGTCACGGTCGCGCCGTCCTCGCCCGACCACTGCCCCTCGCTCAACGGCAGGTAGTCCGGATAGCCGTTGTAGGGCGTCTTGCTGCTGCCGAGCTTGGCGCCCGCCAGATGGGCGCAGGTCAACGGAGCCTTGACCACCGGTGCCGGGGGAGTGGTGGTGACCGCCGGGGCGGTGGCGGGGGCGCTCTTCTTCTGCGGGGTCGGCTCGACGTCGGTGGGCGTCGGCTCGGCCGTGGCCGCGTTCAGCACCGAGGCCGTGGAGGGCTCGGCGGACGGGCCGACCGTCGGCGCCGCCCCGTCCTTCGTGCCCTGCTCACCCCCGCACGCGGTGAGCAGGCAGACCAGGGCGAGACTGGTGAGGCTCAACGGTATCCGTCGCATTGCCGGGGGTCCTCTCTCGACATCAGATCACCCGCACCGTACTGATCGATGGCAATGCCGGTCATCGGCCCCATGGGCCGCCCGGGTCGGCCTGTCGGAGCGCGGTCAGGGGCCGACCGGAGGGCCGGCGTACGGGTTTCTCCGCCCGGTGCCTACGGACGTGTTGAGCTGGAAACTTGCCCGAAACAACGGCGTCGACCGGGGTGCCCGGTCGATGCCCGGTGGCAGGGTGGCCAACGCCATGGTTCACACCGTGGGAAGCAGGCTGGGCGATGGCCGCGAAGCTGCCTAGACTCGGTCTCACAACTGCATACCTCATCCAGAGGGGCTGAGGGATACGGCCCGACGACGCCCCGGCAACCACCCCGCGCGCTCATCGCTGAGCGTCCGGCGGGGCAGGTGCCAATTCCGTCCCCGCCGCAGGGTGCGATGCGGGGAAAGATGAGAGGAATCGACATGACGTCGACGCTCGCCGCCCCCGGTATCGACACCGCCGCCAGCCCCGCCCGTGCCCTGGTCTGCCGCGCCTGCTCCGCCCGCTATCCGCTCGCCGCGCAGCACGCCTGTTACGAGTGTTTCGGCCCGCTGGAGGTCGACTACGACGCCGCCGCGCTGGCGCGCGTCACCCGCGAGCAGATCGAGGCCGGCCCGCAGAACATCTGGCGGTACGCCGCCCTCCTGCCCGCCGGTCAGGACCCGGCCACCCGGGTCACCCTCGACCCGGGGCTGACCCCGCTGGTGGCGGCACCCCATCTCGCCGCCGAGCTGGGCATCAGCGCGCCGCTGTGGGTCAAGGACGACAGCGCCAACCCGACCCACTCGTTCAAGGACCGGGTGGTCTCGGTGGCGCTCACCGCCGCGAAGGCGCTCGGCTTCGAGCGGTTCGCCTGCGCCTCGACCGGCAATCTGGCCAACTCGGTGGCCGCCCACGCGGCCCGTGCCGGCGCACCCTCGGTGGTCTTCATCCCGGGCGACCTGGAGCAGGGCAAGGTGATCACCACCGCCGTCTACGGTGGCGACCTGGTCGCCATCGACGGCTCGTACGACGACGTGAACCGGCTCTGCGGCGAACTGGTGGAGACCGACGAGTTCGAGGACACCGCCTTCGTCAACGTCAACGTCCGGCCCTACTACGCCGAGGGCTCCAAGACCCTCGGGTACGAGGTGGCCGAGCAGCTCGGCTGGCGCATCCCGGCCCAGGTGGTCATCCCGATGGCCTCCGGTGAACTGCTCACCAAGATCGACAAGGCGTTCACCGAGCTGGTCGAGATCGGCCTGGTCGAGGCCCCGGCCGGAGGCTGGCGGGTGTTCGGCGCCCAGTCGGCCGGCTGCAACCCGATCGCCGCCGCCCTGCACGCTGACACCGACACCATCACCCCGGTCCGGCCGACCGGCATCGCCAAGTCCCTCAACATCGGCGACCCCGCCGCCGGCCTGTACGCCCTGGAGGCGGTGCGGCGTACCGGCGGCTGGATGGAGTACGTCGACGACGACGAGATCCGCGCCGGCATCCGGCTGCTGGCCCGCACCACAGGCGTCTTCGCCGAGACGGCCGGTGGGGTGACCGTGGCGGTGCTGCGCAAGCTCGTCGAGTCCGGCCGGCTCGACCCGACCGCCGAGACGGTCGTCTTCAACACCGGCGAGGGCCTGAAGACCATCGACGCGGTCGCCGGTCAGGTCGGCCCCACCCACCGGATCAAGCCGTCCCTGCGGGCCGCCCGCGACGCCGGCCTCCTCTCCTGAACCCGGCGCACCGCCCGCCCCTGCGTCGGTGGTCGACCCATCGGGGCGCGGGTTGCGGTGTCAGCCGGCCGGGATACCGCCTCTTCGGCCCCACTGTGTCGATCATGGGCGCAGGACGGCCCGAGTGGATCTCTGGGTGACCGGGTTTTCGCGGTGCGTGGTGAAAACCCGCCGGGAAGGACTTGACGGCAGGAACCGGGCGGCGGAAGATGCTCCGTGCGGGAGGGCTTTCGCCGGAGACTTTTCAAGTTCTTGCGACCCAACGCCGGAGGCGTTGTGCGAACGTCCCTCCCGACCAACGTGAACCGGGGGCCAGCGGAAATCCGCTGGCCCCCGGTGTCGTCCACGGGAAGACTCGCGGCGTGGCCCTGGACATCGCGACGATCGACCGGACCGATCAGCCCACCCTCGACGCCCTCTACCGGATCGCGGCGACGGTCGAGGCGACGGAATCCCCCGACCTCCCGCCGCTCTGCCGGCGACGCTTCGAGGCACCGCTGTGGCACCCGATGCCCGGCATCGACACCCGGTGGTCGGTGGCCCGGCTCGACGGGGTGCCCGTCGGCTGGGTCCGGGTCAACCTGCACCTGCTGGACAACACCGAGAACGCCAGCATCGAGCTGGCGGTGGACCCGGCGTACCGGCGGCGCGGGGTGGGGCGGGCGTTGTTCGCCCACGCCCGGCGGCTGCTCCGGGAGGCCGGCTGCAAACGGGTGGTCGGCTCCACCGTGACCCCGCTGCCGGACGGGCCGGTCGGGGCGACGCCGGGCGGTCCGGGTGGGACGACACCCGATGAGCCGGGTGCGTCGGCGTCGGGCGGGCCGGGCGGGGAGTCGTCGGTCGGCGCGGTCGGGGTCACCCCGGTGGGGGAGTTTCCCGGGGCCGCCTTCGCGGCGGCGCTCGGTGCCCGGCCGGCGCTGGTCGACGTCCGTCGCCGGCTCGACGTCACCGCGCTCGACCGGGACCGGCTGGCGGCGCTGCGGGCCGGGGCGCGGTCGGCCGCCGCCGGCTACCGCACGGTCCGCTGGCACGGACACCCGCAGTCGGAGCATCTCGCCGACCTCGCCTACCTGGAGGGCCGGTTGCTGGCCGACGCACCCCTGGGTGACCTGGAGTGGGAACCCGAGCGGATGGACGCCGAGCGCATCCAGGGCATGGAGCGGGCGCTGGACGCGCGGGGCGTCCGCCGGTACAGCGTCGCCGCGGTGCACGGGGAGTCCGGCCGGCTGGTCGCGTGGAGCGTGCTCAGCCTGGCCGCGAACACCACCCGGCACGCCTGGCAGCAGATCACCATCGTCGACCCGGCCCACCGGGGGCACCGGCTCGGCCTGCTCTGCAAGGCCGAGAACCTCGAACACACCCTGGCGTACGAGCCGGAGCTAAGCGTGGTCGACACCTACAACGCGGCGGCGAACAGCCACATGATCGCGATCAACGAGCAGCTCGGGTTCCGGCCGGTGGCCGGGTCCACGGAGTGGCAGTCGACCATCTGATCTGTGACACGCCCCTACTGATCTGGTCGTCATCTGTTGCATGATGGCGGGCATGACGGAGACCCCGCACCCGCTGTACGACAGGCACGCCGACACCCTCCACCGGGCGCTGACCGCGATCACCGAGCGGGGGTACTGGTCCGCGTATCCCGAATCACCCAGCCCCCGGGTGTACGGCGAGACGGCCGCCGCCGACGGGAAGGCCGCCTTCGAGGCGTACCTCGGTGGTGACTTCCCGCTCGACCAGCCCGGCACGGCCGACCGGGTCGCCACCGAGACGAGCCCGTTCGGGGTGGCCCTGGACGTGCGCTACCCGCACCCGGGCGCGGACGAGGTGGTCGCCGCCGCCTCCGCCGCCCTGCCGGCCTGGCGCGACGCCGGCCCGCAGACCCGGGTGGGGGTCTGCCTGGAGATCCTCGACCGGCTGCACAAGCACATCTTCGAGCTGGCCAACGCGGTGCAGTTCACCAGCGGGCAGGCGTTCGTGATGGCGTTCCAGGCCGGCGGCGCGCACGCGCTGGACCGGGCCCTGGAGGCGATCGCCTACGCGTACGCCGAGATGACCCGGCACCCGGGGACGGCCGGCTGGGAGAAGGCCGCCGGCAAGGGCGACCCGCTGCGGATGACCAAGACGTTCCACGTGGTGCCGCGCGGGGTGGCCCTGGTGATCGGCTGCAACACCTTCCCGACCTGGAACTCGTACCCCGGGCTGTTCGCCTCGCTGGTCACCGGCAACCCGGTGGTGGTCAAGCCGCACCCCCGCGCGGTGCTGCCCCTGGCGATCACCGTGAGGTACGCCCGGGAGGTGCTCGCCGAGGCCGGCTTCGACCCCGACCTGGTGCTGCTCGCCCCCGAGGCCCCCGGCGAGAAGCTGGCCTCGACGCTGGCCCTGCACCCGGCAGTGAAGATCGTCGACTTCACCGGTTCCACCGGGTACGGCGACTGGCTGGAGGCCAACGCCCGGCAGGCGACGGTCTACACCGAGAAGGCCGGCCTGAACACCGTCGTGATCGACTCCACCGACGACTTCGCCGGGATGTGCCGCAACCTCGGCTTCACGCTGACCCTCTACAGCGGGCAGATGTGCACGACCTCGCAGAACATTCTGATCCCGGCCGGGGGCATCGCCACCGACCAGGGGCACAAGAGCTTCGACGAGGTGGCCGCCGGCATCGCCGCCACCATCGGCAAGCTCACCGCCGACCCGGCCCGGGGCGTCGAGCTGACCGGCGCGATCGTCAACGACGGGGTGCTGGAACGGCTCGACGAGGTCACCAAGGTCGGCGAGACCGTGCTGGAGTCGCGTACCGTCGCCCACCCGGCGCTGCCCGACGCGGTGGTCCGGACGCCCACCGTCGTCAAGCTCGCCGCCACCGACACCGAGGTCTACGGCCGGGAGTGGTTCGGGCCGATCTCGTTCGTCATCGCCACCGACTCGACCGCGCACAGCATCGAGATCATGCGGTCCACCGTGGGGGAGTCCGGCGCGCTGACCGCCGCCGTCTACTCCACCGACGAGGCGGTGCTGGACGCCGTCGAGGCCGCCGCGATCGACGTCGGGGTGCACCTGTCGGCCAACCTCACCGGCGGGGTCTTCGTCAACCAGTCCGCCGCCTTCTCGGACTTCCACGGCAGCGGCGCGAACCCGGCCGCCAACGCCGCCCTCACCGACGGCGCGTACGTGGCCAACCGTTTCCGCATCGTCCAGTCCCGCCGCCCCGCCTGACCCGCCCCCCGGCCTCCCCCGCTCCGCCCCGCCCCCGCTTCCGCCCCGGTGATCAAGAAGTTTGCGTCAGATCGGGGCCTCCGGTTGACCTGAACCTCTTGATCACCGGGGCCGGGTGGGCGGGGTCGGGGTGGCGCGGGGGACGGTCGGGGGTCGGGCGGTCAGGGGCGGGGTGAGGGTCAGGCGGGGCGGCGCATCTGGAGTTCGTTGAGGGCCGGGATCTTGGGGTGCGGGACGCGTACCCCGGTGTCGGTGAAGCCCAGACGGTGGTAGGCCCGGCAGGCGCGGTCGTTGCCGACCACCACCTCCAGCATGAGCTGCGGTCGGCCGCAGGCGCGCGACCAGTCGGCGACCTCGTCGATCAGCGCACCGAGCAGTCCGCTGCCCCGCCAGGAGGGGGTCACGTAGACCGCGTAGACGACGGTCAGGCCCGGCTCGTCGGGGGAGAGGGTGCCGCCCGCGTGCCCGACCAGCCGGCCGCCGGGGTCGGCCACGAACTGGGCGGTGTGACACCCCTGGGACACGTACGCGATCCGGGCCGCGTAGTCGGCGTGCGGCCGGGCGGCGGCCTCGGCGACGGTCTCCAGGAAGGCCAGTGGCGCGTCCGCGAGCATCTCCAGCCGCAGCGCCCGCATCCGGGCCGCGTCCTGCGGACGCACCCGGTGCACGGGGGCCGTGCGGGTCACCGGTGGGGCCGGGGCAGAGGTCATGGAGGCATGCATACCGCAGCGACGTTCACCGATGGGTAACCGGGTCGATACCCGTCTGATTTGACCCCATTTGTGGTCGTGCGCTGTCGTCACTCCTCGTGTAGCGTGCGATTTCGGTCACCGATTCAGCGGCCCTCACCGACCGCCGCAACGGTGGCTCTCCGCTGTCGGCCCGCCGGCAATCCGGAGTTGGAGAACGCCGCGCAGAGTGAGGAAGTGCACCGTGGCACAGGGCACCGTCAAGTGGTTCAACTCCGAAAAGGGCTACGGCTTCATCGCCGTCGACGGCGGGCAGGACGTCTTCGTCCACTTCTCCGCCATCGAAATGGACGGCTACAAGGCGCTCGACGACGGTCAGCGGGTGGAGTTCGAGATCGCCCAGGGCCAGAAGGGCCCGCAGGCCGAACAGGTCCGCGTCATCGCCTGACCTCCCGCCGGTCCCGCCCCGTCCCCGGTGACGGGGCGCATCGGGTTCCCACCCCGGGCTGTTGCCCCGGCGGCCGGGCGGGTTCCCACCCGTCGGGTGCACCGGGTGACGGCTGGCGGTAGCGACCGGTGCCGGGAAAGATCGTGAACCGTCCAGGCGTCCCCGCTGAGGAGGGTTCATGTCCGACCAGTCGCCTTCGGGTCCGCCCGACCCCGCTGCCGGGTCTCCGGGTGGTCCGTGGGGGCAACCCCCCTGGGGCACGCCCTCCGGCCAGCCCGGCTGGGGCGCGCCGCCCGGTCAGCCCGGCTGGGGGACGCCCGGGGCCTGGGCGCCGGGCTGGGGCCATCCGCCCGCCGGTAGTCTCCCGCCCGGGGTCGGTCCGTATCCGGGCCAGGGCGGCGGTCCCGCGCCGTACGCCGGCCCGTGGGGCCCCGAGGACCCGCTGGTCAACCCCCCGTACGCCGGCCTGGAGGGGTGGTTGAGCCGCTGCGCCGGCGCGGTGCGGCGCAGTTGGCGGCCCCTGCTGCCGCTGATGCTGCTCACCCAGGTCGTGCCGGCGGTGGCGGTGTCCCTGCTCTCGCTCGGCATGGGACCCGACGCCACCATGCTGCCCGCCGACGGCTCGCTGCCCGAGGACTACCTCAGCGACCTGGTGATCTACGGCGTCTCGGTGTTCCTGGTCGCGCTGGCGTTCGGGGTGGTGCAGGGCATCGGCTGGGCCGGTGGGACCTGGGTGGTGGCCCGGCAGGCCGCCGGCCAACCCGCCGACCTGCCCGGCGCGCTGCGCTACGGCGCGCGCCGCTGCCTCGGCCTGTGGGGCTGGATGCTGGTGCTGGGCGTGCTCGTCGGTGTCGGGTTCTGCCTCTGCCTGCTGCCCGGCATCTACCTGGCCTTCGCCCTCGCCCTGGCCGGCCCGGTCTACCTGTTCGAGGGGCAGAACCCGGTCGGCCGCTCGTTCCGCATGTTCCACGACCGGCTGGGCATGGTGCTCGGCCGGGTGGCGCTCGTCGCCCTGGCGGTGTTCCTCGGCAGCGTGCTCGGCAGCGTGGTGGAGTCGGTCGGCACCGTGCCGTTCGGCACCGACCCGTTCACCGCGCCGGGCACCGCCGTGGGCGCGGTGGCGGTGATCCTGGTCAGCGCGGTACTGGTCGTCCCGGTCTACCTGGTGCAGCTGGTCGGGCTGGTCGTGACGTACGCCGAGCAGCGGGCGCAGGAGGGGCCGGTGAACGTCACACGACTGGTGGCGGAACTCGGCTGACCGGCCCCATCGTGCTTGCACTCGGCAGGGGAGAGTGCTAAACAAGTCATTGGCACTCGCATACGATGAGTGCCAATGGTCGGGGCGGTAGGGCCACGGTCACACAGACGTCTCGATGGCGTCGGGGTGGCACATGGCCGGTCGTCGCGGGCTGTCCGGCCCGACCGAGGAGGACGTCGTCGTCGCCAGGTGGCGACGTCCCCAAGGTGCGTACACCAGGCGGCCCGTCCGGGGCACAACACCCGGGTGGCCCGTGAGTGTCCAGGAGGACAACGCCGTATGGCCAAGATGATCGCGTTCGACGAAGAGGCTCGCCGCGGCCTCGAGCGGGGCATGAACCAGCTCGCCGACGCCGTGAAGGTGACCCTCGGCCCCAAGGGCCGCAACGTGGTGCTCGAGAAGAAGTGGGGTGCCCCCACCATCACCAACGATGGTGTGAGCATCGCCAAGGAGATCGAGCTCGAGGACCCGTACGAGAAGATCGGCGCCGAGCTGGTCAAGGAGGTCGCCAAGAAGACCGACGACGTCGCCGGTGACGGCACGACGACGGCGACCGTCCTGGCCCAGGCCCTGGTGCGCGAGGGTCTGCGCAACGTGGCCGCCGGTGCCAACCCGATGGCCCTGAAGCGGGGCATCGAGGCCGCCGTGGCCAGCGTCTCGGAGGAGCTGTCCAAGCTCGCCAAGGACGTCGAGACCAAGGAGCAGATCGCCTCCACCGCCTCCATCTCCGCCGGTGACAGCACCGTCGGCGAGATCATCGCCGAGGCGATGGACAAGGTCGGCAAGGAAGGCGTCATCACCGTCGAGGAGAGCAACACCTTCGGGCTGGAGCTGGAGCTCACCGAGGGCATGCGCTTCGACAAGGGCTACATCTCCGCGTACTTCATGACCGACCCGGAGCGTATGGAGGCCGTCTTCGACGACCCGTACCTCCTGATCGTCAACAGCAAGATCTCCTCGGTGAAGGACCTGCTCCCGATCCTGGAGAAGGTCATGCAGTCGGGCAAGCCGCTGCTGATCATCGCCGAGGACCTGGAGGGCGAGGCCCTCGCCACCCTGGTCGTCAACAAGGTCCGGGGCACCTTCAAGTCCGTCGCCGTCAAGGCGCCGGGCTTCGGTGACCGCCGCAAGGCCATGCTGACCGACATCGCCATCCTCACCGGTGGCCAGGTCATCAGCGAGGAGGTCGGCCTCAAGCTCGACGCCGTCAGCCTCGACATGCTGGGCCGCGCCCGCAAGGTCGTGGTGACCAAGGACGAGACCACCATCGTCGACGGTGCCGGCGACGCCGACCAGATCCAGGGCCGGGTCAACCAGATCCGGGCCGAGATCGACAAGAGCGACTCCGACTACGACCGCGAGAAGCTGCAGGAGCGGCTGGCCAAGCTGGCCGGCGGCGTCGCGGTGATCAAGGTCGGCGCGGCCACCGAGGTCGAGCTGAAGGAGCGCAAGCACCGCATCGAGGACGCCGTCCGCAACGCGAAGGCCGCCGTCGAGGAGGGCATCGTCCCGGGTGGTGGCGTCGCGCTGGTGCAGGCCGGCAAGACCGCCTTCGACAAGCTGGACCTGACCGGCGACGAGGCCACCGGCGCGCAGATCGTCAAGATCGCGCTGGACGCCCCGCTGCGGCAGATCGCCGTCAACGCCGGCCTGGAGGGTGGCGTGGTCGTCGAGCGCGTCCGCAACCTGGACGCCGGGCACGGCCTCAACGCCGCCAGCGGTGAGTACGTCGACCTGCTGGCCGCGGGCATCATCGACCCGGCCAAGGTGACCCGGTCGGCGCTGCAGAACGCCGCGTCGATCGCGGCGCTCTTCCTCACCACCGAGGCCGTCGTGGCGGACAAGCCGGAGAAGACCCCGGCCGCCCCGGCTGGCCCGGGTGGCGGGGACATGGACTTCTGAGTCCAGCTCCAACACCGGACGGGGCGGGCCGCGCGAGCGGTCCGCCCCGTTCCGTGTCCGTGGCCCGTGCCCACCCGGGCCGGCTCACCCCGGCGACGGGGAGCGGTCAGCGGCGGGCCGCCCGCACCGCCGCGTACGCGTCGACCAGCCCGGCCCCGCTCGACGCCGTCACCGGGCCGCAACTGAGGTCGGCGGGCCCGGCCGGTTGAGCCGTGTCCCGCAGGATGCTCCGGGTCCGGGCCAGGTCGCCGACCAGCGTCGGATTCGCCGACCACATCAGCGCCACCACACCCGCCACCTGCGGGGTGGCCATCGAGGTGCCGTCCAGCGTGGCGTAACCGCCGCCGGGCATCGCGGAGGTGATCCCCTCCCCCGGGGCGACCAGATCCGGCTTGACCACCCCACCCGCGACGGGACCCCGGCTGGAGAACTCGGCGACCACCCGGTCCCGGTTCACCGCCCCCACCGTCAGCACGTCCGCGTACGGGGCCGGCGGGTCGACGATCGACCGGCAGTCCGGGCCGGTGTTCCCGGCGGCGGCCACCACCAGGATGCCCGCCGCCTCCAGGGCGGCGGTCGCCGGACGTAACGCCCCCGGGTCACAGCCCTCCACCGGTGGGCACCCCCACGAGTTGGTCAGCACGTCCGGGGCACGCGCCGGGCGTCCGTCGATGAACGGGTCGCCACCGGCCGGGAACGGGGCCAGCATGAACTGGAGACAGTCCAGGTAGTGCGCCGGGCTGCCCAGGTTGCGATCGAGGTTGACGCAGCCCACCCACTGCGCACCGGGAGCCACCCCGATGCCGTCCCGCCCCACGGCGCTGCCCGCGGTGTGGGTGCCGTGGCCGCCGGAGTCGGCGGGGGAGCGGGTGTGGTTCCACGGGTCGTACCAGGAGTCGTCGCCGCCCCGGAAGCCGGCGGCCAACGCCGGGTGGGTGCCGTCGACCCCGGAGTCCGAGCTGCCGATCACCACGCCGGTGCCGGTGACGGACAGCTCCGACCAGACCCGGTCGGCCCGGATCATCCGCAGGTTCCACTCCGGCCCGGTCGGTGCGGGCTGGTCGCCCCGGCTGACCGGGGCCGGTGCGGGCAACGGGCGGAGCCGTTGACTGACCAGCACCCGGGCCACCTCGGGCCGACCGGAGAGCCAGGCCCGCACCGCCGGCCCGCCGTCGGTCTCGATCGCGTTGACCAGGTAGTACGGCGTCGGGTCGAGGCCCAGCCGGCTCAGGTCCCGGCGTAGCCCGCCCTGGGTGCGTTCGGCGGTGGCGACGAGCCGGCGGTAGACCTCGGCGGTCCGCGCCTCCCGGCCCGCCCGGCCGGGCGTACCGGCGGGGATGCCGGAGAGGTCGGCCTGCTCGCGGAGCACCACCAGCAGCCGCTCGCCGTACAGGCCGGGCTGGCCGGCGGCCACGTCGACCACCCCGACGGTGAGCAGCAGGACCGCCGCGCCCGACGCGGCGACCAGCCGGCGCGGCGCGCGCCCGCGTGGCCGGGCGAGCAGCACCCCGTACCCGATGGCCAGCAGGAGCGCGACGGCGAACCCGACGCCGGACGCGACCGCGACCCAGTACGGGACGTCGCGGGTGGTGGCCAGCAGGACCGAGATCTCCTCCGGGTCGGTGAGCGCCAGCGGGCCGAACACCGCCAGGCCGACCAGCCAGCGCACCGGCGCGGCACCGGCGGGCCGGCCGGCCCGCCGGGCAGCCACCTGGCACGCACCCAGCGCGAACCCGACGGGCGGGACGAAGAGCAGCGCGGGAAGCTGCACGCCGGAGTGGCCGGTGCCCGCGCCGACCAGCAGCAGGACGACCCCGGCGACCAGGCCGCCGACCAGCACGGTACGGGCGGCCCGGGGTGGCCCGTCGCCGGTGAAGGGGGCCCAGAACCGGTCGTCGAGCAGTGCCCCGGCCAGCAGACCGACCGCCGTCGCGGCGAGCGCGGCGAGCACCGTCTCCAGCAGGCCGCCCAGCGCGCCGAACCGGACCCACGGCAGCAGCAGCGCCAGCCCGGCGGCGATCGCCAGCAGGGTGACCGCCTGCGGCCGGCCGACCCCGCCACCCGGTCCGCGATCGTGGTCGGTCTGCTGGCTGCGCTGCCGGCCCTGGTCGGCGGGTGTGGCGGGCCCGCGCGTGGGGTCGGTGCCCTCGGGGGCGGTGGTCGGGGCGGGCGTGGCGGCGGCCGGCTGGGCGGGGGTGGGTAGCCGGCTGGCCAGCAGCGCGAGCAGGGTCGCCGTCGCGGCCAGCGCGGCCAGGTACGCCTCGTGGTGGACCTGCGGCAGTGCCCGTAGCGACCCGAGGGCGACCAGGGCGAGCGCGGCGGCGAGCCAGGCCCGGCCGGTGACCCGGACCCGGGGTGAGCGGGGGAGCAGGGCCAGCAGCAGCGCGGGCAGGCCGACCAGCAGAGCGGTGGCCAGGCTGAGCGCCGGCCAGAGCCACGCCTGCCGGTCCCATCCCGCGGCGACCTGCAACTGCTCGACCGACCAGCCGACCGCCTGGAGCAGCACGGCGAGGGTGACCGTCCAGCCGCCGGCGAGGGCGGCGGCCACCACCGGCCACGGGCTCGACGGACGGGCGGCGGCGCTCGGCGGGAAGCCGTAGCCCGGCGGAGGTGGTGTGTCGGCCAACATCCGGAAACAGTACGACGTACGTCGCCGTCCGTCGGCGGTGCCGGTCCGACGGCGGTCCCCGCCCGTCGGCGGTGGACCCGGGGCGCGGACCTGCGCGGTCCCCGCCCTCGCGCGGCTCGGCTCCGCCCTGTCCGCCTCGGCGTCCACCTCCCGTGTTCCGTCGTTCTCCCCGGTCGCCGGCTCCGTCCCATGGTCACGGAAAGTGACGGAAGGTGGGGGTGTGGACCTTCACCTCCGGATCCTTTGCTCTGCTGCCCTGGATGCGCCGATCACTGAACGTGCGCGTCGCGTGAAGAGCAGCAGAGCAAAGGATCCGAGGGTGGGAGGTGGGGGGTGGGTGGGGGATGCGGCGATCGGGCTGGTCGCGGCGGTGAGGGGCGGTGTGGGAGGCGGAGGGGATCGGCGGGAGGTGGGCTACGGTGAGTAGTCGAGTTGATCCGGGCGAGTGTTGCTCAGCGTCACCGGGCGGACGGTGGGGAATCCGGCCGGTTCCGGGCCTGCTGCGGGTGGGACCTGGCGGGTTACGGTGGACGGGTGCGTGACCCCAATGTGACCCGATCCGCCGCCGGTCAACTCTCCCCGCAGCGCCGCGCCGCGGATCTGCGCCGGCTGCGGGCCGAGCGGTTCGACGTGCTGGTCATCGGAGGCGGGGCGACCGGGGCCGGTGCCGCGCTCGACGCCGCCTCGCGGGGGCTCAAGGTCGCCCTGGTCGAGGCCCGCGACTTCGCCGCCGGCACCTCCAGCCGGTCCAGCAAGCTGATCCACGGCGGCCTGCGCTACCTGGAGCAGTTGGAGTTCCACCTGGTCCACGAGGCGCTGACCGAGCGCGGGCTGCTCGCCACCCGGCTCGCCCCGCACCTGGTCCGGCCGGTCCCGTTCCTGATCCCGCTCCCCGCCGGGCGGGGGCTGCGCGACCTGCCGGCCCGGCTGTTCCGCCGCTCCTACTACGGGGCCGGCGTGGCCGCCTACGACGCCTTCGCCGGGCTGTTCGGCACCGGCCGGGGGATGCCGCTGCACCGGCACCTGACCCGGGAGGGTGCCCGCCGGGTCTTCCCCAGCCTGCGGGCCGACGCGCTGGCCGGGGCCATCCGCTACTACGACGGGCAGGTCGACGACGCCCGGCTGGTGGTGACCCTCGCCCGCACCGCCGCCAGCCTCGGCGCGACCGTGGTGAGCAGCGCCCGTGCCGTCGGGCTGGTGCGGCAGGCCCGGGAGGTCACCGGGGTCCGGGTCCGCGACCTGGAGGCGCCCCCCGGCTCCCCGGACGCCGAGTTCGAGGTACGCGCCCGTACCGTCATCGCCGCCACCGGCGTGTGGAGCGACGACATGTCCCGGATGCTCAACGACGTCGGGCTGCGCCCCGGCGTGCGGGTCCGGGCCTCCAAGGGGGTGCACCTGGTGGTGCCCCGCTCGGCGATCACCGGCGAGACCGGGCTGATCGTGCGCACCGCGACCAGTGTGCTGTTCGTCATCCCCTGGGGCGGGCACTGGATCATCGGCACCACCGACACCGACTGGCGGCTCGACCGCTCCCATCCGGCCGCCTCCGCCCGCGACATCCAGTACCTGCTCGACCAGGTCAACCTGGTCCTGGACCGGCCGCTGTCCAGCGCCGACATCGAGGGCGTCTACGCCGGGCTGCGTCCGCTGCTGGCCGGCGAGGCCGACTCCACCTCCAAGCTCTCCCGGGAACACGCCGTCTTCGAGCCGATGCTCGGGCTGCTGCTGGTGGCCGGCGGCAAGTACACGACCTACCGGGTGATGGCCGCCGACGTCGTCGACCGGGCCGCCCACCGGCTCGGCGGCGTACGTCCCTCGCGCACCGCCGACCTGCCGCTGCTCGGCGCCGACGGGTACGCCTCGATGTGGCGGGACCGGGCCGACCTGGCCCGCCGGCACGGGGTGCCCGTCGGCGTGGTCGAACACCTGCTGGAGCGGTACGGCACGCTCACCCTGGAGGTGCTGGCGCTGATCGCCGCCGACCCGCTGCTCGCCTCACCGCTGGCCGGCGCACCCGAGTACCTGGCCGCCGAGGTGACCTACGCCACCCGCTCCGAGGGGGCGCTGCACCTGGAGGACGTGCTGACCCGGCGTACCCGGATCTCCTTCGAGACGGCCCACCGGGGCCTCGACTCGGCCGGGCACACGGCGGAGTTGATGGGGGCGGTGCTCGGCTGGGACGCGGCCACCCGGGAGCGGGAGATCGCGCACTACCGCGCCCGGGTCGAGGCCGAGCGGGAGTCGCAGCTCATGCCGGACGACGCGACCGCCGACGCGGCCCGCCTCGGTGCCCCCGACGTCCGGGGTTTCGCCGCCGACCGGGGTGTCGACGGTGTCGAGGACGGCCCGCTGCACCTGCCGACCTCCTCCCGCTGACCGGCCCCGGGGCCGGTTCCACCAGGCGGTGCGGGGCCGGTCGGCCGGTTCCGGACGGCACCGGGGTGGGATAGGTTCCGGCCCGTGGTTCCCCCTCAGTGGTCACGCGCGCTCCTCGTCCCCGCCGTCATGACGGTCACCCTGACCGGCTGCGCGATGGTCGACCGGGAGGGCGGGTCCACAGCGGAGGGCCGGGGCGCGACGACAGCGCCGGGGGCGACCCGGGTAAGCCTGATGCAGAAGCTCGGCGAGGACGGTCCACTGCGCTCGCTGACCGTCGAGCCGGACGGCCGGTGGGAGTGCGCCGACTGTGCCGGTGACGGGGTCACCTCGGCCGGTTCCCTGGACCCGGAACAGGTCCAGCGGTTGCACCGGCTGCTGGCCGACCCGCGGCTGGCCCAGGAGACCGACCAGGCCCGCCGGTACCGGGCGACCTGCATCGACGCGTTGACGTCCAGCCTGCTCACCACGGCCGGCCTGATCACCTCGCAGGACTGCCCGGGTGAGGAACGACCGGCGGTGGCCGGCGAGATCCTGCTCCTGCTGACCCAGGCGACCCCGGCCGAGCCGACCCGCTGAGCCTTCCCGACCCGCTCAGCCTTCCCGACCCGCTGAGCCTTCCCGGCCCGCTCAGAACACCTTGCCCGGGTTGAACAGCCCGGCCGGGTCGAGCGCCGCCTTGATCGCCTGGTGCACCCGGACGCCGACCGGCCCGATCTCCCGGGCCAGCCAGTCCCGCTTGAGCAGCCCGACGCCGTGCTCGCCGGTGCAGGTGCCACCGAGTTCCAGCCCGAGCCGGATGATCTCGTCGAAGGCCCGTCGGCCCCGTTCCAGGCTCGCCGGGTCGGCCCGGTCCACCACGATGTTCGGGTGCAGGTTGCCGTCACCGGCGTGGCCGACCACCCCGATCGGCACCCCGCACTCGGTGGCGATCCGGGCCACCCCGTCCAGCAGCGTCGCGAGCGCCCCCCGGGGCACCGCCACGTCGTCGATGATCAGGCCGCCGTTGCCGTCCGGGTAGGTGTCGACGGCGAACTTCTCCATCGCCGGGTGGGCCAGCCGGCGGGCCTGCAGCAGCGCCGCCGCCTCCACCGCGTCGGTCGCCGCGTACACCTCCTGCGCGCCGGCCGCCGCGCAGACCTCGGCGATCCGGGCCAGGTCGTCCGCCGCCCGGGGGCCGGTGTCGGCGGCGGCGAGCAGCAGCGCCTGCGCGTCGGTCCGCAACCCCATCGGCCGGTACGCCTCGATCGCCCGCAGGTGCGTCCGGTCCAGCAACTCCAGCAGGCTCGGGGTGAGCCCCCGCGCGGCGATCCCGGCGACCGCCGTACCCGCCCCGCCGGTCGAGCCGAAGACCGCCACCATGGTCAGCGACTCCTCCGGGGCGGGCCGCAGCGCCACGGTGACCTCGGTGATCACGCCGAGGGTGCCCTCCGCGCCGACGAAGAGCCGGGTCAGGTCGTACCCGGCCACGCCCTTGGCGGTACGCCGGCCGGTGCGCAGCACCTCACCGGAGGCCAGCACCACCTCCAGCCCGAGGACGTACTCGGTGGTCACCCCGTACTTGACGCAGCACATCCCCCCGGCGTTGGTGGAGACGTTGCCGCCGATGGTGGAGGACTCCCAGGACCCCGGGTCGGGCGGGTAGTACAGGCCCTGTTCCCGGACGGCGCGGGCCAGCGTGGCGTTCACCACGCCCGGCTGCACCACGGCGATCCGGGCCACCGGGTCGATCTCCCGGATCGCGGTCATCGCGACGGTGCTCACCACCACCGCGCCGTCCACCGCGTTCGCCGCACCGGCCAGGCCGGTCCGCGCCCCCTGCGGCACCACGGGTACGCCGTGCCGGGCCGCCGCCCGGACCACCGCCACCACCTGTGCGGTGTCCCGGGGGCGGACGACCACCAGCGGCGTGCCGGCGGCGCAGAGGTCCGCCTCGTCGCGCCGGTGCAGCCGGAGCAGGTCCGGGTCGGTGAGGACGGCCTCGTCGCCGAGGGCCGCCCGCAGGTCGTCGAGGAGGGGGGAGCCAGCCATGCGGCCGAGGCTAACCGGCGGCTAGATTGGCCGCCATGCTGTACCTGGACCGGCCCGCCTGGCCGTGGCGCGGTCGGCTCTGGTCGCACCTGATCAGCGACGTCTCCCCGGCCGAGCTGCACGTGTTCGCCGAGACGCTGGGGGTGCCCCGGCGCGGGTTCGACCGGGACCACTACGACATCCCCGCCGACCGGTTCGCCGTGGCGGTGTGGCTCGGTGCCCGGGTGGTGCCCAGCCGGGAGATCGTCCGCCTCCTGTACGCCTCCGGCCTGCGCCGCCCCAAACACCTCGACCCGGGGCGCCGGTGACGCCGGACGGTGGATCAGCGTAGCCCGGACAGCTCGCGGCGGAGGTTGGCGCGGGCCGGTTCCTCCCACCGGGCGGCCAGCGGGGGCAGCCGGAACAGGGCGGGCAGGGCGAGCAGCCCGTCGAGGACCCGCGCCCGGCCGGTACGGAAGTCCGCCTCGGGCACGTGTGCGTACTCGGCGCGGATCGCGGCGGCGTACCCGTCGTACACCTCGGGGGGTGTGGCCAGGACGGCCAGGTCGGCGTCGCAGAGCAACGCGCCGTCACGGTCGCCGGGCGCGGTACGGTGCCCGGCGGTGAGCAGCACCAGCCGGCGGACCTCGGCCACCGTGGCGGCCGGCACCCCCAGCCCGGTGAGCAGGGTGCCGGCCAGCTCCGCGCTGGCCCGTTCGTTGGCGTCGGCGGCGCGCGGGTCGTAGACGGCGTCGTGCGTCCACGCGGCGAGTGCGACCCGTTCCGGCCGGTCGGCCAGGTCGGCGTGCCGGTCGACCACGTCCAGCACCGCCCGCAGGTGGTGCGCCGTGTGGTAGCGCCGGTGCGGTTCCCGCCATCGGGTCAGCAGGTCGGCCCCGGCGGCGGTGAGCGCCGGCCCGTCGGCGGCCCCGGCGGCGAGCGCCGCCGCCATCCACCTGTCGATCAGCTCGGTCACCCGGACGATTGTGCCGCAGGGATGAACCGGTGTGGCGTGGGTAGTCCCCGCCATGGCGCTGGCCCGGGACCGACGACCGTCGCTGCTGCATCGGGCCGGGCTGCGTGACGCCGGCGACGACGTCGACACCGCGCGGATCGCCGAGGCGGTGGCCTACCTGCGCCACCGGGGTCGGGCCACCCTGCGCGACCGGCTGCACCAGGTGCACCTGGCGACGGGCCTGGCCGTGCAGGCGGGGCTGGCCGCCGCGCTGGCCTGGATCGTGTCGCACCACCTGCTGGGCAACCCGCAACCGGTCTTCGCGCCGATCTCGGCGGTCGGCACCCTGGCCGCCTCGGTCGGCCAGCGGCTGCGCCGGACCGTGGAGCTGATCGTCGGGGTGGCGGTGGGGGTGTTCCTCGGCGACGTGCTGATCTACTTCCTCGGCACCGGGGGCTGGCAGCTCGGGTTGGTGGTGACCGCGGCCATTCTGCTCACCACCTTCTTCGGGGCCAGCGTCGCGGTGGTGATCCAGGCCGCCGCGACGGCCGTGCTGATCGTCACGCTGAGCCCGTCCACCGAGGATCTGGAGCTGCCCCGGTTCGTCGACGCGTTCGTCGGCGGCGGCATCGCCCTGCTGGTCACCGCGATCCTGCTGCCGCTCAACCCGCTCCGGGTGATCAACCGGGCGGCCCGGCCGGCGCTGGACCTGCTCGCCGACCAGCTCGACGTCTGCGCGCAGGCGCTGCGCGACCGGGACCGGGGAGCCGCCCAGCGGGCGCTGGACCGGCTCCGCGAGAACAAGGAGGAGCTGGCCACCTTCACCGAGGCGATCGAGGGGGCCAAGGAGACCAGCACGCTCTCCCCGGCCCGCTGGCACCGGCGCAGCGAACTGACCCACTACGCCGAGGCGGCCGAGCCGATCGACCGGGCGATGCGCAACAGCGGCACCCTGATCCGGCGGTCGGTCACCATGATCGAGGACGACGAGCCGGTACCCGACCCGATGCCGGACGCGGTGGTCCACCTGGCCGAGTCGGTCCGCCTGCTGCGGCACGAGTTCGCCGTCGGGGACGAGCCGGAGCGGGCCCGGGAACGGTCGCTGCGCGCGGTCAGCGAGGCCGGCCGGGCGTACGACCAGGGGGTCGGGTTCTCCGGCAGCGTGGTGATCGCCCAGGTGCGTACCACCGCCAGTGACCTGCTGGTCGCCTCGGGGATCGAGCAGGAGGACGCCAACCGGCTGATCCGGCAGGCGTTCGGCGACAAGGACAAACCGGGTGGCGGTCCGGCCGAGCAGCACGCCGCCCCGAAACCCCCGACCGCGCCGCCGCTGGGCTGACCCCGGCCGTGGACCGTGCCGCCCCGCACCGGGAGAGCCCGGCCGAACGGGCCGGGGATGACTACGCTGATCCACATGGCCGACACCCCGCCCGGCGGGCCCCCGCCGCCGCCCGCGCCCGCCGTACCGTCGCCGGACGCCGCCGCGCCCCGGATGCCGCTGCGCCGGCTCGGCTGGCGGCGGGTCCTGGTGCTGGCCGGGGTGGTGCTGCTGATCGCGGCCTGCGCGGTCTACATGCTCTACACGCTCGGCTCCAACCTGGGTCTGGACGCGCTGCTGGTCGGGGTGACCGCGGCGATCCTGCCGGTGCCCGTCCTGGTGGCCTGCTTCCTCTGGCTCGACCGGTACGAACCCGAACCGCTGAAGTACCTGATCTTCTGCTTCGCCTGGGGCGCGTTCGTCTCGACCGCCGCGTCGCTGACCGTCAACAACAGCTTCGCCGCCCTGTTCAAGGAGTGGGGGGTGTCGTCGTCGCTGACCGGGGTGCTGGTGGCCCCGTTCATCGAGGAGCTGACCAAGGCGCTCGGCCCGATCCTGCTGCTGATCTTCCGCCGCCGGGAGTGGTCCGGGATCACCGACGGCCTGGTCTACTGCGGGCTGTCCGCCGTCGGGTTCGCCATGGTGGAGAACATCCTCTACCTGGGTGGCCTCGGGTACGCCTCGGGCGTCGACCAGTGGGGGCCGGCCACCGGCGTACGCAACGTCATCGTCATCTTCATCTCGCGGATCCTCTTCTTCGGCTTCGCCCACCCGCTGTTCACCTCGATGACCGGGGTGGGGCTGGGCATCGCCGCCCGCACCGCCGACCGGCGGGTACGGGTGCTCGCCCCGATCGCCGGCCTGCTGCTGGCGATGATGCTGCACGGCACCTGGAACCTGATCCCGACGCTGGTCCAGGCCACCGGCCAAGCGGTGATCTTCTTCTACGGGATGGTCGCGGTGATGGTGCCGATCTTCTTCGGCATGGTCGGTTTCGCGGTCTGGCTGCGCGCCTGGGAGGGGCGGCTCACCGAGCGGACCCTGCCCGACTACGTGCGGGCGGGCTGGTTGAGCCCGCCCGAGGTGGCCGCCCTGGGCAGCCTGGGCCGGCGGCACGCCGCCCGTACCTGGGCGCGGCGGGTCGGTGGGGACGCCGGGCTGCGCGCGATGCGCGGCTACCAGTTCGCCGCGACCCGGCTGGCGCTGCTGCGCGACGGGATGCGGCGCGGCCTGGACCGCAAGCCGGCGGAGCGGGAGAACACCCTGCGGGAGGAACGGCAGCTGCTGGAGACGATCGCGGCGTACCGGTCGTTCTTCGTCGGCCGGGACCCGCAGACGCCGGTGGGGGTCTGGGACGGTCAGCGCTACCACCTGCGGTTCCCGGACGGTAGCCAGCGGACGGTCGACGCCCCGGACTCGCCGGTGGTGCCGATCCCGGTGGTGCTGACCCCACCGCCGCCCCCGGCCTACCCGGCGGGCTACGGCCCGCCCGGCTGGTACGGCCCCCGCCCGGCCGCCCCGTGGCCGCCCGGCCGGTACTGACCGCCGAACTCTGCCCGGGACCTCCCGCCGCCCGCCGAAGTGGGCGTCGGGCGTCGGCGTGTGCACCGTCCCCGGCCCACGTATGGGCGCGTCGCCCGGGTGGCGGATTCATGAAGAGATTCCGCCTCTCCCTGTTGTCTCCTCGCTGTAGCAGAAACCCGCATATTCGGACGAATCGGTCGAATATGCTATGAGTCGCCCGTAAATGGCTTTAGGTCGCAGACGGGTAGCTCTGGGTATCTGGGTGGCTCTCTGGAGGGGTTCATGAGTAACAGCCGACGGCTGCGGCGGGGACTGAAGCATGGTCGCGCCGCTTCAGGGCTGAGTTCCGCCCTGATGGTGGTCGGGATGACGGGTGGGCCCGCAGTCGCAGCGCAACCCCTGGAAGCCGCGCCGTCCACGCAGGGCGTAGGGACCGGCGCGTCCGTTCCGCTGCACCAGTACGGCGGATGGCCGGAGTCCCGGTCGACGGTCCGCCAGGATGGTGGCGGCCCTGATGATTCGTGGGACAGCTACCCCGACGAGCCGTCGGACTGCGGCCCGCAGGGCTGGCAGGGGCCGTGGGGTGGGCACGACGGCGGCAAGGGCCACTACCCGCACGGCCCGAAGAAGGGCCCCCAGGGCCCACAGGGTGCCCAGGGCCCCCAGGGCGATACGGGTGCCCAGGGCGCGCAGGGCGCAACCGGCGCGCAGGGCACCCAGGGCGCGACCGGCGCGCAGGGCGCGACCGGGGCGCAGGGTGCCCAGGGCGTGCAGGGCGCGCAGGGTGACACCGGTGCTCAGGGTGCCCAAGGGGAGACTGGTGCTCAGGGGCCTCAGGGAGCCCAGGGTGACACCGGTGCGCAGGGCGCTCAAGGCACGCAGGGCGCGCAGGGCCAGACGGGCGCTCAGGGCTTCCAAGGTGCGCAGGGGGACACGGGCGCTCAGGGTGCGACCGGTGCCCAGGGCCCTCAGGGCCCGCAGGGTGACGCTGGCGCGCAGGGTGCTCAGGGCGCGCAGGGCACTCCCGGTGAGACGGGTGCTCAGGGCGCCCAAGGAGCGCAGGGTGCTACCGGTGCTCAGGGGCCGCAGGGTGAGACCGGTGCGCAGGGCGCACAGGGCTTCCAGGGTGCGCAGGGTGAGACCGGCACTCAGGGCGTCCAGGGCCCCCAGGGTGCACAAGGCGTCCCGGGTGAGACAGGCGCTCAGGGTGCTCAGGGCGACGCGGGTGCTCAGGGCGCGCAGGGTCCGCAGGGCGTGCCGGGTGCGGCAGGTGTTCAGGGTGCGCAGGGTTTCCAGGGTGCTCAGGGTGACGCGGGCGCGCAGGGACCGCAGGGCGTGCCGGGTGCGGCGGGTGTTCAGGGTGCGCAGGGTTTCCAGGGTGCTCAGGGTGACGCGGGCGCGCAGGGACCGCAGGGCGTCGCAGGCGTGCAGGGTGCGCAAGGCGACGCAGGCGCACAGGGTCCGCAGGGTGCGGCAGGTGCGCAGGGCGCGCAGGGTGTCGCGGGCGAGACGGGTGCCCAGGGCGCGCAAGGTGCGCAGGGACCGCAGGGCGACACAGGCGCGCAGGGTACTCAGGGCGCGCAGGGTCCGCAGGGCGTAGCGGGTGCGGCGGGTGTTCAGGGTGCGCAGGGTTTCCAGGGTGACGTCGGCGCGCAGGGTGCGGCAGGTGTTCAGGGCCCGCAGGGCGCACAGGGCGATATCGGTCCACAGGGCATCCAGGGCGTCCAGGGTGCCCAGGGCGACATCGGTCCGCAGGGCCCTCAGGGTGCGCAGGGGCCGCAGGGCGACGCGGGCGTCCAGGGTGCCCAGGGCGCGCAGGGAACGGCGGGCAACGGAATCCAGGCGGCCTACATTCAGGGCCCGTTGACCGTCATCGCGGACACCCCCGTTGATTTCGGCTGCGTACCCGGGGACATCGCTGTCGGAACCGGCTACCAGCTCTCGGGTGCGGGCGTGAATCCGGTGCTGATCCAGCCGCTCTCGATCAGTGGCTACCAGTTCACCTTCACCGGCGGCGGTGCCGACATCTGGGTTTCCTGCATCTCGCCCAGCACGCCGGTGGCATTGAATGCCCCGGCGGTCGGCGGCAAGTCGGATCGGGCAACGGCGAACGGTAGCCGTGCCAGCCGGCCGAACCGCAAGTCGGACCGCCCCGGAACCGTCAAGGAGGAGAAATGAGCACACGTCAGATACTGGGTTCACTCGCCTGTGGTGCGGTCCTGCTCGCCGGAGTGCCGGCGTGCAGTGCGAAACCCGCCGACAAGCCGCAGCCCAGCAGTTCCGGTAGCAGCGACAGTACGAACGGCGGTTCCAGCGCCGGAAGCACTGCGGCGGATCTGCTGAAGCTCGGTGTCGAGCAGGGGCAGGCCGGTGACTACGACGCGGCGAAGGCCAGCTTCGAGAAGGTGCTGGCCGCCGAGGCCGACAACAAGTTCGCCTGGTTCAACCTGGGCTTCATCGCCCAGTCGCGCAATCAGGCCGACGAGGCCATCAGCAACTACGACAAGGCGTTGGCGGCCGACGCCGACTACAAGCCGGCCCTCTACAACAAGGCCATCGCCCTGGAGGGCAGGGAGCCGACGACGTCGATGGAGATCTACCGCAAGGTCGTGTCGATCGACGACAAGTCGTCCACCGCCTATCTCCGACTGGGCATGTTGCTGGCCAAGTCCGGTGACGAGGAGGCGGCGCGGGACGCCTTCAAGGCGGCCGTCCGGCTGGACAAGGGGCTCACCTCTTCCGTTCCGGCGAAGTACCGCCCGACGCCGACCGCCCGTTCCTCCGCCTCGGCGGGCAGGTGACCGGCCCGTGCACACACCGCGCGTAACGGTCTTCACCGGAAGCAACCGCACCCGGTTCATCGACGAGTGCTTCCGCTCGCTGGCGGCGCAGACCTTCACCGACTGGGAATGGGTGGTCGTCCTCAACCAGGGGTCCCGGTGGCGGCCCGAGACCCACGACGACCGCATCCGGCTCATCGTCCAGGACGACCTCAACGGCGTGGGTGCCGTGAAGGGGTTCGCCTGCGCCGAGGCCGCCGGGGACATCCTGGTCGAGCTCGACGACGACGATCTGCTCAGCAGCGACTGCCTGCAGGAGATCGTCGACGCCTTCGACGCCCACCCGGAGGTGGGGTTCGTCTACAGCGACACCGCCCAGATCCAGGAGGACGGCGGCCGTTGTGAGGACCGTTTCGCGAGTTCGTTCGGCTGGCGGCACTACGACGAGAAGGTCGACGGCCGCGAGGTGCTGGTCTGCCGGGCGTTGCCGCCGACGCCGCACAACGTGAGCTACATCTGGTACGCGCCGAACCATGTACGCGCCTTCCGGCGGGACATCTACGAGAAGGTCGGCGGATACGACGAGTCGCTCGACGTCGCGGACGACGCCGATCTCATGGCTCGGATCTACCAGGTGAGCGAGTTCCACCACATCCGGAAATGCCTCTACCTGCAGCGGATGCACGCCAAGAACACGCAGCGTATTCCGGAGTTCAACGCCCGCATCCAGCAGCGCACCGTGGAGATCTACGACCGAAACATCCAACAGAACGCGCTGGCCTGGTCGCGGCGTCAGGGACTCCTGGCGCTCGACCTGGGTGCGGCCCACAACAAGCCGGAGGGCTATCTCGGGCTGGACCACCACGACGGGCCGGGCGTCGACATGGTCTGCGATGTGACGAAGGGAGTCGATCTGCCGGACGGCAGCGTCGGGGTCATCCGGGCCGTGGACTTCCTGGAACACATTCCGGACAAGATCGCACTCTTCAACGAGTTGTACCGGTTGCTCGCTCCGAACGGGATGCTGTTGTCGCTGACCCCCAGCACCGACGGCCGGGGCGCCTACCAGGACCCGACGCACGTGGCGTTCTACAACGAGAACTCGTTCTGGTACTTCACGGACGCCAACTACTCCCGTTTCGTGCCGGAGATCCGGTGCCGGTTCCAGGCGTCGCGGTTGGTCACGTACTTCCCCAGCGAATGGCACCAGACGCACAACATCCCGTACGTCTCGGCGAACCTCATCGCGATCAAGGACGACACCCTGCGCAACGGCGGAGTGCTGAACCTGTGACCTGTGGGTGGGACGCCGCCGCGTCGGCGGTCGCTTCCCGCCCGGCCGTGGCCGGTCAGGTCATCAAGGTGGTGAGGAAGTCGCCGAGGCCCTGGGCCATCGCCATCAGGGCCGCCCCGATCCCCTTGAACATCTGGGCGGCCCCGTCCGGGCGGAACGCCATGAAGTAGATCAGGAAGGCGACGCTGCCCCAGAGCAGCACCTTCTTCACGAGTACCGGCATCGTCCCTCCCCAGGGCACCTGGACGTGCCTGGCTTCCCGCCGGGAAGCGGGACAAACCGGTAGACCACCCGGGACGGCTCCCGGGGGCCCCGGGAGAGACCGGACCTACAGGTAGAGGCCGGTGCTGCCGGTGGACTCGCTCTCCACCCGTTCGGCGGCGACGGCGTGCACGTCCCGCTCGCGCAGCAGGACGTACCCCCGGCCGTGCAGTTCGACCTCGGAGCGGTCGTCCGGGTCGAAGAGCACCCGGTCGCCGGCCACCACGGCGCGTACGTGCGGGCCCACGCCCACGGCGGTGGCCCAGGCCAGCCGCTTGCCGACGGCGGCGGTGGCCGGGATGACGATGCCTGCGGTGGAGCGGCGTTCGCCCTCGCTGCCGTCCACCTTCACCAGCACCCGGTCGTGCAGCAGGCGGATCGGCAGGCCGGTGTCGAGGTTCGGGTCGGCGGTCACGCCACGACGCTACCGTGTGGCCCGGTGGCGTCGACCCGGTGGTTGAGCCGATGCGGCACGGGGCAATGAGTGGCGGAACTGCCCTACGGTGGCGGGCGTACGGACGTACCCTGTCCGGGCCGTCGCCGTGGGCGTCCCGGTGTCGTTTCTCAGGAGGTGCGCTTGAGCCGCTTCGAGCGGGTACGCGGCCGACTCCGCCGCGCGTACGAGTCCGGACGGGAGTCGGTCCGCGCGGGGCGCGCCGATCCGACCGACGCGCCCGAGGGGGCCGGAGTGGCCACACCCGCGTCCCCCGGCCCGCCGGCCGCCCCGTCGGCGACGGTGGTCGGGGTCGAACCCCCGGCGGCCATGCACAACTCCACCTCCAGCCGCGACGACGCCGACGTGCCGCACGCGCTGCGGATCGCCGCCGCCTGGTCGTGGCGGTTGATCGTGATCGGCGTGGTCACCTGGGCGCTACTGAAGATCGTCGGGACGATCAGCATCGTGATCATCCCGCTGGCGGTGGCGCTGCTGCTCTCCGCGCTGCTCGCCCCGGCGGTGGGCTGGCTGCTGCGGGCCCGGTTCCCCCGGTCGCTGGCCACCGCGGTGGTGATGGTCGGCGGGCTGGCCGCGGTGGTGGGCACGCTGACCCTGGTGGTCAACGAGTTCATCCAGGGCGTGCCGGAGCTGAGCGAGAAGTCGTCGCAGGGCGTCCGGCAGATCCAGGACTGGCTCAAGACCGGCCCGCTGCACCTGTCGGACAGCCAGCTCAACCGCTACATCGAAGAGGCACAGGGCTGGATCAACGGCAACACCGAGAAGTTCACCAGCGGTGCGCTCGCCACCGCCACCACGCTGGCCGAGCTGCTCACCGGTGCGGTGCTGGTGCTCTTCGCCACCTTCTTCTTCCTGCGCGACGGCAGCCGGATCTGGCGGTTCCTGGTCCGCCTGCTGCCGGTCGCCGCCCGGTGGAAGGTCGACGACGCCGGACGGGCGTCCTGGGCGACGCTCGGCGCGTACGTGCGGGCCACCGTGCTGGTGGCGTTCATCGACGCGGTGGGCATCGGCATCTTCCTGGTCGTCTTCGACGTCCCGTTCGCCTTCCCATTGGCCGCGCTGGTCTTCCTGGGGGCGTTCATCCCGATCGTCGGCGCGTTCCTCTCCGGGGTGGTGGCGGTGCTGGTGGCGCTGGTCGACAGCGGCCCGGTGACCGCCCTGATCATCCTGGGCGTGGTGATCGGCGTGCAGCAGGTCGAGGGTCACCTGCTGCAACCGTTGATCATGGGTCGGGCGGTGGCCATCCACCCGCTCGCGGTGATCATCGGGATCGCCGCCGGGGTGGTCCTCGCCGGCATCACCGGCGCGCTGGTCGCGGTGCCGCTGATCGCGGTGCTCAACACCGCCGTACGCCGGCTCGCCGCCCGCACCGTGCCCGACACCCCACCGGACGCCGTGGTGGTCGCCTCCCAGGCGCCCTGACCCGGACCGGCCGCCGCCCGTTCCCCGCCGGGGAGCGGGCGGCGGCCGTGCGGGGGTCAGGCCTTGGCCAGGCGCTCCAACGCGCCCCGGGCCACCTCCGGCCGGGTGGTGTACCAGAACGGGGGCAGGGAGCGGCGCAGGAACGGCCCGTAGCCACGCGCCGTCTCCAGCCGCGAGTCGAGGACCGCGACCACCCCCCGGTCACCGGTGGCCCGGATCAGCCGGCCCACCCCCTGCGCCAGCCGGACCGCCGCGATCGGCACGCTGACCGCCGAGAAACCGGACCCGCCGCCCGCGTCCACCGCCGCCGCGCGGGCCGCCGCCAGCGGCTCGTCGGGACGCGGGAACGGCAGCCTGTCGATCACCACGAGCTGGCACGAGTCGCCAGGCACGTCCACCCCCTGCCAGAGCGACATCACCCCGAACAGGCAGCTCGACCGTTCCTCGCGGAACCGCCGTACCAGCAGCGGCAGCGCCTCCTCGCCCTGGAGCAGCACCGGCAGGTCGGTGCGCGCCCGCAGCAGCTCCGCGGCCTGCTGCGCGGCCCGCCGGGAGGAGAACAGCCCGAGGGTACGACCACCGAGCGCGCCGACCAGCCGCAGCAACTCCTCGCCGGCCGCCTCGGGCAGCCCGGAGACGCTGGGCCGGGGCAGGTGCGCGGCGACGTACAGGATGCCCTGCCGGGCGTAGTCGAACGGTGAGCCGACGTCGAGCGACGACCAGCCCGGCCCCGACGTGGCCGGCACGACGCCGGTGGCGGCCCGGCTGCCCGGGGCGCTCGCCACCCCGCCGGTATCCGGGCCGGCGGCCCCGACCGCCGTACCGCCGCCGACGACCCCGGTCGACCGGCCGGCAGTGGCGGTGGCCAGCGCG
Source organism: Micromonospora humida (assembly GCF_016901255.1). NCBI lineage: Bacteria > Bacillati > Actinomycetota > Actinomycetes > Micromonosporales > Micromonosporaceae > Micromonospora > Micromonospora humida. The sequence goes on from NZ_JAFEUC010000004.1 coordinate 84,467, forward strand.
GCGGCGGCCGGGGACGGTGGGGCGGGCGGCGGCGCCTCCAGGCCGAGCGCCCGCGCCACCGTGTCGAACCGGCCGCCCAGCGCCAGCGTCGCCGAGGTGGCGACCACGGTGCGCTCGTCGTACAGGTGGGTGGCGAGGGTGCCGGCGACGGACAGCGGCGCGACCACCAGCGCCCGGCGGCTGCCGTTGTCCGGCTTCTCCACCCAGGCGACGTCGTGGTCGGCCTCCTCCAGCAGCCGCTGCGCGGTGGTCGACAGCTCGTCGAGCACCGCCTTGGCCTGCTGCTTGCGGACCGGGTCCGGATCGTCGGCCTTGATGTCGCCGATCGCGTCGAGGGCGGCCCGGGTGGCCGCGTCCAGCAGCGTGCACGCCTCGCGCAGCGGGCCGGGCAGACCGCCGGTGAGCCGGCCGGCCGGGGCCTCGGCCAGCCCGACGGCGAGCGCGTCGCCGGCCTCGGTGAGCCGGTCGGCGACGTCCGGTCGCAGTAGCGGGCGGGCCCGTCGGGCGGAGCGGTCGATCTGCTCCGGCACCAGCTCGGCCTGGGCTGCCGAGGAGACCCGGTCGGCCAGCTCGTGCGCCTCGTCGACGATCAGCAGCTTGTGCGGCGGCACGATGTGCCGGCCGGCCAGCATGTCCACCGCGAGCAGGCTGTGGTTGGTGACCACCACGTCGGCCTCGCGGGCGCGGGCCCGGGACGCCTCGGCGAAACACTCCTGGCCGAACGGGCAGCGCGACGCCCCCACGCACTCGCGGGCCGGCATCGAGACCAGCCGCCACGCCTGGTCGTCGACGCCCGGGTCCAGCTCGTCCCGGTCGCCGGTGTCGGTCTTCTCGGCCCAGTCGCGCAGCCGCTGGATCTGCTTGCCCATCCGGCCGGCCTCACCGAGCCACTTCGTCCCGCCGGCGGGACGCTCGGCGGGGGCGTCGAAGAGGGTGTCCTCCGGCTCGTCCTCGGTGGAGTTGTCCAGCCGGGCCAGGCAGAGGTAGTGGTGCCGCCCCTTGAGCACGGCGAAGGTCGGGCGGCGGCCGAGCAGCGGCTCGACCGCGTCGGCGAGCCGGGGCAGGTCGTGCTCGACCAGTTGGGACTGCAACGCCAGGGTGGCGGTGGAGACCACCACCGGCCCGTCCACGGTCAGCGCCGGGGCGAGGTAGCCCAGCGACTTGCCGGTGCCGGTGCCCGCCTGCACCAGCAGGTGCTCGCGGGCGGCGACGCTGCGTTCGATCGCCTCGGTCATCTGCTGCTGGCCCGGCCGGGTCGCGCCGCCGGGCACCGCGCCGACCGCCGCCGCCAGCAGCTCGGTGCCGCTCGGCCGGCCACCGCGCCGTCGGCCGGAGCGGGCCGAGGGGGTACTGGGGCCGGCGGCGGTACGGGGCGGAGTCACCGTGCGACGGTACCCGCCGCCGCCGACAGTGGACGTGCCCCCGCCGCCCCGCGTGGCGCGGTCACCGTCCGGATTGCCGTGACCTCGGACGGGTCAACTCGCTGCGGCGGGGAGGGGCCGGAATCGGCTAGGGTGCGATTCATGCCGAGCGACGTGGTCCGCGTGATCTACCGCAAGTACGACGGCAGCGCCCACCGCGACTACCCGGCCCGCCGGCTGGCCGAGGACGACCTCGGGGTGTGGCTGGGGGTGACCGAGGGCACCGCCTCGGTCTACCACGGCCGGCCCTCGGTGGAGCAGATCCCCTTCGTCCTGCTGGTGCCGCACCACGCCTGGTGGACGGGCATGTTCAACCCGCCGCCCCGGACCAGCGAGGTCTACTGCGACATCGCCACCCCGGCCCGCTGGGAGGGCGACGACACCGTCCACCTGGTCGACCTCGACCTGGACGTGGTGCGCCGCCGGACCACCGGTCTGGTGGAGCTGCGCGACGAGGACGAGTTCGCCGAGCACCGGGTCCGGTTCGGCTACCCGGACGACGTGGTGGCGCAGGCACAGGCGGCGGCGGCGAGGCTGCTCACCGCCCTCGGCGACGGCACCGAACCGTTCGCCTCGGCCTACCGGAAGTGGCTGGCTCTGGTGGTCTGACCTGGGTGTGGCCCGACCGACGCGGGGTCACCAACCGATTCCCGGGAGGCGGTCGGTGCGGTGGTGGGCGAGGATCGGGGGATGCGCGCAGACGAGGAGACGGAGGTCGTCGTACCCGAGGGGGCGACGATGCGGCAGTTGTTGCGGGTGCCCGGTGGTGGCGGCCCGGTCGACCTGGGGGCGGTCGATCCCCGTGCCACCCCGGGGTTGCCCGCCGTGGCGGGCCGGGGCCGGGACCGTAAGCCGTGGGCCCGCCGGCAGGTGGAGCTGGTCGGCGCCGGGTTGGCCCGACAGCAGGAGATGCTGTTCGCCACCGCGCGGGCGGCCGGCGAACCGGGCCCGTCGGTGTCGGCTTCCGCCCGGGACGGGGCGCGGCTGGGCCGGGGCCGGCCGGGTCGGCTGCTGCTGGTGCTCCAGGCGATGGACTGCGGGGGCAAGGACGGCACGGTGAAGCGGGTGGCCGGCGCGATGAACCCGCTCGGCCTGCACATCCGCTCGTTCGGGCCGCCGACCCGGCAGGAGTTGCGGCACGACTTCCTGTGGCGGGTCCGCCGGGCGCTGCCCCCGCCCGGGTACGTCGGCGTGTTCAACCGCTCGCACTACGAGGACGTGCTGGTGGCCCGGGTCGACGCGCTGGTGCCGGAGCAGACCTGGCGGGCCCGCTACGACCAGATCAACGCCTTCGAGCGGGAGTTGACCGACGGCGGGGTGACCCTGGTCAAGGTGATGCTGCACATCTCGCCGGACGAGCAGGCGCGGCGGTTGGCGCAGCGGCTGACCGACCCGACGAAGTACTGGAAGTACCAGCCCAGCGACCTCGACTCCCGGGCCCGCTGGGACGACTACCAGGCCGCGTACGCGGAGGCGCTGGGGCGGTGCGACACGGACGCCGCGCCCTGGTTCGTGGTCCCGGCGGACCGCAAGTGGTACCGGGACTGGGCGGTGGCGCACCTGCTGCGGGAGACGTTCGAGGGTCTTGATCTGGGGTATCCGGCTGCCGGTTTCGACGTGGAACGGGAGCGCCAGCGGTTGGCGAGTGGCGGCGGTGACGGCCGAGGTGAACAGCAGATGAACGAGCGGTGAATCGGTTCTGACCAGGGGTAGGCCGGCGGAGACCCGCTCCGGTGGGGTACCTAGCATGCATCAGCGGACGCCCCCTGGGGCGGCGGCCACCCTTCCACCGACACGACGAGGTCCGTGCTGTGAAGTTTTCCTTCCGTCCCACCGAGGGCGCCTTCTACGAGCTCTTCACCAGGGCCGCGCAGAACCTGGTGAAGGGCACGGAGCTGCTCAACGAGCTGGCCCTGCCCGGCGTCGACGTGCAGTCGGTCAGCGAGCGGCTGACCGAGGTCGAGCACGACAGCGACCAGATCACCCACGATCTCTACAAGAAGATCAACTCCACCTTCATCACCCCGTTCGACCGGGAGGACATCTACCGGCTGGGCTCGCTGCTCGACGATGTGATGGACCACCTGGAGGCGGTCGGCAACCTGCTCTACCTCTACGGGCTCACCAAGCTCCCGTCGCTGCCGCGCGAGCTGCACGAGCTGGTCAACGTGCTCGACCTCCAGGCCAAGCTGACCGCCGAGGCGATGCCCCGGCTGAAGTCGATGAAGGATCTCGAGGACTACTGGATCGAGTGCAACCGGCTGGAGAACGACGGCGACCAGGCGTACCGGATGCTGCTGGTCCGGCTCTTCTCCGGCGAGTACGACGCGCTGACCGTGCTGAAGATGAAGGAGGTCGCCGACGAGCTGGAGGCCGCCTGCGACGCCTTCGAGCACGTGGCGAACACCGTCGAGACCATCGCGGTCAAGGAGTCCTGATCCTGTGAGTCCCGAACTCATCGCCGTGCTGGCGGTGATCGCGGTGGCCCTGGCGTTCGACTACACCAACGGCTTCCACGACGCCGCCAACGCGATCGCGACAAGCGTCTCCACCCGGGCGCTGACCCCCCGGATCGCCCTGGGCCTGGCCGCGGTCGGCAACTTCGTCGGCGCGCACTTCGGTGCCGGCGTGGCCAAGACCGTCGGCGACGGCCTGGTCACCCTCCCCACCGGGGTGGGCAGTCTCGGGGTGGTCTTCGCCGGGGTGCTCGGCGCGATCGCCTGGAACCTGATCACCTGGTACTTCGGCCTGCCGTCGTCGTCCTCGCACGCGCTGTTCGGCGGGCTGGTCGGGGCGACCCTGCTCTCCACCGGTGGCGTGGTGCAGTGGGTCACCATCGGCGAGAAGGTCATCCTGCCGATGGTGCTCTCCCCGATCATCGGCCTCACCCTCGGTTACCTGCTGATGCTGGCCATCCTGTGGGCGTTCCGTAAGGGGCAGCCGGGCAAGCTCAACCGGGGCTTCCGGTGGGCGCAGACCGCCTCGGCGGCGGCCATGTCGGTCGGCCACGGCATGCAGGACGCGGCCAAGACCATGGGCATCGTGGTGCTGGCCCTCTACACCGGCGGATTCCAGGACGACAAGACGCACATCCCGGGCTGGGTCTTCTGGACCTCGGCGACCATGCTGGCGCTCGGCACGTACGCCGGTGGGTGGCGGATCATCCGGACCCTCGGCCGTAAGATCATCGACCTGGGTCCGCCGGAGGGCTTCGCGGCCGAGACGGTGGCCAGCGCGGTGCTCTACTTCAACGCCCTGGTGCTCAAGGCCCCGATCTCCACCACCCACACGATCACCTCGGCGATCATGGGGGTGGGCGCGACCAAGCGGCTGTCCGCCGTCCGCTGGAACGTGGCCGGCAACATCGTGCTCGCCTGGATCATCACGTTCCCGGCCGCTGCCCTGATCGCCTGCCTCACCTACCTGCTGGTCCGCCCGCTGTTCTGACCGCCGTCGCCGAGGGTGCCCCGACCCCGGGGCACCCCTCGGCGACGCCGTGCTCAGGCGTAGTCGACGCCGATCCGGCCCCGGATGTCGTCCAGCAGGGCCATCACCTCCAGCGTGACCGCGTGCGGCACCAGCGGGCTCTCGGTCAGCCCGGCCGCCAGGCAGCGCTGCACCTCGGCGGCCTCGTACTGGTAGCCGCCGCCGGCCGGGTCGTCGGTGAGCGTCTCCGGCTCGGCACCGGCCCGGTGCAGCACTGCCGAACCCGGCCGGAAGAACGGCTCGGGCAGTTCGATCCGGCCGGTGGTGCCGGTGATCGCGGCGGTCAGCGGGGTCGCCCCCACCATGCCGCAGCCCAGCGTGGCGACCGCGCCCGAGTCGTACCCGAAGACGATGCCGGTGTTCTCGTCCACCCCCTCCGGGCTGAGCTTCGCCCACGCCTGCACGTGCTGCGGCACGCCGAGCAGCAGGTGCGCCAGGCTCACCGGGTAGACGCCCAGGTCCAGCAGGGCGCCGCCGCCCAGCGCCGGGTTGCGCATCCGGTGCTCCGGCGGGAACGGCCCGGCCACCCCGAAGTCGGCCCGCACACTCGTCACCTCGCCGATCGCCCCGGCCCGGACCAGCTCGACCAGGCGCAGGATCAGCGGGTTGCAGCGCATCCACATGGCCTCCATCAGGAAGACCCCCCGCGCCCGGGCCAGCTCGACCAGCTCGGTGCTGGTGGCCAGGTCCAGGGTGAACGGCTTCTCCAACAGCACCGCCCGCCCGGCCTCCAGGCAGATCCGGGCGGCCTCGTGGTGGGCGGCGTGCGGGGTGGCCACGTAGATCGCGTCCAGCCCGTCGTCGGCCGCCAGCTCGGCCCATGAGCCGTACGCCCGGTCGGCCCCGTACCGGCCGGCGAACTCCTCGGCGCTCCCGATGGTCCGTGAGCCGACCGCGACCAGCTCGGCCCCCGGCACCAGCCCGAGGTCCTCGGCGAACCGGCCGGCGATGTGGCCGGTGGACAGAATCCCCCAACGTGTCATGCGCCCACGCTAACCCGCCGCTCGTCGCCGGTCGGCGGCCTGTCGCCGTCGTCCCGCCCGTCGGTGGGCCCGCCGGCCGGGGGCGTCGGCCGGGGGTCGGGCAGGGGGCGGGGTCGCCGATCCGGGGGCGGTCCGGGCGGCGGGGCTAGGCTCGGCGCATGACGATCGACGGCACCGGTTTCCCCGCCCCGCCGGCCCTGGTCGAGCACGCCCGTCGGTTCCACGCCGAGGGCGGCACCCCGGCGGCACCCCGGGTCGCGGCCACCGTGCTGCTGCTCCGCCCGGCCGGCACCGACTTCGAGGTGTACGTCATCCGCCGGGTCGCCGCGATGGCCTTCGGCGGGGTGTACGCCTTCCCCGGCGGCGGTGTCGACCCGTCGGACTCCGAGGCGCACCTGGACTGGGCCGGGCCCGACCCGGCAGCCTGGGCGGGGCGGCTGGGTGTCACGCCCGAGGCCGCCCGGGCGGTGGTGTGCGCCGCCGCGCGGGAGGTCTTCGAGGAGGCCGGGGTGCTGCTGGCCGGCCCCGACCCGGACACCGTGGTGGGCGACGTCAGCGGTGACGACTGGGAGGCCGCACGGCAGGATCTGGAGGCACGTCGGCGGGGCTTCGCCGGGCTGCTCGCCGAGCGGCAGCTCACCCTGCGGTCCGACCTGCTGCTGCCGTGGAGCCGGTGGATCACCCCGGAGTTCGAGCCGCGCCGCTTCGACACGTACTTCTTCGTCGCTCTGCTGCCCCGGGGGCAGCGGACCCGGGACGTCTCCGGCGAGGCCGACCACACCATGTGGGTCCGCCCGGCGGACGCCCTGGCCCGCGCGCGGGCCGGCGAGCTGACCATGCTCCCGCCCACGCTGGTCACCCTGGCCGAGGTGGTCGCCGCCGCTGGCGGTGGTGCGGCTGCCGGCGGTGCTGGCGCTGGTGGCGGTGGCCTGGCTGCGGTGGCGCGTGCCTCGGCGGCCCGGGACGCGGCCACCCCGGTGACCCCCCGCCTCCACGTCGCCGAGGACGGCACCCCGCACTTCACCCTCGCCTGACCCGCCCCGCCTCCCGCGTCGGGCGAGCGGTCCGGGGCTGCCGGCCCCGCTGCACCCGGTACCGCCGCGCCCACCGTGCAGGTCCACCGAGTGCGCGCCCGGCCCGCCCGCACCGGACCCCGGCCCTGTCACGGCTCCGCACGCCCGGCCCCTTGCTCCGACCTGCGGACGGTCCGGCCCCGCGCGCCTGGCGCAGCGGAGTGGACGGAGGTCAGCCGAAGCGGCCGGTGATGTAGTCCTCGGTCTTCTTCTGGCCGGGGTTGCTGAAGATCTTCTGGGTGTTGTCGTACTCGATGAGCCGGCCGGGGTCACCGGTCTTCTCGATCGAGAAGAAGGCGGTGCGGTCGGAGACCCGGGCCGCCTGCTGCATGTTGTGGGTGACGATGATGATGGTGAACTTGTCCTTGAGCTGGAACATCAGGTCCTCGATGGCCAGCGTCGAGATCGGGTCCAGCGCCGAGCAGGGCTCGTCCATCAGCACCACCTGCGGCTCGACCGCGATGGTCCGGGCGATGCACAGCCGCTGCTGCTGACCGCCGGACAGGCCCGCGCCGGGCTTGCCGAGGCGGTCCTTGACCTCGTCCCACAGGTTCGCCGCGCGCAGCGCCTTCTCGGCGGCCTCGTCCAGGATGGACTTCCGGCGGACCCCGTTGAGCCGCAGCCCGGCCACCACGTTCTCGAAGATGCTCATGGTGGGGAACGGGTTCGGGCGCTGGAACACCATGCCGATCATGCGGCGGACGGCGGTCACGTCGACGTCGCGGTGGTAGACGTCCTGGCCGTCGATGGTCAGGCTGCCCTCGACCCGGGCACCCGGCAGCACCTCGTGCATCCGGTTGATCGACCGCAGGAAGGTCGACTTGCCGCAGCCGGACGGCCCGATCAGGGCGGTGACCGTCTTCGGCTCGACCGTCAGGTTGATGTTCTCGATCGCCTTGAAACCGCCGTAGTACGCGGTCACGTCGGTGGCGTCGATGCGCTTGGCCATGGTGGTACCTCCGGGGTTCATCGGCCGAGCCGGTTGCGGCGGGCCAGCAGCTTCGCGGCGACGGTCAGGACGAGCACGAGGACGACCAGGGTCAACGCCGCGGTCCAGGCCCGTGCCGGGGAGTACTTCGACGCCTCGCCGGCCTGCTGGTAGACGAAGAGGGCCAGCGACGACTGGTTGTTCTCGAACGGGTTGAAGTTGATCGCCGCACCACCACCGGCGACGAGCAGCACCGGGGCGGTCTCACCGGCGGCCCGCGCGATGGAGAGCATGATGCCGGTGACGATGCCGGGCAGCGCGGTCGGCAGCACCACCCGCAGGATGGTCTTCCACTTCGGCACGCCGAGGGCGTACGCACCCTCCCGCAGCGGCGCGGGGACCAGCCGCAGCATCTCCTCGGTGGAACGGACCACCGTGGGCAGCATCAGCACGCTCAACGCGAGCGCGGCGGCGAAGCCGGAGAAGCCGGGCTGGCCGTCGTTGAACCACGGGGACACGATCAGCACCCAGAAGGCCAGCACGAACAGGCCGGTGACGATGGACGGGATGCCCGTCATCACGTCGACGAAGAACCGGATGGTGAAGGCGAACCGGCCCCGGCCGTACTCGACGATGTAGATCGCGCAGAGCACGCCGAGCGGGACGGTGATCGCGGTGGCGATGCCGACCTGCTCCAGGGTGCCCACGATGGCGTGGTACGCGCCGCCGTTGGCGTCCCGGGCCCCGATGTTGTTCATCGAGCTGCCGAAGAAGTCACCGTCGAGCCGGGCGGTGCCCTTGCTGACCAGCGTCCACACCACCGAGGCCAGCGGCAGCACGGCCAGCACCAGGGCGGAGTGGATCAGCGCGCTCCAGAACCGGTTGCGGGCCGAGCGTCGGCCCTCCACCGCGTTCGCCGCGACGAAGAGACCGGTCAGGTAGAGCAGCGCGCCGAGCACCACGACCAGGACCGGGCCGCCGAGGTCGACGCCGTAGACGATGCCGGCGGCGACCAGCAGGGCCAGCACCGCCAGGGCGGGGGCGGCGTACCCGGGCAGGCGTTTCGCCCGCAGGCTGTCCGGCTGGGCCGGTGGGCGGGAACGGCGGGGGGTGAGGGTGGTGGTCATGCGGCCGACTCCGTGAACTCGCGGCGGCGGTAGATGATCGCCCGCGCGGTGATGTTGACGACCAGCGTGATCGCGAAGAGCACCAGGCCGGAGGCGATGAGCGCGCCCCGGCCGGTCTCGTTCGCCTCCGCGAACCGGTTGGCGATGTTCGCGGCGATGCTGTTGCCGCCGTTGGCGAGGATGTTGAACGAGATGGCGTACGTCGAACCGAGGGTCAGCGCGAGCGCGATGGTCTCGCCGAGCGCCCGGCCGAGGCCGAGCATGACCGCGGCGATGATGCCCGGCCGGCCGTACGGCAGCACCGCCGTGCGCAGCATCTCCCAGCGGGTGGCGCCCAGCGCGAGGGCGGCCTCCTCGTTGGCCGTCGGCGTCTGGAGGAACACCTCGCGGGAGAGTGAGGTGATGATCGGCAGCACCATGATCGCCAGGACCAGCGACCCGAGCAGGATCGAGTTGCCGTACGGGCCGTCGCCGAAGATCGGAATCCAGCCGAAGTACCTGTTCAGCCAGGCCGACAGGTCGGCGACCGGCCCGACCAGGTAGTCCCGCCCCCACAGGCCGAACACCACGCTCGGCACGGCGGCCAGCAGGTCGATCACGAAGCCCAGCGCGGTGCCGAGCCGCCGGGGCGCGTAGTGCGACAGGTAGAGGGCGATGCCCAGCGCCACCGGCACCGCGACCAGCAGCGCCAGCAGGGCGGTGAGCACGGTGCCGAAGGCGAGCGCGCCGATGCCGAACGTGGGTGGATCGTCGTTGGGGAACCACCCCTCGAAGGTCCAGAAGTTCGCACTGTTGGCCCGCAGCGCCGGCACGGCCTTGGCGATCAGGAAGACCGCGATGGCCGCGATGATGACCAGCACGGCGACGCCGGCGGCCAGGGTCACGCCACGGAACGCCCGTTCCGCGCCGAACGCGCGGGCCCGGGGCAGCCCGCCGCCTCCGCCGAGGCCACGGTCGTCATCGGGGGTACGGGGGCTGACTGGTGCCTCGGCCACACGCGCCGAGGCACCGGCGGACCGCTCGTGACCCAGGGTCACGGGGTGTCCGCCGGTGCCGGCGTGTGCCGAGCGGTGAGGGGTTTCACCCATCTGCTCGCTCGCTTCGACTTGAGGGGGTGTTGTCGCTCGGGACGGTCAGGCCAGGTTCTTGACCGCGGCCTCGACCTTGGTCCGGACCGAGTCGGGCAGCGGGGCGTAGCCCAGCTCGACCAGCTCGGCCTGGCCCTCGGTGCTGGCGGCGTGGCCCAGCAGGCCCTTGACCAGCGGCAGCTTGTCGGCGGCGATGCCCTTGCTGCACACGATCTCGTAGGTCACCAGGACGATCGGGTACGCCCCGGCCTCCTTGGTGGCGTAGTCGATCGACATCTTGAGGTCGTCGCCCTGGCCCTCGATCTTGGCCCCGGCGATGGTCTTGCCGGCCGACTCGGCGGTCAGCTCGGTGTACTCGCCGGCCCCGTTCTGCACCTTGGCCTTCTTCAGGCCGGAGTTCTCGGCGTACGACCACTCGACGTAGCTGATCGTGCCCTCGGTGCTCTTGACCTTGGAGGCGACACCGTCGGACTTGGGGGCACCGAGGCCACCGGGGGCCTTCCACGCCTTGTTGTTGCCGAAGGTCCACTCGGCCGGCGCGGTCTTCGACAGGTACTTGGTGAAGTTGTCGGTGGTGCCCGACTCGTCGGAGCGGTGCACCGTCTGGATCGCCGAGGCCGGGAGCGTGGCGTTCGGGTTGTCGGCCTTGATCGCCGGGTCGTCCCACTTGGTGACCTTGCCGGCGAAGATCTGCGCCAGGGTGGTCGGCTTGAGCTGGAGGTTATCCAGGCCGCCGACGTTGTAGACGACCGCGACGGGGCCGATCACCATCGGCAGGTTGAGCGCCGCGCCGCCGGTGCACTTGGCGTCGGCCTGCGGCTGCTCCTCCGGCTTGAGGGCGGAGTCGGAACCGGCGAAGTCGGCGGTGCCGGCGATGAACGCCTGGATGCCCGCGCCCGAGCCGGTCGACTCGTAGTTGATCGTGGTGCCGCTGCACTTCTGCTGGTACGCCTTGATCCACTCAGCCATGGCGTTCTTCTGCGCGGAGGAGCCCTGCGCGTTCAGGGTGCCCTTGCCGCAGTCGGCCGCGCTGGCCGAGCCGGAGGCGGAGGCGCTGGCCGGCTCGTTGTTGTCCGAGCCGCAGGCGCTGAGGCCGAGGACCGCAGTAAGAGCGAGGCAGGCAATGGCGCCGTGCCGCTGGAGCTTCACCTGAGGGGTTTCCCTTCACGTCTTTGGTCAGGTCGCCCGGATGGGGCCCGAGTGCCGGCGCTGACCGGCTGACACGAAAGCTAGAAGTGCCAGGTAGACGGTTCGCCGGTCGGAAGTGAACGGGGCATGAACAGCCCCGGCCGGGAAGGTGACCGCTGCCTGAGGGAGGGTTGTCCGTTAGGTGAACTGCCGTCCCGGTATCCGCATTGATGCGACATATCCGGGCAGCCGTTATCCGTGCGTGGCCCCGCCGTTACCGCACGGAGACAACGCCGGTCATGGCCCCGGCCGGTCACCGGCCGGGGTGGAGTGGACGGGAGAGCGTCAGCCCAGGTGGTAGTTGACGTGCCCGCACCAGCGGGCGAACCCGAGCCGTTCGTAGAGCGCGACGGCGGCCGTGTTCGACTCGTCGACGTAGAGCATCACCCGGTCCAGCCCGCGCCGGTCCCGCAGGTAGGCCAGTCCGGCCGTGGTGAGCGCCCGGCCCAGGCCGCCGCCGTGGGCGTCCGGGTCGACCCCCACCACGTAGACCTCACCGGTACGGGCCGAGCCCGGCCGTTCGTGCACCTTGGTCCAGTGGAAGCCGAGCAGCCGCCCGGCGGAGTCGACGGCGAGCAGGAAACCGTCCGGGTCGAACCACGACTCGGCCAGTCGGGCCCGCAGGTCGTCGGTGGTCCACCGGCCCTGCTCGGGGTGCGTGGCGAAGGCACGGGCGTTGAGCGCCAGCCAGGCGTCGTCGTCCGCACCGGGGCGGAAGGACCGCAGCGTCACCCCGTCGGGCAGGTGGGGTGGCGACACCGGGGCGGTCAACGAGCGGCGCAACTGCCAGAGCACCCGGGCCCGGGTGAAGCCGAGGTCGACGGCGAGCGCCGCGGCGGACGGGTGGTCGCCGTGCGCCCAGGCCCGCAGCGGGCCGGTGGCCGCCGCGAGGACGCCCCGGACCAGCGCCCGTCCGGTGCCCCGCCGCCGGAGGGCCGGGTGCACCACCAGCTCCACCCCGACCCCGGACTCCGGCTCGGTGGTGTCCAGGTGGGCGTACCCGGTCAGGGTGCCGTCTGCGGCGCGGGCGGTCAGGTGCCCGGCCGGCGCGTGCGGGTCACGCAGCCGCAGCAGGGTGTGCTCGTCGAACGGGTCGGCCCCGTCGGCGTCGCCGCCGAGCCGGGCCAGGGCCAGCACCTCGGTCACCTCGTCCGGGGTGAGGCGGTCGGTGCGGGCCACCCGGTCGACGGTCGGTTCGACGCTGCTCATCCCGCCACCGTAGTCGGCGTCGCCCGCCCGGTCGGCCCCGCCGGCTCAGTTGGCCCTGCCGGCTCAGTTGGCCCCGCCGGGCGGTAGCGCCTCAAGCTGGAACCGGCCGGTCAGGTCGGGCAGCAGCCGACGCAGCGCGTCCACGGTGCCCTGCCGGTCGCCACCGGCGTCGTGCATGAGCACGACCGCGCCCGGCCCGGTGTCCCGGGAGACCGTCGCGGTGATCTTCGCGGCCCCGGGGACCTGCCAGTCGTTGGGGTCGACGGTCCAGTGCAGCGGAGTCATCCCCAGCCCCTCGGCGACCGACACGACGGGGTACGTCCAGGCCCCGCCGGGCTGCCGGAAGTAGCTGACCGGGGCGTCCGGCACGGCGGCGTGGATGGCGTCGTTGGTGCGGATCAGGTCGGCCCGGATCAGGGCGGGGGAGCGCTTGCCGAGCAGTACGTCGTGGTGCCACGAGTGGTTGCACAGGGTGTGCCCGTCGGCCACGATCGCGCGGATCAGGTCCGGGTGGTCCTGGGCGTTCTCGCCGACCACGCAGAACGTCGCCTTGACCCCGTACGCGCGCAGCACCTCCAGCACCTGCGGGGTGTACGTCGGGTCGGGGCCGTCGTCGAAGGTCAGCGCGACCTCACCGGTGCCGGTGCTGGCGTGGCTGCCGAACGGGCCGTCACCGCCGCTGGCCGGCTGCGGCGTGTCCGGGTCGGCCCCGGTGGTCGGGGTGCCGGCCGGGCTGGACCCGTCGGGGCGGGTGGCGGGCGGCGCGGCCGGGTCGGCGGGTTGTTCGCCGTACTGGGCCCCGTCGACCTGCGCCGATGCGCCGAGAGGCTGACGGGGTGGGTCGGGGATCATGCTGCGACCTAGCGCGTACGCGGACCCGAGCAGGGCGGCCAGCACCAGCGTGACGACGCCGACCGTCCCGACGGTCCCACTGGTCGACCGGGTGCGCATCAGCGCCACCGCCGGTCCGGATCGCGGGACGGCCCTCTCGTCGCCCCCGTGGTCAGTGCACGCACCGTAGCCCCCTTCGCCCCTGCTGATTACGGCACCAAGAATAGAACCGGCAACAGGGGCAAAAGGGGCGTATTGGAAATAGTCCTATCGGGGTGCGGTAATACCGCCCGGGGATCAGACCGGCAGCGGGGCGGGCTCGGACTCGGGCAGCGACCGGGACGACGGAGGGACCACGAACTTGTAGCCCACCTGGCGGACCGTGCCGATCATCGACTCGTACTCCGAGCCGAGCTTGGCCCGCAGCCGCCGGACGTGCACGTCCACCGTCCGGGTGCCGCCGAAGTAGTCGTAGCCCCAGACCTCGCGCAGCAACTGGTCCCGGGTGAACACCCGGCCCGGGTGCTGGGCAAGGAACTTGAGCAGCTCGAACTCCTTGTAGGTGAGGTCGAGCGGCCGGCCCTTCAGCTTCGCCGCGTAGGTGTCCGGGTCGATGTTCAGCTCGCCGGCCCGGATCGAGCCGCCGGCCCCGGACGTGGCGTTGCTCAGCCGACCCACGGCGAGCCGCAGCCGGGCCTCCACCTCGGCCGGCCCCGCCCCGGCCAGGATCACGTCGTCGACGCCCCAGTCGGCGTTCAGGGCGATCAGGCCGGCCTCGGTCACCACCGCGACCAGCGGCACGCCGAGGCCGGTGGCGTGCAGCATGCGACAGGTGGCACGGGCCTCGCTCAACTCGGACCGGGCGTCGACCAGCACCGCGTCCGGGCTGGGCCCGGAAACCAGGGTGCGGACGTCACGCGGTGCGGTACGGACCGAATGCGGCAACAGGTCGAGTGCCGGCAGCACCGCCGAGGGCTCACCTGCGCGCGCGGTCACCAGCAGCAGGAGCTCCACACGATCACCTCCGTCCCGGCGGCCCTTCGGCCGCACGCGACCAGCTGCCCCGCGGGTGGGCAGGGCGCTGAGAACTTGCGTGGGTCCCGGCGTCGCTGACGGGCGGGTAACAGCCTGAGCCTAACCGATTGCGCCGCTGTCACCTCGGCGTCCTTTCCTGTTTGTCGGATCTGCCCGTGATCACCGGTCAGGTTTTAACGTCGCCGAAACCGTGATCCCCGTCGGGCACCCCGTGATCCCCGCCGATCCCCGTCGGTCTGGCACGATCGGGGCGTGTTTCCCTCCACCTCGCCCGAGACCGGCCGTGACCCGTGGGCCGACGACGCCCCCGACGGGCCCGCCGGCCCGGCCGGAGGGCCCGCACCCGGTCCCGCCCCCGACGACGACGCCGGGAGCCGCCGCCAGCGCGGCCCGCGCCGGTTCCGCAAGGGCGGCCAGCCGCGACGCAGCGAGGACGACGAGGTCGAGCCGGACGAGGAACCGGTCGAACCGGTCGAGGTGCGCCGGCCGCTCTCGCTGACCGTCGCCGGTTTCGCCGCCCTGCTCGGCGTCGGCCTGGTGCTCGGCGCGCAGACCGCCGGCCCCGGTCACCGGCTGCCGTTTGCGATCATCGTGTTCGGCGTACAACTGCTCTTCGTGCTGGCCTGGACGATGGCCATGCGCCCGCCCGCGTTGCTGCTGGTCGCGCTGACCAGCGGCGTGGTCGCCGCCGCGGCCGACGTCGCCGCCGTGCAGACCGACGTGGCCGGCCTGGCCCCGCTCGGGTACGTGGCGCTGGGCGGGTTCCTGGTCGGGGTGCTCGGCCAGCTCGTGCGCCGGGTGGACCGGGTCCGGGTGACCGACTCGCTCGGCACCACCCTGCTCATCGTGGTCGGTGTGGTGGCGTTCGCCACCCTGATCACGCTCAGCCGGATTCCCGCCGGCACCCAGGCGATCACCGTCTGCCTGGTCGCCGCCGGCGTCGCCCTCACCGTGGCCCGGCTCACCGACGCCGTGCTCGCCTGGCCCCGGCTCGCGCCGCAGGTGCCCCGGGGGGCCGCCGGGGTGGTCGTCGGGGCGATGGTCGGCACCCTCACCAGCGCCCTGCTCGGCAGCTACCTGGTCGGCTTCACCCCGACCAGCGCCGCGGTGATCGGGCTGGTCACCGCCGCCACCGCCGTGCTGGCCGACCTCGCCGTCGGCTACGCCGAGGCGGGCCGCTTGATGGCCGGCGAGCCACCCACGATGTGGATCGCCCGGCACATGCAGGGGCCGCTCGGCGGGTTCGCGCTCGCCGCTCCGGCGGCGTACGCCATGTGTGTGCTCTTTCTCTGATCCTCCGACGCCGGCTGAGGCCGGCTGACGCGGTGGGGCGCGCGGCGCGATTGGGCGCGGCGGCGCTCGGGTAGTAGCGGTGCGCCGAGGGTGGCGGCATCGATGACCGGCACGTCGCGCACCCGCGACGGCGACGACGGACGGAGACGGGCGTGGCGCAGACGTACGAGGAGCGGCCCCGGCGGCGCGGGCGCAGGTGGCTCGTCGTACTTGTCGTCCTGGTGCTGATCCTGGGCGGGTTGCTGGTGGTGGCCGACCGGGTGGCGGCCGGGCTGGCCGAACGCGCCATCGCCGACCAGGTGCAGCAGGCGATCACCGATCAGGACGCCAGCTCCGCGCCGCCCCAGGTCGACGTGGGCGGCTTCCCGTTCCTCACCCAGGTCGTCGACGGCCGGTACGAGCGGATCTCCATCGTGCTGACCGACGTGCAGGGGTCGGTGGAGGGCAACGCGGTCAGCCTGCCCCGGCTCGACGTGGACGCCCGCAACGTGCGCGCCCCGCTGGACACCATCCGCTCCGGGCAGGGCGAGGTGGTGGCCGAGACGGTGGCCGGCACCGGCACGGTCACCTACGACAGCCTGGCCAAGCTGCTGGACCGGCCGGGGCTCAAGCTCGGTGAGCAGAACGGCAAGCTGGCCGTCACCGCGCCCGTCGACATCCTCGGCCAGAAGCTCACCGTCACCGGCACCGCCGAGGTCACCGTGGCCGACGGCGGGAAGGTGTCGCTGAAGTTCAGCGACCTCAACGCCCAGGGGCTGCCGGCGGTGCCGCTGGCCCGGACCCTGCTGAACAACTACGCCCGGGGCATCTCGGTCGACGTGCCCCTGCCGTCGCTGCCGTTCCAGCTCAACGTGCGCAAGGTCGAGCCGCGCCCGGAGGGGCTCGCGGTGACCGCCGACGCGAAGAACGTCCCGATCAACTCGCCGAGCTGACTCGCCGCTCAGTTGTGGACGCGGACCCGCCCGGCGCTGCCCGCCAGGTGGGTCTGCGTCCCGCATGTTGGTCGTGAGCTGGCACTCTCCGGGACGGCTGGTAGGCTCCGAGCCCATGGGGACGCACCTCACCAAACGGCGCGCGGTCGACCTGTGCCGCGTGGCCACCTGCCTGTGTCGCTCCGTCATCTGACGGCGGGGCTGTCTCCGGCCGCCTAGCGGCCACCGCACCCAGGGTCCTTCCGACCTTCGGTGCCAACCCTCCGAAACGCCCGGCAGCGGCGCCGTCGCACGAACCCGTGATCCGTTCCTCTATGGGTCCCGCGCATGGTGCGACATCACCGATCTCCACCACCCGCGCTGGCTCACCACCCATCCTCACCAGGGAGTGATCTGATGAGTCGCGACACCGCACTCGTCTCGGCCGAATGGGCCGAGAAGAACCTCGACGCCCCGGGCGTCGTCTTCGTCGAGGTCGACGAGGACACCTCGGCCTACGACACCGGCCACATCGCCGGCGCGATCAAGCTCGACTGGAAGACCGACCTGCAGGACCAGGTCCGCCGGGACTTCGTCAACAAGGCCCAGTTCGAGGCGCTGCTCTCCGAGCGGGGCATCGGCAACGACGACATCGTGGTCCTCTACGGCGGCAACAACAACTGGTTCGCCGCGTACGCGTACTGGTACTTCAAGCTCTACGGCCACCGCGACGTCAAGCTGCTCGACGGCGGTCGCAAGAAGTGGGAGCTGGACGCCCGCCCGCTGGTCACCGACGCGGTCACCCGCCCGGCCACCCAGTACGTCGCGCAGGAGCCGGACACCTCGATCCGGGCCTTCCGCGACGAGGTCGTCGCCGCGATCGGCACCAAGAACCTGGTCGACGTGCGCAGCCCCGACGAGTTCGCCGGCCGGCTGCTGGCCCCCGCGCACCTGCCGCAGGAGCAGGCGCAGCGGGCGGGGCACATCCCCACGGCGATCAGCGTGCCGTGGTCCAAGGCGGCCAACGAGGACGGCACCTTCAAGTCCGACGACGAGCTGCGCAAGATCTACGCCGACGCCGGGCTGGACGACGGCAAGGAGACCATCGCCTACTGCCGGATCGGCGAGCGCTCCTCGCACAGCTGGTTCGTCCTGCAGGAGCTGCTCGGCCACCCCAACGTGAAGAACTACGACGGTTCCTGGACCGAGTACGGCTCGTTGGTCGGCGTGCCGGTGGCGCTCGGCGACGAGCCCGGGGAGGCCTGAGCCATGACCGCTCCCACCGCCGCCGGTTGCGCCGCACCGGACCAGTCCGCGCCCCTGCCGGCCAGCCTGGACCTGGAGAAGGAAACCGTCATCACCGGCCAGGTGCTGGCCGAGTCGGGCGACGTCGTGCCCGGCGCGTACGTCCGGCTGCTCGACTCGACGGGTGAGTTCACCGCCGAGGTCGTCACCTCCCCGGCCGGGCAGTTCCGGTTCTTCGCCGCGCCGGGCAACTGGACCCTGCGGGCGCTGTCCCGGCACGGCAACGGCGACACCGCCGTGACCGCCAACCGGGGCATCAACGAGGTCACCGTCACGGTGGCCTGACCCACGCTCACGATCGGCCCGGGGCCGGTCACCCCATCCGGGGTGACCGGCCCCGCGCCGTTCCACCCTCCGGCGGCCCGCCCGACAACCGGATGTCCGCGCCCGGCAGGCACGAGGTGCCCGTCGCCCGGCAGCCCGGGTGTCCGCGCCGGTCGCCCGGCAGCCCGCCCACCGGGCCGTCGCCCGGCCAGCGGTGTCACGAGGTGCAGCCGCCCTGGTGGTCGACCCGCCGGACACAGCGGCGACGCCCACCGAGCCGCCGATCACAGAACACCTGGTGCTGCGGGTCCGTCACGCCCTCCTCGGAGACGGTCGTCTCACCGAGCACCAGCTCCGGCAGGAACGCCAGCGACCTGCCGATCGCGCGGGCCAGCAGCCGCGCCGCCGGCAGGCCGTCGGCGGCGACAGTCAGGTGTACGACGAACCGCTCGCGTTCGGTCGCGGCGGTCACACCCGCACCACCCGGGGCGCGAACCGGGACTGCCAGTCGCGCAGCGCACCCTTGATCCGTGCGTTCTCCTCCCGGGTACGGGCCAGCTCGGCGTGCAGCACGGTCAGCTCGTCGGCGATCCGATGCAGGAACCCGTCCACCTCGGCCGGGTCCAACCCGTGTCGGGACCGCCGGAACCGCTGCTGCCGCACCTGACTCGTGCACAGCGGCCGGTACCCCACCGGTTGGTGCCGGTGCGCCACCGGTCGGTGGTGGTGTGCCGCCGGCCCGTGGTGCCCGGTGTTCTGCCGCCCCGGCGGCCGGGACGGTTGGACGAGACGGTTGCCGGTCCGGTTGCTCGCGGGATGTCTGGCCGGGGCTTGGTTGGCCGGGGGCCGGTTGGTGACCCGGTGCCGGGCGGACGGCCGCTCGACCGCCCCGGGCTGCCCGGCCGTACTGGGCCGGTCGTTTGTCACGGGCCGGTCGGTTGCCGTCGACCGGTTCCGGCGGAACAGCCGGAGGAACCTGCACACGATGGGACCACCTCTCCGCAGGGGCAGCGGGGGATCGTGCTGCCGTGAAAGGTGGCCGGGGCGGGCGGTTTCCCTTCCACTGCACCCACCCCGGCCGGGGGAGAGCCCTGCTCGTTGCCACGCGAGGAGCGCTCGCCGACCAA
Organism: Micromonospora humida; assembly: GCF_016901255.1. Classification (NCBI taxonomy): domain Bacteria; kingdom Bacillati; phylum Actinomycetota; class Actinomycetes; order Micromonosporales; family Micromonosporaceae; genus Micromonospora; species Micromonospora humida. The sequence goes on from NZ_JAFEUC010000004.1 coordinate 103,736, forward strand.
CTTATGTGCGGAGGTGACCCTCGTCAAGCATGTGATCCAAGTCGACTTCCTCTTGTCTCGCGCAGGTGTCTCGTGATCGAATTGGGGTGCCACGCGAGGAGTGCTATGCCTGCATTGCCTGACTACCTCCGAGTTTCGGATTCGATCATGTCGGACACGCGGAGCGGCCGACTCAAGCCGGGGGACAAGCTGCCCTCGATCGCTGAGCTGTGCGAGCTGCACCGGGTGAGCGCGTCAACCATCCGGCAGGTCTTCATCCGGCTTGAAGCGCTCGGAGTGATCGATCGCTATCAAGGCAAGGGCGTCTTCGTCACCGATCCGGCGACCTGGCTGCGCAAGCCCTGACCTGAGTCTGATGGCGCTTTCGGGCTGCGCCGGTGTTGTCTGCGTGCCATTGCCGTTGTCTGTGCGCCGGCCGCCGCTGCCCGCCCGCCGCTGAGTGGCCGGCACTCCGTGATAGCTGGACACCTACACCTGCACCGGCGCTCGGGGCGGGGACAGCGCTGTCCTACTGCTCTGCTGCCCTACTGAATCCGATGGGGGACGCTGTCCCCACAGACAGGTATGCCTGTGAGTCATGAATATGACCCACAGGCATACCTGGTTCCGAACATGGGGTGGCTCCCCGAGCCGCCAGAGAGATCGATCCCCGGCGACCGAAGCTCGACAGGGTGCCGCGGCCAGCACATTGGCGGCGATGTAGCGGTATCAGGGCGGGCGGATACCGCTACATCGGCCCAATAGCGTCGATCACGAGGGACGGACGCGGGGCGGGGCGGGGGGAGAGATGGCGGTGGCCGCCGACCCCGGGCGGGGTCGACGGCCACCGGGTGGGGCCGGTCAGCCGGTCACAGGCCGGATGCCCGGACGCCCGCGCAGGTCGACGTCGGGGTCAGCCCGAAGTTGAGCGTCCCGACGATGCCCGCTTCCACGACGGTGCGCTGGACCTGGGGCACCCAACCGTCCTTGGCCACGATCACCTCGTACCTGCCCTTGGGCAGCCACCAGGCGTAGCGACCCTGGGCGTCGGCGGTGAGCGTGACGCCGGTGGTCGAGCCGACCAGGTTCAGCCGGATCGTCGCCGGGACGCCGACGGTCTGGCCGCCGCAGGTCACCCCGGTCACCGTGCCCTGGATCTTGCCCCAGTTGTTCGGCGGCGAGACGTTCATCTCGACGCCGACCGACGACACCGGGTACGGCGTGTTCGAGGTGAGCCCCAGCTCACCCGAGTACGCCCCGGGCTGGAGCACCCCGGCCGCCGCCGTGGCGGTCAGCGTGACGGTGACCGTCTGGGACGCCCCCGGGGCGAGCGTGAAGCTGGTCGGTGCGGTCGACAGCCACGGCAGGTCACTGGCGTCCGAGCAGCCCTCCAGCCCGCCGAGCCGTTCGCTGTCCGCCGAGCCGACGAACGAGCTGGGCGAACCACCGATCTTGTACGCCCCGCAGGCGGCGGCACCCCGGTACCTGCTGAACTGGGCGTTCGGCAGGTTCTTCCAGGCCCCTGCGACCGGGTCGAAGCCGAGCGTCCGGTTGGTGACCGACGTCGAACCGCCGGTCACCCCGCCGGCCAGCACCAGCATGCCGCCGGCCGACGCGTACTGGGAGCCCCACAGGTCGACCGGGAGGTTCGGCAGCGGGCTCCAGGAATCCGACGCCGGCTCGTACCGCCAGGTGTCGGTGTACTCGTCGGCGGCGACCCCGCCCGCGCAGTACACCTGGCTGCCGATCCCGCCGCAGGACACCCAGGAGACCGGGTGCGGGTACGCCGTGCCGGTGCGGAACGTGCCGGTACGCGGATCGAACACCACCAGCTTGTTGCTCTCCGTGCAGGTGCTGTCGACGCAGCCGCCGACCAGGTACACCTTGCCCCCGGCCACGGCGGTGCCGGCCGCGGCGGCGGGTGCCGGGTTGACCGCCCCGGCCAGGGTGCTCCACGCCCCGACGCCCGGGTCGAAGACGTCCACCGACGGCTCCATGCCGTCGCCTGCGCCCCAGCCGCCGATCACGTACAGCTTGCCGCTGATGCCCACGGCCGACGGCTTGGAACGGGCGTGCGGCAGGTCGGGCAGCGCCGTCCAGACGCCGGTGGCCGGATCGAACACCCAGGCCTTGCGCTCGTTGCCGGTGTCGCCACCGCCGCCGACCGAGTAGACCTTGCCGTCCAGGTTGGCCGCCGCGTTGTCGTAGATCGCGGCGGGCAGGTTGGTGATCCGGGCCCACGCGTCGTCGGCCTGCGGCGCGGCGTCGGCGTTCCCGCCGCCGTAACGGGCACCGGTACGGCCGGTGCTGATCCCCTTGACCACCTGCTCCCGCAGCGGCGCGCCGCCGGTGGACAGCACCTCGAACCCGCCACCGCGTTCCAGCAGCTCCACGGTCGCCGGGGCGGAACCCGTGTTGCGGACCGTCACCTTGGCGGTGCGGGTGCTGCCGTACGGCTGGTGGGCCTCGATCGTGGTGGTGCTGACGGTGAGCCGCCCCGCGGTCAGGGCCAGGTCGGCCCGGCGGGTGCTGTCGGCCACCACGGTCACCTGCTGGGTGACCGGGGTGTACGGCGGCTTGGCGGCGGTGAACGGGTGGGTGCCGGTCAGCCCCGAGAAGAGGTGGTAGAAGCCGTCCGGCAGGTTCGGGTCGTCCGGGGTGGCCGCCGAGACGGCCGTGTCGGTGGGCCGGTCGACGCTGGTCACCGTCACCCCGTTGACCGCCGCGCCGGTGTTGCGGTCGGTGGTGTTACCGACCACCAGCCCACCCGGGACGGGCGTGCAGTCCCGGTTGACCAGCTGGACGTCGTCCACCTGCCACCACCAGGCGAAGGTGCCCTTGAACCGGAAGCGCACCAGCGCCCCCGTCGCACCGGCCGCCGGGGTCAGCGGCACCTCCTCGACCCGGGGGCCGCGCCGGCTGGCGGTCTGGTGCCAGACGTTCGTCCAGCTCGTCCCTGCGTCGGTGGAGACGTCCACGTCGGCGGTGTCGCTGATCCCGACGGCCCGCCAGTCACTGCGGAAACGCAGCAGCGGCGCGGCCGAGGCGGACAGGTCGACCGGCGGGGCGACCAGGTCGGTGTCCTGGGTGTTGCCGGTGCCGAGCTTGTCGCTGTCGATGATCGCGAACCCGCCGGTGCCGCCGGTCAGGTTGCCCCGCGCGCCCGGGTCGTTGAAGACCCAGCCGCCCTTGTCGGTGCGGTTGCGCACCGTCCAGCCCTCGGGCGCGGTGGTGCCGTCGAAGCTCTGCGACAGCAGGGGCGCGCTGAGGCTGCCGGTGTAGCCGGCCGCGACACAGGCCGCCTCGACCGGGACCGGGACGTCGGCAGTGGTGGCCGTCGACCCGACGGTCAGGTCCTTCGTCACCGTCCGGTAGCCCGGGTACTTAGCGGTGACGGTGAGCTTGTAGTCGGTGTTGCCGGCCACGGTGAACGAGTACCGGCCGGTCACCGGGTCGGTGAAGACGGGTCCGCCGGGGCGGCCGGCGACCTCGATCGTGGCGTACAGCGGCCAACCGTGCCCGGAGCCGTCGGTGACCCGGCCGGAGACGGTGACCGTCGGCGTGGCCGTCAGGGCGAAGTCCCGGGTGACCGAGCCGTCCTCCGGGACGGTCACGGTGCCGGTCGCCGTGCGGAAGCCGTACGCGGAGACGGTCAGCGTGGTCTCGCCGGCCGGCACGGTCAACGAGTACCTGCCGTCGGTGCCGGTGCTGACGCTGCGCGCGCCCGTGGCGACGGTGGCACCCGCCACCGGGTCGCCGGTCGCCTCGTCGGTGACCCGGCCGGCGACCTGCCCCACCGGACCGCGCGGGGCCTGCCGGACCGCCTCGTACGCGTTGAGCCGACCCTCGCCGAAGACGTTGTTGTCGGCGGCGGTGCCCCCGCAGGTGGTCGCGTCGACGTCGGTCGCGGTGCGGTCGAGCAGCTCCTCGGTGCCGGTGATGTCCCCGCGCAGGCTGGGCGCGGCCGACCAGATCAGGGCGATCGTGCCGGCGACGTGCGGTGCGGCCATCGAGGTGCCGTTGAACGACGCGTACCCGTTACCGGGGACGCTGGAGCGTACGTTGCTGCCGGGCGCGGCGATGTTCGGCTTCAGCCCGGCCGGGTCGGTGGCGTCGCCCCGGCCGGAGAACCCGGAGATGGCGTTGTTCACGTCGTACGAGCCGACCGCGTACGCGTTGGGGTTGTCACCGGGGGAGCCGGCGCTGCCGCAGGCCGGGCCGTCGTTGCCGGCGGAGAAGACCGGGAACATCCCGGCGGCCCGCCAGGCGGCCACGGTCTGCTGGTACCACGGATCGCCGCCGTCGCCGCCCCAGGAGTTGTTGACGATGTCGGGGCGCAGGTCGGGGCGGGGGTTCTGGCCGTTGAGGTCGGTCGGGGCGAGCACCCACTGGCCGGCGGCCAGCAGCGAGGCGTCCGAGCAGTTGTTGGACTCGCAGCCCTTGGCGGCGATCCACTTCGCGCCGGGGGCGACCCCCACCTGGTTGGCGGACCCGTCGGTGCCGACCATGGTGCCCATGGTGTGGGTGCCGTGGTCGTTGTTGTCGCAGGGGGCGTCCTGCGGGCAGATGCCGGCCGGGTCGTACCAGTCGTAGTTGTGGTCGAACGTCCCGCCACCGAGGTTGCCCCGGTAGGAGTTGACCAGCGCGGGGTGGTCGAACTGCACGCCGCTGTCGATGTTGGCGACGACCAGGCCCTCACCCCGGTCGCCGAACTCGTCCCAGACGCGGGGTGCGCCGATGTTGGTCAGTCCCCACTCGACGGCGTCGGTGCCGGCGCGGGCGGCGGTGCTGCGGACCGGACGGATCAGCGGGTAGCTGCGGGTGGCGGCGATCCGCTCGACCTCGGGCCGGGCGGCGATGGTGTCCAGCAGCGCCCGGTCCCCGGTCACCCGCACCGCGTTGGCGATCCAGTAGGCGGTGTAGGTGGCCTTCCGGTCGTCCAGCACCGCCCGCAGGTCACGCTGGGTCCGGTCGGCGGTGGTGGTGAGCAGCCGGTGCACCTCGGCGGCGCGGGCGTCCGGGCTGCGCAGCCGGGCCGCCTGCCCGAGCGGGGCCTGTTCGCGCAGGTAGACCAGGAAGGTCTCGGTGCCGTCGGCGAGTCCGTCGAGGACCTGCCGGTCCACGGTGGCCCGGGGTGCGGCCGGCGCGGCCCCGGCGGGTAGTGCGGGCTGGGCGGTGAGGCCCAGGAGTCCGGCCGCGAGCGCGGCCACCAATCGCCACCGGGACGGTCGTCCGGTCGGTCGTCTGAGCACGCTGTTCCTCCCCACGTCGTCGGGCCCGATCGGTTCGGGCCCGGCCGCGTGTGCCGGGGTCGCGGCCACGCGGAGCGGCTGAGGAGGTGGCCGGTGTCGGGTGCTGCGTGGGCCCCCACGGCCGCTGTGCATCATGCTCAGCCGGAGAACCAAGCTGATCAATGGATCGGGTCGGTCAGTATTCGGTCAGTAACCGGGCGCCACGCTGACCGCTAGGCTGACGGCAGGCCGCGCCGGCCCCCGTCGTGGGCAGACGGGCCCGTCGGGCAGCGGGCGGCGGGTGCGGTCCTGGGGAGGACGGGTGACCGGTGTCGACATCCCTTTCGTGGTCTGTGTCAGCGCTGACGTCTCGGTCCGGGAGCGGGTGGTCCGCCGGCTCGACGACCTCGGCCCGGTGGTGATCTGCGCCGACCTGGCCGAGCTGCGCGCCATGCTCTTCCCGGGCCCGCCGGTGCCGGCTCCCGCGCCCCCGCCGGAGCAGGGTCCGGTGCACTGCGGCGACCTCCTCGTCGACCCGGCCCGCCACCTGGTCACCTGGCGGGGGGAGCCACTGGCGCTGACCCGGCTGGAACGGGAGCTGCTGGCCCGGCTGGCCGGCGACCCCGGGGCGGTCTGGAGCTACGAACGGATCTTCGGCTCGGTCTGGGGCGGCACCTGGCTGGGCGACGCGGCCATCCTGCACTCGGCGGTCAAGCGGCTGCGCCGCAAGCTGCGCGAGGTGGCCGGTGGCCCGCAGGTGCAGACCGTACGCGGCGTCGGCTACCGGCTCGCCGTACCGCGCGGCTGACCCCGGACACCGGCGGGCGGGCCGGCGGCGGGGGCGTGACACGATGGCCCGGTGAACGGTGCCGTCCAGCAGGGGTACGCCCCACCGACCGGTCCGTCCGCGCCACGCCGCCGGCTGGCCTGGCTGTTGGCCGTGACGGTGACCTGGGCGGTGGTGGTGGGCGGGCTCACCTGGTGGTCGGCCCGGCACGACCCGCCGACCGTCAAGGAACAGCGCACCCTCGCCGACGCCGGCCCGGTGGTCGACCGGGCGCTCGGTGAACTGGTCGCGGCGGTCGGCGACGGGGCCTGGGCGCTGACCGGCCCGCAGGTCGAGCGCGGCTGCCGGATCACCCCGATGGCCGACGGCGCGACCCTGACCCGGGGGCTGGACGTGCTGGTCGCCGAGGGGGGCGAGCGGGCCCTGCTGGACCGGGTCGCCGACCGGCTGCCGGCCGACTGGCGGGCCGGGGTGCGGGCCGGCGCGTCCGGTCCCCGGTTGCGCGCCGACGCCGGGGAGTTCGTCGCCGTGCAGGGCCGGGTCACCAGCGGCGGCCGGGTCCGGTTCACCGCCGACACCGGCTGCCGCCCGGTCGGTGCCGGCTATCCGCAGCCGTCGGCGGCCCCCGCCGACCCCACGCTGGACGCCGCGCTGCGGGCGCTGGGCCGCCCGGCACGGTCCGCCCCGGAACAGGTCACCGCGCCCTGCCCGGGTGGCGGCACCGCCCGTACCGTCGCCGTCTCGGCCGGCGACGCGCCGGTCGCGCTGACCGGCCTGCGTCCGCTGGCCGCCGGCTCCCCGGTGGCCGACCTCCCCGAGGTGTACGCCTACCGCAGCGGCCCGGCCACCGTGCTGGCCGACGGCACCGGCGCGCAGGTACGCCTCGCCGCCTCCACCGGCTGCCCCGGCTGACCCGCCCGCCCGGTCAGCGGCGGGGTCCGTGCTCGCGCGGGGTCCGGCTGCGGCCCAGGGCGTCGACCCGACCCCACCGGCCCGGGATGTCCAGCAGCTCGACCCGACCCATCCCCTCCGGCACCAGCGGATCGATGATCAGGTGCTCACCCTGCGGTTCCAGGCCGAGGATCACCCGCAACAGCAGCAGCGGCGTACCGGCCGACCAGGCCTGCGGGCTGCACGCCGTCGGATACTGCACCGGGTAGTCGGTGAGGGTGCGTTCGAAGCCGGCGAACGCCTCCGGTAGCCGTCCGTTGAAGAACCGGGAGGCGTCGAACATCGCCTCGCAGATCCGCCCCGCCTCCTCCCGGAAGCCGTACCGGCTCAGGCCCCAGGCGATGAACGCGTTGTCGAACGGCCACACCGTGCCGACGTGGTAGCCGATCGGGTTGTAGCGGCCCTCGTCGGTGGCCAGGGTGCGCACCCCCCAGCCGGAGTAGAGCCGGGGACCGAGCAGGTGTTCGGCGATCCGGGCCGCCCGGGGTTCGTCGACGATGCCGCTCCACAGCAGGTGGCCGATGTTGGAGGTGAGCGAGTCGACGTGCCGGCCGTCCGGGTCCAGGGCGACGGCGAAGTACTCCTTCTCCGGAATCCAGAAGTCCCGGTTGAAGCGTTCCTTGAGCGCCGCCGCCTCCCGTTCCAGCCGGTCGGCGTACTCGGGGTCGTTCCAGAACAGCCGGGCCATCCGGGCGCCGCGCCGCTTGGCGTCGTAGGCGTACCCCTGGATCTCGCAGGTGGCCCGGGGGAAGCCGGGCAGCCGGCCGTCGGCGTAGGAGATGGCGTCCCAGGAGTCCTTCCAGCACTGGTTCTCCAGGCCGGTCTCCGGGTTGCGGCTGCGGTACCAGACGTACCCGGTGCCGAGCAGGTCGCCGTAGGTGTCGATCCAGTGCAGGGCGGCGCGGGCGGCGAACTCCAGCCGTTTGACCAGCGCCGCGTCCCCGGTCCACCGCTCGTACTCGTCGAGCAGGATGAGGAACAGCGGGGTCGAGTCGGCGGCCCCGTAGTAGGGGGAGTGCGGCTGCTCCTCGAAGCCGGCGGTCTCGCCGTACCGCAGCTCGTGCAGGATCTTGCCGGGTTCCTCGTCGCGGAAGTCGTCGAGCCGGTAGCCCTGTAGCCCGGCCAGCATCAGGATCGTCGGCGGCACCAGCTCCGGCAGGAACGGCAACACCTGCAACGAGGTGAGCATGCTGTCCCGCCCGAACAGGGTCATGAACCAGGGCAGACCGGCCGCGAGCAGCCGTACGCCCAACGTGATCGACTCGTACCGGAGCGCGGCCAGGTCGTGCAGGCTCTGCCGGTACGCCCCGGCGAGCGGCTCGCAGTCGCAGCCGAGTTGCGGTGCCCGGGCGACCAGGTCCTCCTGTTCGTCGCGGATGACCGACGGCCCGCGTACCGCCCCGAGCGCGGTGATGGCCCGGACGTCCTCGCCGCGCGCGCCGTGGATGACCGGCGTCACGGTCAGCCGGGTGTTCCACTCGCTGTGCGGGGCGACGGTGATCGACCAGGTCATCCCGGCCTGGTCGACGCGGGCGTCGGTGCTGCTGGTGATCATCGCCTCGCGGTGGAACGCCTCCCGCCGGTAGGTCAGCCGCAGCGTGTTGTCCCCGGCGACCGCGCTGGTCCGGCCCTTCTTCGGCTGCTGGTGCTTGATCTCGAAGAGGTCGGCGAAGTCGGAGCCCATCTCCAGCCGCAGGTCGAAGCGCATCTCCCGGCCGGAGTGGTTGAGCACGGTGAGTTCCTCGGTGAAGTTCCCGCCGATCGACCGGGTGCGGATCATCGACACCTTGGCGTCGAGGTAGTGCGTCGGCTCGCCCGGGACGAGGAAGAACCGGGTCTGGTAGGAGTGCGCGTCGTCGACCGAGAGGGCGTGCAGCCGCTCGCCGTCGAGGGTGAGCAGCCAGGTGGACAGGAACCGGGTGTCGAACGAGAACAGCCCGGTCGGGAAGTCGAACGACGGTTCGACGTCGCCGCGCCCGTCGCAGACCAGGAAGGTGTTGCCGTCGAGGATGCTGACCCGCTGCTGCATCACGCCCGCCCGGTCTGCTCACGGGCGGTCTCCCGGGGGTCGCGCACCCCGGGCGGGGTGGGGAAGAACTGCCGGAACACCAGGAACAGCATCACGTTGCCGCTGAACGTCGACTCGTTGCGCAGCACCGCCGCGACGCCCTGGGCGCACCCGGTGACCAGCCGTTCGAAGAGGTCCGCGCTGCTGCTCCAGACCGCGTCCGCCGGGCCGCTGGCCCGTTCCACCACCGCCCGGCCGGGGCTGATCCGCACCTGCCAGTGGTCGGTGTGGTCGTCGTCGACCAGGTCGATCTGCAGCGTTCCGGTGACCGGGGCACGCAGCACCGCCGGGGCACGCGCCGGCAGTGCCGCGAAGAACTCGTCCGTCGCCCGACTCACCTACGCATGGTAGGCAAAATGCGTACATACAGGTGCAAAATCGGCACCGCCCGGTGCGGCCGGGTCAGTAGACCAGCGCCTGCGCGCCCTCGGCCATCGCCTCCTCGACGAAGACCGCCGCGCCGGCGATCCGGACGCCGGGCAGCACGTCGTCCGGGCCGATGTCCCGGCGGGCGGCGCACTGCGTGCAGGCGGTGACCTGGCCGGTGGCGAGGATGACGTCCAGCAGGTCGGTCAGCGGCGCCGAGTGCGGCAGGGTGAACTGCCCGGCCCGACCGGGCACGGCGAACCAGGTGGACTCACCGGTCAGCCAGAGCGACACGGTCACCCCGGCGGCGGCGGCCGTGGCGGCGACCGTGAACGCCTGCGCGCACCGCTCCGGGGCGTCCGCTCCGGCGGTGGCCTTGACGACGAGAGTGCGGCCCATGGGGCCCAGCATAGGATGACCATGATGGTTACCGAGATCGGGTTCGTCAGCCTGCTGGTCGCCGGCCTGGGCGCGCTCGCCGGTGGCCTGGTCTACCTGGCCGTACGCCTGTCGAGAGGTAAGTGGTGAGCGCGAGGAGTGAGCCGGGTTTGCGAGCCCCGCAGTCGCGAACGAAGGAGATCCGGTGAGCGACGAGAACCCCCTTCAGCCGCCGTGGTTGAACGCGCCGCCGGTCGAGGAGTACCCGTACCAGGAGAGCCACGACCTGCGGGTCGGTCCGAAGCTGCATCCGGCGCTGGACGGGCTGCTGCCGTACGTCGGGGTGTGGCGGGGGCGGGGGCGGGGTGGTTTCCCCACCATCGAGGACTTCGACTACGCCCAGGAGATCCGGATCAGCCACGACGGCCGGCCGTTCCTGTTCTACGAGTCCCGGGCCTGGCTGCTCGACGAGGAGAGCCGTCCGGTCCGGCCGGCCGGGCGTGAGGTGGGCTGGTGGCGTCCGGTGCTGGACGGCGAGCGGGTCACCGACGAGCTGGAGGCGTTGATGACCTCGCCGACCGGGATCATGGAGTTGCACATCGGCCGGCGCACCGGTACGCAGATCGAGTTCGCCACCGACGCGGTGGTGCGTACGGCCACCGCCAAGGAGGTGACGGCGGGCGCCCGGCTCTTCGGCATCGTGGAGGGGGCGCTGCTCTACGCCCAGGAGATGGCGGGCATGGGCCACAGCCTCTCCCCGCACCTGTCCGCCCGGCTGATCCGGGTGGCCGGCTGACGTTGATCGACTCAGGTGAGCCGATGTTGCGGCGTCCGCGAGCGGAGATACCGCAACATCGGCCCCGTCGTGTCGATCACGCGAAGCCCAGCAGCCCCCGGAAGCGGGGGGTGTGCGGGGAGGCCGGGCGGGGCTCGCCGTCGAGGGTCCTGACCTCGACCAGGCCGCGTACCGACGAGGTCAGCCAGATTCCGGCGGCGGCGTGCAGCCCGGCCGGGGTGACCATCCGCTCGCCGGGCGTCAGGCCCAGCCCGGTCACGTGGTCGAGCAGCCAGCCGCAGGTGGTGCCGGGCAGGATGCCGGTGCGGTCGGCCGGGACCGTGCACAGGGTGTCGCCGTCCAGCCAGACGACGTTCGCGCCCGGGGCCTCCAGCACGTAGCCGTCGGTCGAGACCCAGAGCACGTCGTCCACGCCGGTCCGGGCGGCCCAGCGGCGCGCGGCGCTGTTGGTGGCGTACGAGATGGACTTGATGCCCGTCGGCAGCCAGGACAGTTCGGGGCGGCCCGTGGCCGGCACCCCGAGGGGCAGGGTGGCGACGGTGACCCCGGCGTGGCGCAGCCGCTTCGCGGCGGCCGGCACCTCGGCCAGGGTGGCGTAGACGGTGGGCAGCCCGCCACCCTCCGGCCCCCGGGTGCAGACCAGGCGCAACGCGCCCTCGATCCCGTCGGGCCAGCCGTCGACGAGGGTGTCCAGCAGCTCCACCAGTGCCGCGTCGGGCGGCAGCGGGAGTTCCAGGGCGGCGGCTCCGACGCGCAGCCGGGCCAGGTGGGCGGTCAGCAGCCAGGGGCGTCCGCCGCGCAGGTGCATGGTCTCGAACAGTCCGTCGCCGCGCAGCGCACCCAGGTCGTCCCCGCGCAGCACCGGCCTCGTCGCGGGGACGACGCCCCGGCCGAGTACGGCGATCCTCGATGCCACCACGACCGCCGAGCCTAGCGGCGGCACGACGTGGCCGGGCGCGGGCCGGCGGCCGAACTATGATCGGACGGTGTCCGAATCCTCGCTGGCGGAAATGCTCCGCTCCCGCGGGTTGCGGCTGACGGCGCAGCGGCAACTGGTCCTCCAAGCCGTGCTCGACCTGGGTCACGCCACACCGGAGCAGGTGCACACCGCGGTCCGTGAGGTGGCCGCCGGGGTCAACATCACCACCATCTACCGGACGCTGGAGCTGCTGGAACGGCTCGGCCTGGTGACCCACACCCACCTGTCGCACGGTTCGCCGACCTACCACGCGGCGGGTGAACACCAGCACATCCACCTGGTCTGCCGCGAGTGCGGCGCGGTCGACGAGATCGACCCGGAGCTGATGCGTCCGCTGGCCGACCAGCTCGCCACCGGGCGGGGCTTCCGGGTGGACATCGGGCACGTGGCGCTCTTCGGCGTCTGCCACAACTGCGAGGACGGGGAACCGACATGATCGACATCGGGGGAGCGGTCGCCGTCGAGGCGATCGACGAGGCCAGCCGGGACCAGCCGGACGCCGAGCACCGGGCGGCCGGGGTACGGGGTGTCGCCGCGCACTACGGCGACCCGCTGCGCGAGCAGCGCACCCTGGCCACCGGGGTCGGTCTGGTGGACCGCTCGCACCGGGGGGTCGTCGCCGTCTCCGGCCCGGAGCGGATCGGTTGGCTGCACACCCTGACCAGCCAGCACCTCGCCGCGCTCGGCCCCGGGCAGGGCACCGAACTGCTGGTGCTCAGCCCGCACGGGCACGTCGAGCAGCACGCCATGGTCACCGAGGACGGCACGACCACCTGGCTGGACACCGAACCGGGGATGACCGCCGGCCTGCTGACGTACCTGGAGAAGATGCGGTTCTTCAGCCAGGTCGAGCCGCGCGACGCCACCGCCGACCATGCGCTGTTGTCGCTGGTCGGGCCGCAGGCCACCGACGCCGTCGCCACGCTGGGCGTGACCGGGCTGGCCGCACCCGAGGTGCTCGCGGTGCCGGGCCCGAAGTTCCGCTCCGGCGAGCTGCCCCCCCGCCCCACCGTCCGCTACGACGTGCAGCCGCTGACCGGTGGCGGGTGGGCCCGACGGGTCCCGCTCGGGGTGGACCTGCTGGTGCCCCGGCCGGCCCTGGACGGGGTCGTCGCCGAACTGCGTGCCGCCGGGGTGCCGGCGGCCGGGCTGTGGGCGTACGAGGCGGTGCGGGTGGCCGCCCGACAGCCCCGGGTCGGGGTGGACACCGACCACCGGACCATCCCCGCCGAGGTGGGTCTGATCGCCCCGGCGGTGCACCTGGACAAGGGCTGCTACCGGGGCCAGGAGACGGTCGCCCGGGTGCACAACCTGGGCCGGCCGCCGCGTCGGCTCGTCCTGCTGCACCTGGACGGGGTGACCACCGACCAGCTTCCGGCGGCGGGCACCCCGGTCACCCTGGACGGCCGGACGGTCGGCTTCGTCGGCACCGCCGTGCACCACTTCGAGCTGGGTCAGGTCGCGCTGGCCGTGGTCAAGCGCAACCTCGCCGACGACGCCCGGCTGTCGGTGGGCGACACCGCCGCCGCCGTCGACCCGGAGTAGCCGACCCGACGACAAGGATGCCCATCTGCTGCCGCAGGGGCGGGAATTTCTTCGCGTAGTTCCCTGCGATGGTGCGGTTCTTCCTGTCCCGGCCCGGCTGTGGCATCGACCTCGGGCGGCCTGGGCGGTTACCATCGCCGGCATGACGACAGGGACGTTGATCACGGTTGCCCCGACCGGCGCGGAGTCGGCCAAGGCGGAGGTGCCGGCGCTGCCGGTGACCCTCGACGAGTTGCTGCTCACCGCCAAGGAGTGCGAGGCGCTCGGCGCTTCCGTGATCCACGTCCACATCCGGGACGACGAGGCCCGTCCCACCCTCGACCAGGGGCGGCTGCGGGAGACGGTGGCGGCGCTGCGCGAGGGCACCGACCTGATCGTGCAGCTCTCCTCCGGCGGCGCGGTGACCGACCCGGAGGCCGACCGGCTGGCCGTGCTGGACGCCGCCCCGGACATGGCCTCCTGCACCATGGGCACTGTCAACTTCGGCGACGACGTCTTCCTCAACCGGTGGGAGTTCATCGTCGACCTGCACACCCGGATGCAGGAACGCGGCATCCTCCCCGAGTACGAGATCTTCGACCTCGGTCACCTCGCCGCCCTGTCCCGCCTGCTCGACCGGTACGGCCTGCCGCACGGCGGGCACGTGCACGTCGACTTCGTGATGGGGGTGCCGGGCGGGATGCCGGGCACCACGGCCACCCTGATCGCCGCCCAGCAGATGCTGCGTGACCTGCCGGCGGGCACCACCTTCTCGGCCACCGGCATCGGCCGCAGCACCATCCCGGTGATGCTGGCCTCGCTGTCCACCGGCGGTCACCTCCGGGTCGGCATGGAGGACACCGTGACGTACGCCAAGGGCCGCCCGGTGGAGTCCAACATGCAGCTCGTCGCCCGCGCGGTCGGCTTCGCGCAGCTCGCCCAGCGCCCGCCGCTGACCACCACCGAGGCCCGTCGGCTGCTGGGCCGGTAGCCCGCCGGCCCGCGCGTCGGCCCGCCCTGGGGCGGTCCGGCGTCGGTAAGCCACGCCCGGCCCGGCGCTCCGTACCCTCGTGGCTGGCGTCGCAGGTCACCCGGGTGCCGGGCGTGTCGGCCCGCGTCGGTACCTTCCCAGGGTGACCAAGACGTACGAGGGTGGCGGGCCGCTCGCCGAGGTGGTCCGGTCGGGGTTCGTGGAGGGCGTGCACCGGGGCTCGGTGGTGGTGCTCGACGCCGCCGGCGCACCGGTTGCCGGTGCCGGGGACGGCACCTCGCCGATCTTCCCCCGGTCGGCCAGCAAGCCGTTGCAGACGCTCGGCATGCTCCGGGCCGGGCTGGCGGCGACCGACCCGGCCGACGTCGCGCTCGTCTCGGCGAGCCACGCCGGTGAGGAGTTCCACCTGGCCCGGGTGGCGGCGCTGCTGCGCTCCGCCGGCCTCGACCCGGACGCCCTGCACTGCCCGCCCGACCTGCCGTTCGGCGAGGCCGCCCGGGAGGCCGTGCTCCGGGAGGGAGGTGGCCCGAGCCGGCTGGCGATGAACTGCTCCGGCAAGCACGCCGGGATGCTGCTGACCTGCCTGGCCGCCGACTGGCCGCTGGACGGGTACTGGCGGCCGGAGCACCCGTTGCAGCGGCGGCTGACCGCCACCATCGAGGAGTTCACCGGGGAGCGGGCGGCGGCGGTCGGGGTGGACGGCTGCGGTGCGCCGGTGCTGGCGGTCTCGCTGACCGGGCTGGCGCGGGCGTTCCTGCGGTTGGTGACCGCCGAGCCGGGCTCCCCGGAGCGTACCGTCGCGGACGCGATGCGGACGCATCCGGAACTGGTCGGCGGCACCGGGGCGGACGACACCCGGCTGATGCGGGGCGTGCCGGGGATGCTGGCGAAGATCGGCGCGGAGGGCGTGCTCGCCGCCGCGCTTCCCGGCGTCGGCGCGGTTGCCCTCAAGATCGACGACGGGGCCACCCGGGCCCGGATGCCGGTGCTGGTCTCCGGGCTGCGCCGGCTCGGCGTGCAGGCCCCCGTCCTGACTGAGTACGCCGAACTGCCCCTGCTGGGTGGTGGTCTCCCCGTCGGCGCGGTCCGTCCCGTCTGGTGACCCGCTCCCACATCCTCACTGTCAGGGGAGGAAGGCGCGCAGGGCGTCGGCCACCGGGGTCGGGCGTTCCAGCGGGACCAGGTGGGCGGCGTCGGGGACGTCGGGGAGGCGGCGGGCGTCCGGGGCCTCGGCGGCGATCCGGTCGGCCAGCCGGATAATGTCCGGAATGTCGACGGCACCGGCGGTGACCAGCACCGGCATGCTCAGCTCGCCGAGCCGGTCGATGGCGGGCGGGTCGAGTTCGACGACGTCCACCGCGCTCAGCGCCTGCTCGGCGGCGAGGGCCCGCCGGTCGGACTCCTCGGCGAAGGCGACGAGCGCCGGGTCCAGATCCTCGGGCCGCCGGTACGGCCCGACCACCCAGAACCGCACCTCACCGGCCGCGCTCGCCGCGAGATCCTCCTCGTCGACCTCACCGACGAGGGTGTTCCACAACTCCTCGGTCTGCTCCGACCACTCGTGCCCGGAGACGGCGGTGCCGAACAGTGCCAGCGCCGACACCCGCTGCGGGTACGCCAGCGCGGTGTCGATCGCCACCGCCCCGCCGAACGAGCAGCCGACCAGGGCGGCCTGCGCGATGCCGAGCGCGTCCAGCGCAGCCCGGACGTCGTCGTGGTGGGCGAAGGACTCCGGCGGCAGCGCCGACTCCCCGTAGCCGCGCAGGTCCAGGCAGATCACCCGGTGCCGGTCGGCGAGGGCGTCCCGGACGCCGTGCCACATCCGCCGGTCGGCGATCCCCGCGTGCAGCAGGAGCACCGGGCTGCCGCTGCCCGTCTCGTCGTACCCCAGGGTGGTGCCGTTGACGGCGATATTCGTGGTCACGCCGTGCAAGGTACGGACCGGGCATCAGGCGTCGCAACGCGGTTTTGTTACCTCGCTAACTCTGGCAAGCGTTTTGCTTGCTGGAGCTAGCAGCGCGGACTACGGTTGGGGCATGGCCGCACCCAAGGATCTACCCGACGTCGGCGGATTCATCCGTGACCTGCGGCGGAACGCCAAGATCTCACTCCGCCAACTCGCCGAGCAGGCGGGGGTGAGCAACCCCTACCTCAGCCAGATCGAGCGGGGCCTGCGCCGGCCCAGCGCCGAGGTGCTCCAGCAGCTCGCCAGCGCGCTGCGGGTCTCCACCCCGGCGATGTACCTGCGGGCCGGGCTGCTCGACGACAAGGAGGGTCAGGGGGTGCTCGCCGCCATCGCGGTCGACCCCGACCTCACGATGGCCCAGAAGCAGTCCCTCAGCCAGATCTACGAGACCTTCCGCCGGGAGAACACCCGCCTGGCCGAGGCCGAAGCCGCCGCCAACCCGTCCGCCGAGGACGAGCCGGTGGCCCCGGCCGGGCCCACCGGCGCACCCGCCGGACCGGCCACCGCCACCGCACCGGACCCGTCCGCTGCGGGCCGGACCGAGACCGCCGTCACCGATCGGACCGCCGTCACCGACGGGACCGCCGCGGCGGCCGTCACCGACGAGACCGCCGTCACGGATCAGCAGCTCGTCACCGACGGGGCGACCGTCACGGATCAGCCGGTCGTCACCGACCGGACCGCCGCCGCGGCGGACCGGCCGGAGACGCCGGCCCCGACGGGCGGCCCGTCCGCGCCGGCCGTGCCGACCGGTGCGGCAGCCGGGATCACCCCGGCGGCCACCGGCCCGGTCACCCCGGAGGGCACCCCGACCGAGGCCGTCCTGGAATCGGTCGCCCGCACCGAGGCGGGCACCGCCCCCGCCCCGACCGGAGCGGGCAGCGCCGGGACGGCACCGCACTCCCCGGACACCGCGCCCACCACCGGCACCCGCGCCGACCGGGCGGATGCCGCATCCACGACCAGCACCAGCAGGGCCGCCGGAGCGGCCGAGGAGGAGTTGTCATGACCCAGCCGAAGACCAACCGCATCCCTGCCCCGCTCTACGCCGCCGCCGGCGCCGGAGAGCTGGCCTACCAGCAGCTACGCAAGCTGCCCACCGTGGCGACCGAGCTGGGCAACCGGGTCGTCGCCGACGGCACCAAGGTCGTCGCCGAGCTGGGCGGCCGGGCCGTCGTCACCGGGGTCGAGCTGCGGCAGAAGGCCACCGAGACCTTCCGTACCGCCAACCTGACCGCCACCGGCCTGCGTGAGCGGGTCGCCCCGACCGAACTGAACCTGGACAAGCTCCGCGCCGAGCTGGACCTGGACAAGCTGCGGGCCGAGCTGGACCTGGACCGGCTGCGCGGTGCCGCCACCCGCAACGCGGCCGTCGTGGTCGCCGGGGCGCAGGCCGCCCAGGAGCGTGCGCTGGCCGCGTACGGTGCGTTGATCGCCCGGGGTGAGCGGGTGGTCGGTGCCGGGGTGCTGGAGGCCGCCGACACCGTCAACGCCGACATCGAGGCGACCGACGCCACCGTGCGCACCGGGACCACGGCGGACACCACGACCGGCCCGGCGGACACCGTGACCACCAGCCCTTCGGACACCGTGACCACCAGCCCTGCGGGCGGGGCCGCCGCCGACCACACGCCGACCCCGGCGGACGTGGCCGAGGTCGTCGAGGCGAAGCCGGCCGCCGCCAAGGCCACCCGGACCCGGGTCAGCAAGGCCGCCAAGGCCACCAAGCCGGCGGCGACCGGGTCGACCGCGACCGGTACGCCGGCGAAGCCGAAGACCACGAAGCGGACCCGCCCGACCGCCGAGTGACCGTTGCCGACACCGGCCCCGGGGGCGTCCTGACGGACGTTTCCGGGGCCGTCGGCATATGCTGGCCGACATGGCCATCGCCGCGCCGATCTTCGTGTTCCACCTCGTCTACGTGATCGACCTGGTCCTGCTCGTGTTCGCACTGGCGGTGCAGGGCATCTCGCTGGTGCACGCGTTCACCCAGCGTTCGGACGCCTTCCCGGCGATCGGGACCCTCCCCAAGGGCGGATGGATCGCCATCCTGGCCGTCTGCATGCTGCTCACCCTGCTCGGTTTCGGCGCGCTGAGCATCTTCGGGCTGATCGGCATCGCGGCCGGTCTGATCTACCTGCTCGACGTCCGGGTGGGGCTGCGTGACCTGCACGACGGCAAAGGGTTCTGGTGAGAGGTTTCCGCTGGCCGCCACCACCGGACGGCGGGCCCCGCACCTGGGGCCCGGGGCCCGGGGCGCCGCGTACCGGGCGACCCGCCCTGCCGGAGCCGGAGACCGAACTGGTCGCCACCCCGCACGACGTGCACCTGGAACGGCTGGTCACCGGCATCGGTGACCCGGTCACCGTGTTCGCGCACGGGTTCGGCAACGGCATCGCCACCACCCGACCGTTCGGCAGCGCGGTGGCCGGTCGCCGGGTCTTCTTCCAGTTCCGGGGGCACGGCCGCTCCGACGCGCCGCCCGGCCCGTGGAGCTACCTCGACCTGGCCCGCGACCTGCGGGCGGTGGCGGATCTCAGCGGCGCCACCCGGGCATTCGGGGCGAGCCTCGGCGCGGGTGCGCTGTGCCGGCTGCTCGCCGAGAGCCCGGACCGGTTCGAGAAGCTGGTCTTCCTGCTCCCCGCCGTCCTCGACCGGCCGCGTGGCCCGATCGCCCAGCAGCGGCTCGCCGACCTGCTGGCGGCGGTGTCCGGCGGCGACGCATCGGCCGTGGCGGACGCGGTCGCCCTGGAGTTGCCGCCGTCGGTCCGCAACACCCCGGCCGGTTGGGCCTACCTGCGCCAACGCCTCGACCAGTTGCTCCGCGACGGGCTCGCCGCCGGCCTGGCGGACCTGCCGGAGCAGTCCCCGCTGGCCGACCTCGCCGCCCTGGCCGGGGTGACCGCCCCGGCCCTGGTGATCGGCTGCGTCGGCGACGACCTGCACCCGACCCACATCGCCGCCGAGCTGGCCGAGGCGTTGCCGCAGGCGACCCTGCACGTCTACGACCGCCCCGGCTTCGCCTGGACCGACCGCGCCGACCTGCGGGACCGGATCTCCACCTTCCTCAACGACTAGCGTCCGCGCCCGCCGTCGGCAGGTGGGCGGCGCGGACGGCACGCAGCCAGCGTTCCACGGTGGCCTCGTCGGGCCGGTCGGGCAGCGGGGTGCGGAGCCGGTCGAAGTCCCGCTCCGCCTCGGCGACCAGGGCTTCCGCCTCGGTGAGCGCGCCGCCCGCGACCCGCTCACCGAACGCCCGGAACCACTGCGGGTCCGCCAGCCGGATCTCCAGCACGCCGGTGGCGTAGAGGGTGCGCCCCTGGTGCAGCAGCCGGGCCAGGTGCCGGGCGTGCTTGGCGCAGCGGCGTCGACCGCCCACCGTCGCGTCGCGGGTCGTCAGCTTGCGGAACTGCTGACTCGCGTACCCGAGGTAGGCGTCGCGGACGCGCGGCGCGCTGAGGAACGCCGACCGGATGGCGATCAGGCGGTCACCGAGTTCGGTGCGGGTCTCGTAGCAGTCGTCGGGGAGCCAGATCAGCTCGGTGGCCGTCGGGTTGCCGCTCAACGCCAGCCGGGCGTACTTGCCGGCCTCGTGCAGGGTGACGTCCGGGTCGGTGGTGACCACCGACTCCCGGGGCGGCCGCAGGCCGTGGAAGGCGACCGTCGGGGCGGCGAAGACGCCGATCCGGTCGACGTCCGAGCCGGGGCCGGCCAGCCCGTAGGCGACCGAGCCGACGATCCCGGAGAGCAGCAGGTGCATGCCGGGAGCATGCCGGATCGAACCGGCACGCGAAACCGGACTTCGGTTGTCAGGTATCACTGCCACCCTCGACGGTATGACGACGACACCGTTGGAGGGAAAGGTCGCGCTGGTGGCCGGCGCGACCCGGGGCGCGGGCCGGCAGATCGCGGTCCAGCTCGGCGCGGCCGGAGCGACGGTCTACGCCACCGGCCGCACCAGCCGGGCCGGCCGCTCCGAGCTGGACCGTCCCGAGACCATCGAAGAGACCGCCGAGCTGGTCACCGCCGCCGGGGGCACCGGCATCGCGGTCCGGGTCGACCACCTGGTGCCCGAGCAGGTACGCGACCTGGTGGCCCGGATCGACGCCGAACAGGGCCGGCTCGACGTGCTGGTCAACGACGTGTGGGGGGCCGATCCCCTGATCACCTGGGAGAAGCCGGTCTGGGAGCAGCCGCTGGACGCCGGGTTCCGCACCCTGCGGCTGGCCGTGGACACCCACATCGTCACCAGCCACTTCGCGCTGCCGCTGCTGATTCGCCGCCCCGGCGGGCTGGTCGTCGAGATCGGCGACGGCACCCGGGCGTACAACGACACGCACTACCGGCTGTCGGTCTTTTACGACCTGGCGAAGGTGTCGGTGACCCGGCTCGCGTACAGCTGGGGGCACGAGCTGTCGCCGCACGGGTGCACCGCCGTGGCGCTCACCCCCGGCTGGATCCGGTCCGAGGCGATGCTGGAGCACTTCGGGGTGACCGAGGAGACCTGGCGCGACGGCGCGGCGAAGGACCCGCACTTCGTGATCTCGGAGACGCCGGCGTTCGTCGGGCGAGCGGTCGTCGCCCTGGCCGCCGACGCCGAGCGGGCCCGCTGGAACCAGGCGTCCGTCTCGGCCGGCGAACTGGCCCGGGTGTACGGCTTCACCGACCTCGACGGCAGCCGACCGGACGCCTTCCGCTACCTCAGCGAGGTGGTCGAGGCGGACCGGCCCGCCGACCCCACCGGCTACCGCTGATCCGGGGGTACGGGGGCGACGCCGTAGAGGGCGGCTGAGCGGGCCGCCGCGTCGACCAGGCGGGCCCGCAGCTCCGGTGGGTCGAGCACCTCCGCCTCCGGGCCGAAGGCGAGCAACTGGGCGTACGCCACCTCGACGGACTCGACGGGCAGCCGGGTCACCACCCACCCCTGCCCGTCGGGTGCCCCGGCGGCGGCCAGCGCCTCCTCGTACGCGAAGGGGGTGTCGGCGAGGAAACGCAGCAGGCGCAGGCCGACGGGGCTGACCCGCACGGTGACCCGCTCGGCGAGCATGCCCCGCAGGAACGACTCGGCCTGCTCCCGCCAGTAGCCGCCCAGGTCGAAGCCGTCGTCGCGGACGAACGTCGCCGGGTCGGGCACGACGTCGACCACCCGGTCCACCCGGTAGGTACGCATCGCGTCACCGACCCGGCCGACGAGATACCAGGTGCCGCTCTTGAGCACCAGCCCGTACGGCTCGACCCGGCGGGTCACCTCCCGTTCGCCGCGCCGGTACCGCAGCACCACCACCCCGTCCCGCCACACCGCGCGGGCCAGCTCGGTCAGCCAGCGGGGCGGGGTGGACTCCCGGAACCAGCCGGGCACGTCCAGGTGGAACCGTTGCCCGGTACGGGCCGGGGCGTCGCGCAGGCTCGGCGGCAACGCGGCGAGCACCTTCAGCTCGGCGGACGCCACCGCGTCGGCCAACCCCAGGTCACCGGCGGGGCCGGGGAGCCCGGCGAGGAAGAGCGCCTCGGCCTCGTCGCGGGTCAGCCCGGTCAGCCGGGTCCGGTAGCCGCCGAGCAGCCGGTACCCGCCGGCCCGTCCCCGGTCGGCGTAGACCGGCACCCCGGCGGCGGACAGCGCCAGCACGTCCCGGTAGACGGTCCGCTCGGACACCTCCAGCTCCCGGGAGAGTTCGGCGGCGGTCATCGTCTCCCGGGCCTGCAACAGCAACACCAGGGAGATCAACCGGGACGCCCGCACCCCTGCATCCTGCCGGCCCGGCCCGGCGCGCGACGCCACCGGGTGTCCGGTGGCGATGGTGTGCGGCCGATAGGCTCTGCGGTCGTGAACGGACCCCGTACGATCGCCGCGCCGGTGACCGGCGCCACCCGTCGTTTCTTCGGCGGCGTGGGCCTGCTCCTGCGCGGCCTCGGCCTGTACGTCCGCAGCCCAGGGCTGATGCTGCTGGGCGTGGTGCCGGCGCTGCTGTCCGCCGCGCTCTTCGTCGCCGCGTTCGCCACCCTGATCTACTTCGTGGACGAGCTGGCGGCGTGGGTGACCCCGTTCGCCGACGACTGGTCGGACACCCCGCGCAGCCTGGTCCGGGTGATCGCCGGGTTGGCTTTCCTCGGGCTCGGCGGGCTGCTCACCGTGGTCGGGTTCACCGCGGTCACCCTGGTCATCGGCGACCCGTTCTACGAGAAGATCTCCGAGCGGGTGGAGGACCGGCTCGGCGGCACCCCCGGCGCGGTGGAGGTGCCGTTCGGGGCGTCGTTGCGGCGCAGCATCGTCGACTCGCTCCGGCTGATCGGGCTCTCGGTGCTGTTCGGCATCCCGCTGTTCCTGGCCGGGTTCATCCCGGTGGTCGGGCAGACCGTGGTGCCGGTGGTCGGTGCGGCGGTGGGCGGCTGGCTGCTCGCCGTGGAGCTGGTCGGTGCGCCGTTCTCCCGGCGCGGGCTGCGGCTGCCGGACCGCCGGGCCCGGCTGAAGGCGGACCGGGCCACCTCGCTCGGCTTCGGGGTGGCGGTCTTCCTGTGCTTCCTGATCCCGCTCGGTGCGGTGCTGGTGATGCCGGCTGCCGTCGCCGGGGCGGCGCTGCTCGCCCGCCGCTCGCTGGGCCAGCACATCGAGGAGAGCTGACGTGGAGGTGACCCTGGTCGAGGGGGACATCACCGCGCAGCGGGTCGACGTGATCGTCAACGCGGCCAACTCGTCGTTGCTCGGCGGGGGAGGGGTCGACGGGGCCATCCATCGCCGGGGCGGGCCGGCGATCCTGGCGGAGTGCCGGGCGCTGCGCGCCTCCCGGTACGGCCGGGGTCTGCCCACCGGGCAGGCGGTCGCCACCACCGCGGGGGACCTGCCGGCCCGTTGGGTGGTGCACACCGTCGGCCCGGTCCACTCCACCACCGAGGACCGATCTGCCCTGCTGCGGGACTGCTACGCCAACAGTCTCGCCGTCGCCGACGGGTTGGGTGCGACCACCGTCGCGTTCCCGCTGATCTCCGCCGGCGTCTACGGCTGGCCGATCGACGACGCGGTACGCCAGGCGCTGACCGTGCTGCGCCCTGCGACGCCGGCCCAGGTCACCGAGGCCCGCCTGGTGCTCTTCGGCGTCGATACCCACGCGATCGCCACCCGCGTCCTCGCCGAGGGCTGACCGGCGGCCGGGCTTCCCCGTGGTGGGGTGATCCGGCCGGATGCGTCGTCAGGTGAGTTCGCGGAGGCAGGACCAACTGGATGCCGTCTGGCGGTAGCCGAGTCGGGTGTTGATCGCCAGCATCGGGGCGTTGGCCTCGTCGTTGGCGGTGTAGGCAGTCCGTACCCCATTGCCGGCGGCCCGGTGCAGCGCGGCCTGCTTGGTCAGTCGCGCCAGCCCTCGGCCCCGGTACTCCGGCCGGGTCGCGGTGTAGTCGGACCACATCCGGTCGCCGTCCCGCTTGACCAGACTGAGCGCGACCAGCGCACCGTCGACCTCGGCGACGGTGCTGGCGTCCCGGTCCAGCCCCGGGTTCTCCCAGCACTCCGACCGCCAGTAGGAGTAGCTGGTCGCGTCCACCGGCACGTCGCCCGGCTCGTCCGGAGCGGCGGCGTCGTCGAGGAGATAGACCTGGTACGGGTCGAGCCCGGTGAGCGGGAGCAGACGTACCCCGGCGGGCGGTTCGGGCATCGGTGGTGCCGGGCGGAGGTCGAGCGCCGAGTAGCGCAGTTCCCGGCTCGGGGTGAACCCGTGCCGGCGGGCGTACGGCAGGGAGTCGGTCAGCGCCCAGGTCCGCACCCGGCGGACCCGGAGCGACCTCAGGTGCGCCAGAGCGGCGGTGAGCAGCGCCGTTCCGGCCCCCCGGCCCCGATGCCCCGGATGCACGTGCAGGGTGGAGATGTCCCCGAAGTCCGGCTCGGAGGTCTGAGCGTTCCGGAACGCCGAAACCCAGCCGGTGATCTGCCCGTCCGTCTCGGCGACCCAGGCCGCCCAGTTCTCCTCGGGTGGTGGTTGGGCGATCATCTGCCGGGTCGACGCGATCCCCCGCACCAAATACGGATGGACGAGCGACCGCAGCGCCACCACCCTCGGCGCGTCGTCTGGTCGGGCGGTACGGATCAGCACCCGTGCCACCCCGCCCCCGGCCGGACTGCGGAGCGCTTTTCCTCGTCGCCGGGAGGCACGGGCGAGGGACGACGCGATACAGCGGTGGCAGGCATGCCCGCGAGCGTAGGCATCCGTCGCAGCCGACTGCTACGGCTTTACGTCGTCCCCTACCGTCGTCGCTCTGGGTAGCGGTTGAGAGGGAATGCGACCGTGGCTACTCCAGGTAATCGCCCGCCCACCCCCATCACCTCTCACTTCCTTCCTTTGCTCTGCTGCCCTCTGCGCAACAGGCGTCTGACCTGGCGCAGGGTGGGCGGACGCCCGGCTGACGCTTATCGCGGACGACTACTCACGGTGCCTGTCGCTTGGATGGCAGCAGAGCAAAGCGTCGAGGTGGGATGTGGGCGGGCTGCGGCTATGTCGCTCAAAGTGATTATGCCGGGCGATGCTCAAATATGCCGGGTGGCCGGGCGGCGGGAAGTGCGGGGAGCAGGGGGCGGGGAAGGGAGCGTCGGGCCGGGAGCGGGGCGGGGGGAGGGAACGGGCGGAGGGAACGGGCGGAGGGGTCAGGCGGACTGCCGGATCACCAGCTCGGTCGGCAGCACCACCGCCCGCTCCACCTCCGCACCATCGGCCAGGGCCAGCAGCAGCCGGGTCATCTTCCGGCCCAGCTCGACGATCGGCTGTCGCACGGTGGTCAGCGGCGGCTCGGTGTAGGCGGCCGTCTCGATGTCGTCGAAGCCGATCACCGCGACGTCGTCCGGCACCCGCCGGCCCGCCTCGTGCAGCGCCCGCAGGGCGGCGTGCGCCATCAGGTCGGAGGCGGCGAAGACCGCGTCCAGATCGGGGTACGCGGCGAGCAGCCGACGCATCGCGATGGTCCCCGACTCGCGGGTGAAGTCGCCGTACTCGATCATCTGCGGCAGGCCGGCGGCGACCACGGTGTCGCGGTAGCCGGCGAGCCGTTCGATGCCGGCGACCATGTCCTGCGGGCCGGCGATGGTGGCGATCCGGCGACGACCGTTGTCGATCAGGTAGCGGGTCGCCCTGGCGACCCCCCCGATGTGGTCCACGTCGATGTAGGGCACGTCGGCGGCGTCCAGCGGCCGGCCGCTGCACACCACCGGGATGCCCAGCCGGGCGAGCCGGCCGGGCAGCGGGTCCTCCCCGTGCAACGAGGCGAAGAGCACCCCGTCGACGTGCCGGCCGGTGGTGTAGCGGGCGACCCGGTCGTGCCCGGCGGGCGAGCCGGCGAGCATCAGCACGAGCTGCTTGTCGGCGGCCTCCAGCTCCTGGGCCGCGCCCCGGATGAGCCCGGGGAAGACCTGGTCGTCGGAGAAGACCCGGGTGGCCGCCTCCGGCAGCACCAGGGCGACCGAGTCGGTCCGCTGGGTGACCAGGCTGCGGGCGGCCAGGTTCGGCACGTACCCCAGCTCGGCCACCGCCCGGCGGACGGCCTCCTGGATCGGCTCGGCGACCGTGGTGGAGCCGTTCACCACCCGGGAGACCGTCGCCCGGGACACGCCGGCCTGCCGGGCGACCTCCTCCAGGGTGGGTCGCTGTGCCGCCGTCATACCCGCCACCACCACCTCGTCACAGCCCGTTCCGGGAGATCACCTCCTGGTACCACCGGGCGCTCGACTTCGGGGTGCGCCGCTGGTTCAGATAGTCGACGTGGACGATCCCGAACCGCTTCCGATAGCCCTCGGCCCACTCGAAGTTGTCCAGCAACGACCATACGAGATAGCCGCGCAGGTCGACTCCGCGGGAGATGGCCTCGTGCGCGGCCCGCAGGTGCCCGTCCAGGTAGGCGATCCGGTCGGCGTCGTGGATCCGGCCCGCCGCGTCGGCCGCCGGGCTGCTGCCGTCGTCGGGGAACGCGCCACCGTTCTCGGTGATCATCAGCGGGAGCCCCGGGTAGTCGGTGGCGATCCGCACCAGCAGCCGGGTCAGCCCGGCTGGCTCGATCTGCCAGCCCATGTCGGACACCGGCCCGGTGGCGGGCAGGAACTCCACCGCCCCCTCGGTGCCCGGGTAGGCGCTGCTGCCCGCCCCGTCCGGGCGGCCCGCGACGTAGGTGGGCGAGTAGTAGTTGATGCCGAGCAGGTCCAGCGGCGCGGCGATGATCTTCTCGTCGCCGTCCCGGACGAACGTGGGCTCCACCATCCGGGCGACGTGTTCGAGCACGTCGGCCGGGTAGCCGGCGCCGGTCAGCGGGTCCAGGAAGATCCGGTTCTGGAGGCCGTCGACGAGACGTACCGCGGCGGCGTCGGCGGCGCTGTCCGGGTCGGCAGGCGCGACGTCCGCCGGGTTGAGGGTGATCCCGACCGTCCGCGCGCCGGCCGCCCGCAGCGCCCGTGCCGCCAGACCGTGCCCCAGCAGCAGATGGTGTACGGCCCGGAACGCCGCCCCCGCGTCCCGCTCACCGGGGGCGTGCACCCCGTTGCCGTACCCGAGGTACGCCGAGCACCACGGCTCGTTGAGCGTCGTCCAGGTGCGGATGCGGTCACCGAGCCGGGCGTGCACCGCCAGGGCGTAGTCGGCGAAGTGCTCGGCGGTCTCCCGGCTGGCCCAGCCGCCCCGGTCCTGCAACGTCTGCGGCAGGTCCCAGTGGTAGAGCGTGACGATCGGGTCGATGCCCCGGTCGAGCAGCGCGTCGGTCAACCGGTCGTAGAAGTCCAGGCCGCGCGGGTTGACCGGGCCGGTGCCGTCCGGCCTGATCCGGGGCCAGGCCACCGAGAACCGGTACGCGGCCAGCCCCAGCTCGGCCATCAGCGCCACGTCGTCGGCGTACCGGTGGTAGTGGTCGCAGGCGACGTCACCGGTGTGCCCCGCGAACACCTTGCCCGGCGTACGGCTGAAGGTGTCCCAGATGGACTCACCGCGACCGTCGTCGCGGGCCGCGCCCTCGATCTGGTACGCGGCGGTCGCCGCGCCCCACACGAAGCCCTCCGGAAATCGAACCTCATTCACGCTTTGACCGCACCTTCCATGATGCCGCCGATGATCTGGCGGCCGAACACGACGAACACCAGCAGCAGCGGCAGCGTCGCGATCGCCGTGCCGGTGAACACCTGCGACATGTCCTGGTAGTAACCATCGGAGAGGGCCCGCAACGACAGCTGCACGGTCGGGTTCTCCGGGTCGTTGAGCACAGCGTACGGCCAGAGGAAGTCGTTCCAGGTCGTCATGAACGTGAGCAGGCCGAGGACGGCGGCGGCCGGGCGCAGCGCGGGCAGTACCACGTTCCAGTAGATCCGCAGCGTGTGGCAGCCGTCGACCCGGGCGGCCTCGATCAGCTCGGTGCTGACCGCCTGGGCCGCGTACTGGCGCATCATGAACACGCCGAACCCGGTGACCAGGGCCGGGACGATCACCGCCGGCAGCCGGTCGTTCCAGTTCAGCTTGGTCATCAGCAGGTACAGCGGGATGACCCCGAGCTGGGTGGGCACCATCATGGTGGCAATGATGATCATGAGCAGCGCGTTGCGGCCCCGGAACCGCAGCTTGGCGAAGGCGAACCCGGCCAGCGTGGAGAAGAGCACCACCGAGAAGGTGACGCTCACCGCGACGATCGTGGAGTTGACCAGGCCGGTGAGGAAGTGCGCGTCGGGGTTGGCGAACAGCCGGGTGATGTTCGCGCCGAGGTTGCCACCGGGGGTGAGCGGTGGCGGAACCTGGCCCATCGCGTCGCTGCTGCGGCTGGCGACCACGAACATCCAGTAGATCGGGAAGATCGACAGCAGGGCGGTGAGCGTCAGCGCCGGGTAGGTGAGCCGGCCGGCCGACCAGATGCGGGTCATCGGTCCCCCTTGCGGGCGCCGCCGCCGAGCCGGCGCAGGATCAGTACGTTGATCGCCGCAACCACCGCGATCAGGGCGAAGAGCAGCCAGGCGACGGCCGAGCCGTAGCCGAAGTTGTAGTGCGGGGCGAAGGCGTTCTCGAACATGTACATGGTCATCGTCTGGGATTCGCGCAGCGGCCCGCCCCGGATCGCGTTGGTGCCGGAGTTGAACAGCCGGGGCTCGGTGAACAGTTGCAGTCCGCCGATCGTGGAGATGATCACCGCGAAGATGATCGTGGGTTTGAGCAGCGGCACGGTGATCGACCAGAACTGCCGGGCCCGCCCGGCCCCGTCGATCGAGGCGGACTCGTACAGGTCGCGCGGGATGGCCTGCATCGCGGCCAGGAAGATCAGCGCGTTGTAGCCGGTCCACCGCCAGTCGACCATGGCGGAGATCGCCGTCCAGGCGGCGAACCGGTTCGCCTTCCAGTCGATCGCGTCGACGCCGACCAGGTCGAGCAGCCAGTTGATCATGCCGAACTCGCGGCCGAAGAGCACCGCGAAGACGATCGCCACCGCCGCCGTCGAGGTGACGTTGGGCACCAGCACCGCCATCCGCCAGGTGGTCCGTGCCCGTAGCCGGCGGTTGAGCAGGTTGGCCAGCCAGAGGGCGGCGAGCAGTTGCGGCACCGTGGAGAGGACGAAGATGCCGAGGGTGTTCACCACCGAGTTCCAGAAGTCGGCGTCGGCCATCAGTTGGGTGTAGTTCTGCGCGCCCACGAAGGCCGGGTCCACCCCCAACAGGTCCCAGTCGTGCAGCGACACCCAGAACGTGTACGCCAGCGGATAGAGCCCGAAGATCGCGAAGAGCAGGAAGAACGGCGTCACGTACAGGTAGGGCGAGTACCTGACGTCGAGCCGGGCCAGCCGGTGCTCCCGCTCCGGCCGTCTGCTCCGGGTCCGTACCGCACCCGGCGGCGGACCGTCGACCTGAACAACCATCTCCCGTGCTCTTCCTCTCGTGGTCCCGGCCTGCACCTGCCCGCCCGGCCGGGGGCGGGGCCGCGGATCGGGCCCGCGGCCCCGCCCCCGCACGGGGTTACTTGGCGGCGGCCTTGCGGGCGTTGGTGGTGGCGTCGGTCCAGCCCTGGGCGGGGTTGCGCTGGCCCAGCTCGACGGTGCGCACGGCGTTCTCCACCTCGGTGCGGACGGCCTGGTTCTTGGGGCCCATGTAGACCGGCTTGAGGCTCTTGGCGCCGGCGGCGAAGATCTTGCCGACCGGGGCGTCGGAGAAGTACGCATTCGTCGAGTTGACGATCGCCGGGTCGTCCAGCGCCTGCGGGGACGACGGCAGCGGCCCCTTCTCCTGGAACGCGCCGATCTGGCCCTTGGCGCTGGTCAGGAACTTGGCCAGCTCGATCGCCTCGGCCTGGTGCCGGCTCTGCTTCGGCACCGCCAGGTAGGAGCCGCCCCAGTTGCCGCCGCTGCCGGGCACCTGGGCGATGTCCCACTTGCCCTTGGCGTCCGGGCCGGCGTTGCCCTCGATCACCCCGGTCATCCAGGCCGGGCAGGCGATGGTGGCGAACTTGGCCTGCTTGAAGGCCGACACCCACTCCTCCGACCAGGCCCCGTACCGGCCGGACAGGCCGGAGTCGATGATGTCGACGGTGGTGTCGTACGCCTGGCGTACCGCCGGGTTGCTGTCGACCACCAGCTTGTCGGCGGTGTCGTAGTAGCTGTAGCCGGTGGTGTTGCCGGCGGTCTGCAACAGGATGGTGTTGAAGGTGTTGGTGGCGGCGTCCAGGAAGGCCGCACCGGTGTTCCTGGCCTTGAACTGCTCGCCGACCCGCACGTAGTCCTGCCAGGTGGGCCAGAGCTTGGACACGGCCTCCCGGTCGGTGGGCAGGCCGGCGGCGGCGAAGAGGTCCTTGCGGTAGCAGATCGCCATCCCGCCGACGTCGGTGCCCAGCCCGATGAGCTGCTTGCCGTCGGCGGTCAGCCCGCCGTTCCACTTCCACTCCAGGAAGTTGCCCCTGAGGTCGGCGGCCCCGTGGTCGAGCAGGTTGACGAAGTTCTGCGGGTTGGCCTTGTACTCGACCAGCAGCCCCTCCTCGATGGCGACCACGTCCCCGGCGCCCTTGCCGGCGGCGAGCCACTGGGTGAGCTTGGGGGAGTACTCGTCGAGGTTGCCGCCGGTGCCCCGCTCCACGATCTTGATGCCGGGGTGGTCGGCCTCGTACTCCCGGTAGAGCTTCTCGTAGCCGAACTGGCCGAACACGTCGACGGTCAGCGTGACCGGCCCGCCGTCGGCGGCCTCGTCGTCGCCGCCGCAGGCGGTGGTGGAGAGCAGCGCGGTGGTGGCCACCAGGGCGATCGCCGCGAGGCGGCGGCGGGAAAAGACACCCATGGGTCGGGACCCCTCTCAGGTCGGTGGTGGGGTGGTGCGTGTATGCGCGGGCCACGTGAGGCGGCGGCCCGGACTCGATCGCGGTGAGAGAGCGCTCTCACGACAGGGTGGTGGGTCGGTCGACTCCTGTCAAGAGAGCGCTCTCTCGCGCCGTCGTCGAACCACACGGCCGACCGCCGGAGCTACGCCGGGAACGCCGTGAGCAGCCGGCCCGGAGCTAACACCGGGAACGCCGAGAGCGGCCGTCCCGGCAGGAACGGCCGCTCCCGGTACGCGGCGTGCGGTGGTACGCGGCGTGCGGTGGTACGCGGGCCGCGGTGGTGCGCGGACCTCAGCCCACGCGCAGGCCCTCCAGCAGGGAACGGTCCCCCGCCACCCCCAGGGTGTCGAAGCTGATCCGGCCCCAGAGGGCCAGCAGCAGGTCGCTGGCCGAGCCGGTGACCTGCACCCGGGCGTGGTGGTCGTCGTGCCCGAAGACCGTCGCGGTGTCCAGCAGGGCCACCCCCTCGCCGCGCATCCGCAGGTACCAGTCCTGGGCGGCGTCGGTCGCGGTCAGGTGCACCACCCCCTGCCACTGCCCCCGGTTGCGCCGACGACCGGACGGCAGCCAGGTGTCCAGCACCTCGCTCACCCCGTCGGCGGCGAGCTTCGCCTCGATCGGGTCACCGGCGGCGATGGCGAGCTGGGCGTCCCACCGGTGCACCGCCGTCTCGTGCGCCACCCGACGCGGCCAGAAGCCGGCCTTCTTGGGCTGCGGCATCGGGTTCCAGGCCGGGGCCTCCGGGTCGAGCGCGTCGAACAGGGTCATCAGTTGGTCGTACTGGTGCTGCCAGAGCTGGAGGGGGGACACCCCGGCGGGCAGCTCGGCGGTGTCGTCGGGGCGGGCCGGCTGGGCGGTGTCGCCGGCACCGGCGAAGGAGTGCACCCAGTGGTAGAGGCCGGCCAGGTGCAGGGTCAGGTCCGCCACCGTCCACCCCGGGCAGGACAGCACGGGTGTCTCCGGCGGGGCCTCGGCGACGGCCGCGGCGAACGCCGGGCCGTCGACCCGGAGCGCTCCCAACCAGAAGTCCTTCGTGGCGTGCAGTCTGCTCATCGCAATCCTCCCCGGGGTGACCCGGCGACCAGTGGGTGCCGCGGCTACCCCTCAGCCTAGGGTGAAAGGCGTGTCAGACGTCTACGCCAAACCGACAACGGACGCGCAACCCGCCGATCCGGCCGCCCTGGCGGAATACACCACCCTGCGCCTCGGTGGCCCCGCCGCCCGCTGCGTGGCCGCCACCAGCGCCGACGAGATCGTCCACCGGGTCCGCGAGGCGCACCGGCGCGACGAACCGGTGCTGGTCCTGGCCGGCGGCAGCAACGTGGTCGTCGGGGACGTCGGCTTCCCCGGCACCGTCGTGCTGATCCGGTCGCGGGGCTTCGCCGTGGTCGCCGAGGACCCCGACACCGTCACCGTACGCGTCGAAGCCGGCGAACCCTGGGACGACCTCGTCGCTGCCACCGTCGGCAACGGCTGGTCCGGCCTGGAGTGCCTCTCCGGCATCCCCGGTTCGGCCGGCGCCACCCCCATCCAGAACGTCGGCGCGTACGGCCAGGAGGTCGCCGAACGGATCACCGGCGTCCAGGTGTACGACCGCGTCGAGGACCGGCTGACCACCGTCGCCGCCCAGGACTGCGGCTTCGCGTACCGGGGGAGCATCTTCAAGTACAGCGACCGCTGGGTGGTGCTCTCGGTCGACTTCCGGCTGGACCGCTCGCCGGTGTCCGGGCCGGTCCGCTACGCCGAACTGGCCCGCTCGCTCGGTGTCGAGGTCGGTGACCGGGTGCCATTGGCCGCCGCCCGGGACACGGTGCTGACCCTGCGCGCCGGCAAGGGCATGGTGCTCGATCCCGCCGACCCGGACACCTGGTCGGCCGGCTCGTTCTTCACCAACCCGGTGCTCGACCGGGCGGCGTACGACCTGCTGCGCGAGCGCGCCGCCGACATCGGCGAACCCCCCTCCTGGCCCTGCCCCGGTGACCTGGTGAAGGTCAGCGCCGCCTGGCTGATCGACAAGGCGGGCTTCGCCAAGGGGCACCCCGGGCCGGGTGGCACCGCCATCTCCGGCAAGCACACCCTGGCCCTGACCAACCACAGCGGCACCGCCCGGACCGCCGACCTGATCGCCCTCGCCCGGGAGATCCGCGACGGCGTCCACGCCCGCTTCGCCGTCCCCCTCCACCCCGAACCCGTCCTCATCAACTGCACCCTCTAACCCCCACCCGCCCCCTCCCACCCCGCCGGCCCCGCCCGCCCCGCCCGTGTTGATCAAGAGGTTTGCGTCATCCTGGCCCCGGGCGGATTCTGACGCAAAGCTCTTGATCAACACGGGCGGGCGCGGGGCACGGGCGCGCAGGTGCGGGTGGGAGTGGGGGTGGGGGTGGGGCGGTCAGGCGGGGGCGATGGTGGGCCAGGGCAGGGTGAGTTCGCCATGACGCCAACGGTGGGGGCGGTCGAGGACGGGCCAGCCGGTGGACCGGAGGGTGCCGACGGCGGTCAGCCACCGTTGGCGGGGACCGAACGGGGCCAGCCCGGCGGCTGCCTGCCAGGCGTCGTCCAGGGCGCGGAGCAGAGCGTGGATACGTTCGCCCGGCACGTTGCGGTGGATCAGCGCCTTCGGCAGGCGCTCGGCCAACCGGGCCGGGCTCTCCAGCGTGGCCAGCCGGGCGGCCAGGGTCAGCGTCCGGGGGCCGGTGGAGTCGATCAGCAGCCAGCCGGCCAGCCGACCCAGCTCGTCGCAGGTGCCCTCGACCAGCACCCCGCCCGGGGCGAGCCGGTCGGTGACCGTCCGCCAGGCGTCGGCGACCTCGCTCTCGTCGTACTGGCGGAGCACGTTGAACGCCCGGACCACGGTGGGCCGCAACCCGGCCAGTTCGAAGCCGCCCCGGGCGAACGTCAACCCCGGTGGGTCGGCGGCCGGCGCGGCGGCGGCCACCCGTACCGGATCGATCTCCAGCCCGACCACCCGGACGTCGGCGCGGACCCGGGCGGCCAGCCGGTCGCGCAGCTCGACGGCGGTGACCGGGGTGGCACCGTAACCGAGGTCCACCACCAGCGGGCCGGCGGCGGCCCGTAGCCGGTCGCCGCAGGTCTCGATGATCCAGTTGTCGACCCGGCGGAGCCGGTTCGGGTTCGTCGTCCCCCGGGTCACCAACCCCACCGGCCGCTGCCGACCCCGGTCAGCCATCCCCGCTCACGACCCGACCCGGTGCACCTTGTGCTGGGCGGCCTGGGCCAGCGGGCGGACCACCAGACGGTCCACGTTGACGTGGTGCGGGAGGGTGGCGCACCAGGCGACGCACTCGGCGACGTCGTCGGCCACCAGCGGCTGCGCCACCCCGGCGTAGGTGGCGTCGGCCTTCGCCGCGTCCCCGCCGAAGCGGTTCAGGCTGAACTCCTCCGTCCGGACCATCCCGGGGTCGATCTCCACCACCCGGACGGGCCGGCCGCACAGCTCCAACCGCAGGGTGCCCGCCACGGCGGTCTGCGCGTGCTTGGCCGCGCTGTATCCGCCGCCGCCCTCGTAGACGGTGAAACCGGCGGTGGACGAGAGCACCACGACCGTTCCGGCGCCGGAGCGCTCCAGGGCCGGCAGCAGGGCCTGGGTGACCCGCAGCGTGCCGAGCACGTTCACGTCGTACATCCACTGCCAGTCGGCGATTGAGCCGGTCTCCACCGGGTCCAGCCCACGCGCCCCGCCGGCGTTGTTGACCAGGACGGTGACCGGGCCGGGGGCGTCGGCGGCGGCGCGGGCCAGCCCGGCCACCGACTCGTCCGAGGTGACGTCGCAGGCCACTGCGGTGGCGCTGCCGCCGGCCGCCGCGATCTCGGCGACCAGACCGGCGAGCCGGTCGGTGCGGCGGGCGGCGGCGAGCACGTGGAAACCCTCGGCGGCGAGCCGGCGGGCGGTGGCCGCGCCGATCCCGCTGGACGCCCCGGTGACGATCGCGACAGAGGTCATCGGGCCATTCTCACCCTGGCGGCGTGACCGGCCGCTCCGGGCCCCGTGATGAGGTCCGTCACGCCTGCGGGCCGGGGCGAGGCATTTCCGAAGCCCGATGGGGAAGATTGCATCCGGCGCGAAGGTTGTCCGAGGAGCGCCGGTCGTGCGGGACGGCATCAACCGTGACAGAAGGAGCGGACGTGGCGGATCAGCACACCGGTGTCGGTCGTCAGCGAGGTTCCCTGCCGTGGCCGCGGCCCCGCCGGATCGCCACCCTGTCGGTGCACACCTCACCGTTGCACCAACCGGGCACCGGCGACGCGGGTGGCATGAACGTCTACATCCTGGAGGTCGCCCGCCGGCTCGCCGAGGCGAACGTCGAGGTGGAGATCTTCACCCGGGCCACCTCCGGTGACCTGCCCCCGGTGGTGGAGATGGCCCCCGGGGTGCACGTCCGGCACGTCACCTCCGGCCCGCTGGAGGGGCTGACCAAGGAGGAGCTGCCCGGTCAGCTCTGTGCCTTCACCGCCGGGGTGCTGCGGGCCGAGGCGGCCCGCCCGCCGGGCCACTACGACCTGATCCACTCGCACTACTGGCTCTCCGGCCAGGTCGGCTGGCTGGCCAAGGAGCGCTGGGGGGTGCCGCTGGTGCACACCGCGCACACCCTGGCGAAGGTGAAGAATGCCCAGCTCGCCGCCGGTGACCGGCCGGAGCCGAAGGCCCGGGTGATCGGCGAGGAACAGGTGGTCGCCGAGGCCGACCGGCTGGTCGCGAACACCCGGGCGGAGGCCACCGACCTGATCGACAGGTACGCCGCCGACCCGGCCCGGGTGACGGTCGTCGAACCGGGGGTTGACCTGGCGCGGTTCCGACCCGTCGCCGGGGACCGGGAGGTCACGACCCGCGCCGCCCGTCGCCGGCTGGGCCTGCCCACCGACGGGTACGTCGTCGCGTTCGTCGGCCGGATCCAGCCGTTGAAGGCCCCCGACGTGCTGGTCCGCGCGGTCGCCGCGTTGCGGGAACGCGACCCGGCCCTCGCCGACCAGGTGACCGTGGTGATCTGCGGCGGCCCGAGCGGCAGTGGCCTGGACCGGCCCACCTCCCTGATCGAGCTGGCCGGTTCGTTGGGGGTCGCCGACCGGGTGCGTTTCCTGCCGCCGCGTACCGGGGACGACCTGCCCGCCCTCTACCGGGCGGCCGACCTGGTGGCGGTGCCCTCGCACAACGAGTCCTTCGGGCTGGTGGCCCTGGAGGCGCAGGCCTGCGGCACGCCGGTGGTCGCCGCCGCCGTGGGTGGCCTGGTCACCGCCGTGCGGGACCAGGTCAGCGGCGTGCTCGTGCACGGCCACGATCCGACCGACTGGGCCCGTACGCTGGCCCGGCTGCTGCCCGACCGGGCCGGTCGGGAGGCGCTGGGTCGGGGGGCCGCCCGGCACGCCCGCAGCTTCTCCTGGGAGCGCACCGTCTCCGGGCTGCTCGCCGTCTACGGCGAGGCGGTCACCGGGCACCGGGAGCGGCTGGCGGCCCGGCTGGCCGACGGTCCGGCGCTCACCGGCTCCTGGTGACCGGATGCCCCGCCCCTCGTCGCCGGGTGGGCCGGCCACGGCGGCCGTAGAGTGGGTCCGATGAGCGCGAAGAGCGAGCTGGCGGCCCTGATCGAGGCGGTCTGCACCGAACGGGAACTGGACTGGGAAGCCACCGGCGAGGGCTCGTACGCGGTCACCCTGCCCGGCACCCACAAGCTCAAGACGATCTGCAACCTGATCGTCGGCGAGCACGCGCTGCGGGTCGAGGCGTTCGTGATGCGCCAGCCCGACGAGCGGCGCGAGGAACTGTGGGCGTGGCTGCTGCAACGCAACGCCCGGATGTACGGGGTGGCGTTCTCGATCGACGCGGTCGGCGACGTCTACCTCACCGGGCGGGTCAACCCGTCCGCCGTCGACGCCGACGAGCTGGACCGGCTGTTCGGCGCGGTGCTCAGCTACGCCGACGAGTCCTTCGACACCATGCTGGAGATCGGGTTCGGCAGTTCCATCCGCCGGGAGTGGGAGTGGCGGGTCAAGCGGGGCGAGTCGACCGCGAACCTGGCCGCCTTCGCCCACCTGTTCACCCCGTCCGCCGGAGGTTCGGACCGGTCCTGACGGGTATGCCGCAGCGCTGCGGCGCGGCAGTGTGGGACCCGCCGCAGGCCGAGGACGGACTGTCGAGGAGCGTGTCATGGCTCAGCGGAACAGCTCAGGTCGCGGCGCGACGGCGACCGGGACCACGCGTCAGGCCGGCAACCGGACCCCGAACACGCCGGGCATCTCCGAGTCGGAGATCTCCCGGATGAGGGTCGACGAGATCCGGGGTCAGTTGCGTCGGCGGGGGGTCTCCGGGATCTCCGCGTTGCGTAAGCCGGAACTGGTGAAGGCGCTCGCGCGGACGTTGCGCGCGGAGGGCCGGGCCGGCGGCGCCGCCCGCCGCAGCACCGGCCCGTCCGGCCGGGCACCCGCCCGCCGGAGCACGGCCGGGGCCGCGAAGGCCAATCCGTCGCGCACGCGGGCGAAGGCGACGCCGGCGAAGGCCGCCCGCGCCACGGGCGTGCGCACCGGCCGGTCCACCTCCCGTTCGGTGCGCTCCGCGCAGCTCATCACGTCTCCGGCGGACCGTCCGGAACGTCCCGGGCGCAGCCTGGTGACCACCAACCACCAGGTGATCCGGAACTGGGCCGCGGCCCGGGGTGCCAAGCCGGCGACCATCGCCGGTACCGAGCGCAACGGCCGGCCGGGGGTGCTCACCTTCGACCTGCCGGGTTACCGGGAGAGCCGTCGGTTGCGGGTGGTGAGCTGGGACGACTGGTTCCGGACGTTCGACTCGCGCAAGCTGAACCTGATCTTCCAGGAGCAGTTGCGGGACGGCCGGCCGAGCAACTTCTTCCGGACCGAGTCACCCGATCGGGAAGACGGCTGAGGGGTTTACCGGAATGGCTGCCGGGTAGCCGCGTGTTGGCAGTCACGGAGCCCGGAACAGGAGCACCGGAGCGGGGACGGTCGGTGTTGTGACCGGCGAGACAGTGCTCGAAGGTTGAATCCGGAATCCGGGCGAACTAACTTTATTGCACCGCGTCACGCTCGGAAACGTTCGGGGGAGCGGCGGATCGATCAGATCCGTGCACCGAGCGAGACGCAATCGGGTGGGTCACGCCGTTGGGGGACGGTGCCACCCGGGAACCGGCGGCGCGAGCGGGCGACGCTTACGGGGGTGAGGGTCGCCCGCCGCCGCCGGGCAGGCGGTACGAGCGCCCACCGCGACCATCGGTCGCCGGTGGGCGCTCTGCCGTTTGAACCGGTGCCACCGCAGGCGCGGCGGGGGCGTACTCAGGCGGGGGTGCGGGCCGGGACCGGCTCGGCGGGTGCGGTCGCGGCAGCCTCGGCCGACTGCGGGGCCGGCGGTCCGACGGCGGTGACCGGCACGACGGGAACCTCGGGGCGGCGCAGGCGGGTCGCCCGGCGTTCCCGGGCCGGCCCGGAGAGCAGGTGCGCCAGCGCGGTCGCCACGCCGATCGCGGCGCAGCCCAGCCAGAGCGTGGCGTTGCCGGCGTGTTCCCGGACCAGTCCACCGAGCAGTGGGGCGACCGCCCCGGCCACCTGCCAGGACAGCGAGAAGACACCCTGGTAGCGGCCCCGTAGCTCGGCCGGGGAGAGTTCGGCGATCAGGGTGGCGTTGGACGGGGAGTTGAGCATCTCGCCGAGCGTCCAGATCAGCACGGTCAGCCCGAAGAACCAGGCGGCGTCGGCGAACGCGGTCAGCCCGAAGCCGACCCCCATCACCACCGAGGCGAGGGCGAGCACGTGCGACCGGCTCCGCCCCCGGATCAGCCGGGGGACGAAGAGCTGCCCCACCACGATCAGCACCCCGTTGAGCGCGATCACCGAGCCGTAGGTGGCGGGGGACAGGCCGGCGTCGCCCATCGCGATCGGCAGCATCGAGATGTGCTGGAGGAAGACCAGCGCGCCGAAGAGGTTGAGCACGACGAACCCCAGGAACACCCGGTCGGCGGCGATGGTGCGCAGCGCACCCACCCGGGGCGGGCCGCTCGTCGCACCCTTGACGGCGCTGGTCGTCGGGGCGCGGCGGGTCTCGCCGACCTTGACGAAGATGATCAGCGCGGTGACCAGGGTGGTGGCCGCGTCGACCACGAACAGCAGCAGGTAGCCGGCCTCGGCGGCGAGGCCGGCGAGCACGGCGGCGCAGGCGAAGCCCAGGTTGATCGCCCAGTAGTTGAGCGAGAACGCGCGCAGCCGGTCCCGCTCCGGCACCACGTCGATCATCATGGCCCCGAAGGCCGGCCGGGCGGCCTCGGCGAACGTGCCGAGCAGCAGCGCGCCCACCGCGACCGCCCAGAGCGGCCGGGCGAAGCCGAGCGTCAGCATCATGGTGGCCGCGCCCAGGTGGGCGGTGAGCAGGGTGGGCCGCCGTCCCCACCGGTCGACCAGGGTGCCGCCCACGGTGGTGCCGACCGCGCCGCCGACCCCCCACAGGCCCATCACCAGGCCGGCCTGGGCGGCCGAGAAGTGGCGGGCCTGGGTCAGGTAGATGGCGAGGAAGACCAGCACGAACGAGCCGAGCCGGTTGATCAGGGTGCCCGTCCAGAGGTACCAGAAGGTCCTCGGTAGCCCGCCTGTGGTCTCCCGGAACCAACCCCGTACCGTCCGCACGCCCGCGCCCCCGCTCAGGTAATGACCGCTGTCCTTGAAGCGCCTTACAACCTAGTTCCGGGGGCGGACACCGGTCATCCGTTTTTCCACGTGGTGGTCGTCACCACCACCGCCCGCGTGTCCCCGGACGCCGTGCGGCAGGATGATCGGCATGACTGCGAGCGAGGGGCCCACCGTCGGGACGCTGGTCCTGCTGCGGCACGGCGAGAGCGACTGGAACGCGAAGAACCTCTTCACCGGCTGGGTCGACGTCGACCTGACCGCCAAGGGTGAGGCGGAGGCGCGCCGCGGCGGCGAACTGCTGCGCGAGCACGACCTGCTGCCGGACGTGGTGCACACCAGCGTGATGCGCCGGGCGATCCGCACCGCCGAGCTGGCGCTGAACGCCGCCGACCGGCACTGGATCGCGGTGCGCCGGTCGTGGCGGCTCAACGAGCGGCACTACGGCGCCCTGCAGGGCAAGAACAAGAAGCAGACCCTTGACGAGTACGGCGAGGAGCAGTTCATGCTCTGGCGTCGCTCGTACGACACGCCGCCGCCGCCGATCGCCGACGACGACGAGTTCTCCCAGGTCGGTGACCCGCGCTACGCGCTGCTGCCGACCGAGCTGATGCCGCGCACCGAGTGCCTCAAGGACGTGGTGGCGCGGATGCTCCCGTACTGGTACGACTCGATCGTGCCGGACATCCTCGCCGGCCGCACCGTGCTGGTGGCGGCGCACGGCAACTCGCTGCGCGCCCTGGTCAAGCACCTCGACCAGATCTCCGACGAGGCGATCGCCAAGCTGAACATCCCCACCGGCATCCCGCTGCGCTACGACCTCGACCCGCAGCTGCGCCCGCTCACCCTGGGCGGGACCTACCTCGACCCGGCCGCCGCCAAGGAGGCCGCTGCCGCCGTCGCCAACCAGGGCCGCTGAGCTGACGACAGGGCTCCCGGCCCGGCGGAGATCGCCGGGCCGGGAGCCCTGTCCCGTCGTCGGGCGGGTGCGGGTCAGCCGGCGGTGGGGGTGGTCTCCCCGGTGATCAGGTAGACCACCCGCTCACCGGCGTTGACCGCGTGGTCGGCGAACCGCTCGTAGAACCGGCCGAGCAGGGTGGCGTCGATGGCGGTCTCCACCCCGTACGGCCACTCGTCGCCGAGCAGCATGCCGAACAGGCTCTTGTGCAGGTCGTCCATGACGTCGTCGTCGCGGTCCAGTTCGGCGGCGATGTCGGCGTCGGGGGTGGCCAGCACCTTGGCGATCTTCTCGGCCATCCGGTCGGCGACCGAGGCCATGTCGGTGAAGACGGGCCGCAGCTCGGCCGGCACCGCCGGGGAGGGGTGCCGGCGCAGCGCGGTCTTCGCCACGTGGTCGGCCAGGTCGCCCATCCGCTCCAGGTCGGCCGCGACGTGCAGCGCGGTGATCATCGCGCGCAGGTCGGAGGCGACCGGGGCCTGGCGGGCGAGCAGGTCACAGACCCGCTCCTCGACGTGCTGGTAGAGGTCGTCGATCTCGGCGTCCCGCGCGATCACGGCCTCGGACGCCTCGCGGTCGGCGGTCAGCAGGCCGCGGGTGGCCTGGCGCATCGCGGCGCGTACGCCGTCGGCCATGTCCACCAGCAGTTGGCTGACGATCTGCAGGTCGGCCCGGAACTCGTCGCGCATCGTCACTTCCTGGGGTCGGTGCCGCCGGTGGTCGCGGGGACCGTTGGCGTACGGGTTGAGCAGGTGCGCGACCCACCGTAGGCGGGGGTGACGGGAGCCCAGATGAACCCGGATGAACGACGCGGGGCCCGGGAGTGAATTTCTGCCAAAGCGAGTGTGGTTCGTCCTGTTATGGGCGATAGCCAGGTTAACAATGACCCTACGATCGCCGCATGGAATGGGCGGTGGCGATCGGGGTGGCCCTGGTGACCGGACTGGTCGCCGGGCTGCTGCTGGCGCGTCCCGTCCAGACCTGGCGACGCCGTGCGGCGTCGTCCGGGGGCGAGGGCCCCCACGGGGACCTGGGGAGGCGTGCGATTCCCGACGACCAGTCCGGCGGGCTCAGCGGGCTCGGCCGCAAGACCATCGACTCGCTGCGCGCCGGCGTCGTGGTGCTCGGCCCGGACGACGTACCGGTGCTGGTGAACCCGGCCGCCCGGGCGATGGGACTGCTCCGTACCGGCGCCACCCCCGGCTCCATCGCGGCCCACCCGCTGATCCGTACCCTCGCCGGACAGGTCCGGCGGACCGGGGTGCGACGCGAGATCGAGCTCGACCTGCCCCGTGGCCGCGACAACGCCGGGGAGAACCCGCTCGGCGTGCACCTGCGGGCGATGGGCATCGGCGGCGGGTACATCGCCGTCGAAGCCGCCGACGTGACCGAGTCACACCGGCTGGCCCGGGTCCGGCGGGACTTCGTGGCCAACGTCAGCCACGAGCTGAAGACCCCGATCGGGGCGCTGCAACTGCTCGCCGAGGCGCTCGTCGACGCCACCGAGCCGGCCGACGGTGCACCCGACCTCTCCGAGGACATGCTGGCCGCCCGCCGGTTCGCCGAGCGCATCCAGCACGAGTCGACCCGGCTCGGCCGGCTGGTGCAGGAGCTGCTGGAGCTGACCCGGCTCCAGGGCGCCGAGCCGCAACCCGCGCCGGAACCCGTCGCGGTCGACTGGGTGATCGCCGAGGTGCTCGACCGGACCCGCACCTCGGCCACCGCCCGCCGGGTCCAGGTGGTCACCGAAGGACAGCGGGGCCTGACCGCGTACGGCAGCGACAGTCAGCTCGCCACCGCCGTGTCCAACCTGGTGGAGAACGCGATCACCTACTCCGGCGAGGACACCACCGTGCGGGTCGTCACCCGGGCCGACGACGACCACGTCACGGTCTCCGTCACCGACCAGGGCATCGGCATCGCCCCCACCGACGTCGACCGGATCTTCGAACGGTTCTACCGGGCCGACCAGGCCCGCTCCCGCGCCACCGGTGGCACCGGCCTCGGCCTGGCCATCGTCAAACACATCGCCAGCAACCATGGCGGCCGGGTGGAGGTGGCGAGCACCCTGGGTGGGGGGTCGACGTTCACCCTCCGGCTACCCGCCAGCCCTCCGGACGCCCTGGAGTCGCTACTGCCGTCCGCTGGTATCGAGCCCGGCCCGACCGACCCTGCGCCGGGCCTGACCGTAGGAAAGGAAACACCCCGTTGAGCCGCGTACTGGTGGTCGAGGACGAGGAGTCGTTCTCCGACGCCCTGTCGTACATGCTCCGCAAGGAGGGTTTCGAGGTCTCCGTCGCCGCGACGGGCACCTCCGCCCTCACCGAGTTCGACCGGACCGGCGCGGACATCGTGCTGCTCGACCTGATGCTCCCGGAGATGTCCGGGACCGAGGTCTGCCGGCAGCTGCGGCAGCGCTCGCACGTGCCGATCATCATGGTGACCGCCCGGGACAGTGAGATCGACAAGGTGGTCGGGCTGGAGATCGGCGCCGACGACTACGTCACCAAGCCGTACTCGCCCCGGGAGCTGGTGGCCCGGATCCGGGCGGTGCTGCGCCGGCAGAGCCCCGAGGTGACCGAGTCGGGGGCCCCGACGCTGGCCGCCGGCCCGGTCCGGATGGACATCGAACGGCACGTGGTCACCGTCGACGGGGCCGCCGTGCAGCTTCCGCTCAAGGAGTTCGAGCTGCTGGAACTGCTGCTGCGCAACGCCGGCCGGGTGCTCACCCGGGGGCAGCTCATCGACCGGGTCTGGGGGGCCGACTACGTCGGGGACACCAAGACCCTCGACGTGCACGTCAAGCGGCTGCGTTCCAAGATCGAACCGGAGCCGTCCGCGCCCCGGTTCATCGTCACCGTGCGCGGGCTGGGCTACAAGTTCGAGCCGTAGGCCGGCACACCGTTCACCCCTGCGGGCTGGCCGGGTGCGGGGCGATCTGACCCTGGCCCAGCCGGGCCGCGCACAGCTCGGCCAGCCTCGCGTACGCGGGCGCGCCGACCAGCGCGGTCAGCTCCGGGCCGTACGACAGGTACATCGGCTCGGTGCCGACGTGCGCGTCGGTCGACGAGGTACACCACCAGTCCAGGTCGTGCCCGCCTGCGCCCCAGCCCCGCCTGTCGAACTCGGCGAGCGTCGACACCAGCACCTTCGTGTCGTCGGGGCGGGTGGTCCACTCCTGGTCCCGGCGGATCGGCAGCTGCCAGCAGACGTCCGGCTTGTACTCCAGCGGGTGCACGCCGTCGCGCAGCGCCTGGCCGTGCAGCGCGCACCCGCCCCCGCCGGGGAAGTCGGCGTCGTTGAGGAACACGCACGGGGCGTCCTCGCCCCGGGTGGCGGTCCGTCGGGCCGGGTTCCTGCCGTCGATCGTGTCGGTCGCGGTCCAGTTCTTCGTACCCTTGCGGAAGTGCTGCCAGGTCTGCGGGGTGAGCCGCTTGACGGCCGCCCGGACCCGCTTCTCGTCGTCGGTGTCGGTGAAGAACGCGCCGTGCGAGCAGCAGCCGTCGGCGGCCCGGCCGGCGACGATGCCGTGGCAGCCCCGGCCGAACACGCACGTCCAGCGGGACAGCAGCCAGGTGAGGTCGGCGCGCACCAGGTGCCGCTCGTCGGCCGGGTCGACGAACTCGATCCACTCCCGGGGGAAGTCCAGCCCGACCTCCCGGCTGCGGGGGTCGTCGGGGGCGTCCACCAGCACGTGCAGCTCCACCTGGCTCGTCACCCGGCCCAGCGTACGCGCGCCCGGTGCGGCCGGCCGGCGTGCCACCGAAACCCGGTGGCCCTAGGGTCTTCCCATGCGGCTGGGTGTGCTCGATGTCGGTTCCAACACGGTTCATCTGCTGGTGGTCGACGCCCACCACGGCGCTCACCCGTGGGCGGCGCA
Organism: Micromonospora humida; assembly: GCF_016901255.1. Lineage (NCBI taxonomy): Bacteria > Bacillati > Actinomycetota > Actinomycetes > Micromonosporales > Micromonosporaceae > Micromonospora > Micromonospora humida. The sequence goes on from NZ_JAFEUC010000004.1 coordinate 147,527, forward strand.
CTCCGAGAAGGTGGTGCTGCGGCTGGCCGAGCAGATCGGCCCGGACGGCGCACTCACCCGGGCCGGTGCCGACGGGCTGGTCGAGGCGGTCGGGGCGGCCCGGGCATCGGCCACCGCGCTGGCCGCCGACGACCTGCTGGCCTTCGCGACCAGCGCGGTGCGCGACGCCACCAACGCGGCCGAGGTGCTGACCCGGGTGCGGGAGGAGACCGGCGTACGGCTGGAGGTGCTCTCCGGTGCGGACGAGGCGCGGGCGACGTTCCTCGCGGTCCGGCGCTGGTTCGGCTGGTCGGCGGGGCGGTTGCTGGCGATGGACATCGGCGGCGGCTCGCTGGAGCTGGCCGCCGGCATCGACGAGGACCCGGAGGTGGCGGTGTCGCTGCCGTTGGGGGCCGGCCGGCTGAGCCGGGACCGGCTGCACGTCGACCCGTCCGGGCTGACCCCACCGACCGCCGAGACCGTCGAGGAGCTGCGGGAGTACGTCGACGCGCAGCTCGACCCGGTGGTGGAGAAACTGGCCGGGGTGGGCTGGGAGCGGCCGGTCGCCACCTCGAAGACCTTCCGGACACTGGCCCGGCTGGCCGGGGCGGCCCCCTCCTCGGCGGGCCTGTGGGCGCGGCGCAGCCTCACCCGCACGGGGCTGCGGCAGGTGCTGGGGTTCGTCCGGCACATCCCGCCGGCCCAGCTGCCCGAGCTGGAGGGGGTGAGTGCCGGCCGGGCCCACCAGCTGCTGGCCGGGGCGGTGGTGGCCGAGGCGGTGCTGCGCCGGCTCGACGTGCCGGCGGTGGACATCTGCCCGTGGGCGCTGCGTGAGGGCGTCATCCTCAGACGGTTGGATCAGCTCGAACCGATGTGACGTACGCCGGTCGTTGCGCGGCTTTTGCTGCTGCTCGTCCGGAACTGTGGTGGCGGCCCCGGTTACCCTCGGGGATGTGACTTCCCGCGTCCCGGTGCTCCTGTCCAGTTCCTCGGTCTTCCCTGAGCGGACCGCGGCGGCGTTCCAGCTCGCCGCGGCACTCGGCTACGACGGGGTCGAGGTGATGGTCTGGACCGACGCCGTCAGCCAGGACGCCGGGGCGCTGCGCGGCCTCGCCAAGCACTACGGCGTCCCGGTGCTGTCCGTGCACGCCCCCTGCCTGCTGGTCACCCAGCGGGTGTGGAGCCCCGACCCGTGGGAGCGGCTGCGGCGGGCCGCCGAGCTGGCCGACACGCTGGAGGCACCCACGGTGGTGGTGCACCCGCCGTTCACCTGGCAGCGCGACTACGCCCGCAACTTCGCCGACGGGCTGCGCACCGTCGCCGACCGGTTCACCGGGCTGCACTTCGCGGTGGAGAACATGTACCCGGTGCGGATGGCCGGCCGGCAGTTCGTGCCGTACGTGCCCGGTTGGGACCCGACCGAGGTCGGCTACCCCGCGTACACCCTCGACCTGTCGCACTGCGCCGCGTCGCACAGCGACCCGCTGGCGATGGCCGACCGGATGGGCACCGGCCTGGCCCACGTCCACCTCGGCGACGGCACCGGGGAGGGCCGCGACGAGCACCTGGTGCCCGGCCGGGGCACCCAGCCCTGCGCCGAGCTGCTGCGTTCCCTGGCCGGACGCGGCTTCACCGGCTCGGTCGCGGTGGAGGTGACCACCCGGGGCGCCAAGAGCCGCGCCGTCCGCGAGTCCGACCTCCGCGAATCCCTGGCCTTCGCCCGCGCCCACCTAACCGCCCCCACCCCCCTCAACGCCTGACCCCCGCCCGCCCCCGCTCTCCCGCCCCTCCCGCTCCGCCCCCGCCCGCCCTGCCCCCGGTGATCAAGAGGTTTGCGTCATGTCCGGGCGTGAATCTGACGCGAACCTCTTGATCAACTGACGCAAAGCTCTTGATCACCGAGGCGGCGCGGCAGGGAGGCGGCGCGGTGGGAGCGGTGAGGCGGGCGGGGGAGAGTGGGAGAGCGCGGGGGAGGGGTCAGGGGACCGGGGTGAGGGTGGGTTGTTCGGCGGCGCGCTTGCGGGCGCGGTGGGCGGCCACGTGCGAGCGGGTGGCGCAGCGCTCCGAGCAGAACCGGCGGCAGCAGTTCGACGAGGTGTCCAGGTAGACGTTGCCGCAACGTTCGTCGGCGCAGACCCCGAACCGGGCGCTGCCGTACTCGCAGAGCCACACCGACAGGCCCCACGCCGCGCCGGCCAGGTATTCGGCGCTGACCGAGGCGCCCCGGCTGGTCACGTGCATGTGCCAGTCGCTGGAATCGTGGCCGGAGATGCGCGGCTGCACCGGGAACGCCTCCAGCAGCGCGTTCAGTTCGGCCACCGCCTGGGCGTCGCGCCCCGAGGTGCCGTACTCGAAGACGTCGCGCAACCGCTTCTGCGCCCGTCGGAAGACCGCCAGGTCCCGGTCGGCCACCTCGTCGCGCATCCACGCGTTCTCGTCCGGAATGAGGGCCCGCAGGTCGTCGAGGTCGTCCAGGTGGGCGTTGACGAGGTCAACCCCGGTCCTGGCGTACGCGTCGAAGTTCACCCGACCAACGGTAGACGACTCACGCGGCACGCGGCGCGTCGATGTAGTGCGGCAGGAAGCGCGCGTAACCGTCGGTGATCAGACTCTCGCTCTCCCGGATGCCGACGCCTGCCGACTCGCCGTCGACGATCCAGCTACCCAGCACCATCCGACCCCCGTCGAACTGCGGCAACGGCCGGAACTCCTGATAGCAGAAACCCTCGTCGCCATAGATCCCGGGATTGCTGATCTCCGTGTCGCCGGTCACGATGCGTACCGAACCACCCTCGCGGCCGAGCAGCGGCTTCGCCACGTACTCCGGCATCCCGCGTGGCGAGTCCAGGTACGCCGGCAGCAGGTACTCGTGCCCCGGGTACAGCTCCCAGAGCACGGCCAGCAGCGCCTTGTTCGACAGCAGCAGCTTCCAGGCCGGTTCGATCCAGGTGGTCGGGGTGCCCGGCTCCAGCGCCGGTCGGCCGTACGGCTCGGCCAGCATCCACTCCCACGGGTAGAGCTTGAAGCAATTGGTGACCGGCCGGTCGGCGGCGTCGACGAAGCGCCGGCCGTCCCAGCCGACGTGCTGGATCGGCAGCAGGGTCACGTCCAGCCCGGCCTGCCGGGCCGTCTCGGCCAGGTAGCCGGCGGTGATCTGGTCCTCGCCGGACTCCTCCTCGTTGGACCAGCACACGTGCACCCGCCGGTCGTGCAGCCCCGCCCCGATCTTGGCCCACGCCCCGACCAGCCGCTCGTGCAGGCTGTTCCACTGGTCGGCGTCGGGCCGGGTGTCCTCCAGCCAGTACCACTGCACGATGCTCGCCTCGACCAGGGCGGTCGGGGTGTCGGCGTTGTACTCCAGCAGCTTCGGCGGCCACGTGCCGTCGTAGGCGAGGTCGAACCGGCCGTACAGGGTGGGTGGGCGCTCGTGCAGCGACCGGGCGACCGCCTGCGCCGCCCACGCGGGGATGCCGAACTCGGCGTACCGGCTGCGGGCCACCACGTGCTCGGCGGCGGCCACCGACATCCGGTGCAGCTCCTCGGTCGCCTCCTCCAGCCGCAGCACCTCGTCGAGGTCGAAGGCGTACGCGGCGGACTCGTCCCAGTACGACATGATCTCGCCGTCGGGCAGTTCGGTGTCGACGTACACCAGGCCCTGGGTACGGATCACCGCGTCGAAGTCCGGTCGGGGGGTGACCCGCTCCCGGCGCACCGTCAGCCGCCGCAGGAGGCGAGATGGGTGCCGAATCCGCCGCGCTCCGGCAGCGCGCCGGCCACCGGGTCGGGCGCGGCGGCCCGGGGGTCGATGCCCACGGTCGGCACCTGCATGGCGAGCGCCACGGTGTCCCCGCCACCGACCGGCCCGAGGGCGCAGTCGTCATCGTCGTCGTCGGAGGTGAGGTTGCAGCCGGAGAGGGCGAGTGCCAGCGCGGTGAGCGCGCCGAGCTGCACGGAGGCCGACCGCAGCCGGCGGCGGGGGTGTCGTTCCACGTTCATGGTTGTAACTGATCCACGCCACCGGCGCGTCCCCTGACCGGCCTGCTGCCGTGGCCGGAACCGGTCCGCCCGGCCGCCGGAACCGGTCCGCCCCGCCGCCGGGCGCGGCCGCACGGTCGGGCGTTACGCTCGGCTCATGCTCCGTTCCGTCATCCTCGCCGCCTCCCGGTCATCCCAGGTCGAGCGGCTCGTCGCGACGGCCCCGTTCACCCGGGACGTCGTCCGCCGGTTCGTCGCCGGCACCGGCACCGACGACGCGTTGCGCGCCACCCGCGAACTCGTCGCCGACGGCCTGACGGTCACCCTCGACAACCTCGGCGAGGACACCGTCACCCCCGACCAGGCCACCGCCACCCGGGACGAGTACCTCGCCCTGCTGCGGGCGCTCGACGCCGCCGGGCTCACCCCGGCCGCCGAGGTGAGCGTGAAGCTCTCCGCCCTCGGTCAGCGCTTCGACGAGCAGCTCGCCTACGACAACGCGCGGGCGATCTGCGTGGCGGCCGACGAGGCGGGCACCACGGTCACCCTGGACATGGAGGACCACACCACCACCGACTCGACCCTGGACACGCTGGTCAAGCTGCGCAAGGACCACCCGTCGACCGGAGCGGTGCTCCAGGCGTACCTGCGGCGCACCGAGTCGGACTGCCGGGAGCTGGCGGGTGCCGGGTCGCGGGTCCGGTTGTGCAAGGGCGCGTACGCCGAGCCGGAGTCGGTGGCGTACCAGTCGGCCCGGGAGGTGGACAAGTCGTACGTGCGCTGCCTCAACGTGCTGATGTCCGGGGCGGGCTACCCGATGCTGGCCACCCACGACCCGCGCCTGATCGCCATCGGTGAGGACCGGGCCCGCTGGTTCGACCGGGGGCCCGGCGAGTTCGAGTTCCAGATGCTGTACGGCATCCGCCCCGAGGAGCAGGCCCGGCTGGCCGGCGAGGGCTACACGGTGCGCACCTACCTGCCGTACGGGGAGGACTGGTACGGCTACCTGATGCGCCGTCTCGCCGAGCGCCCCGCGAACCTGGTCTTCTTCGGTCGGGCCCTGGCCTCGAAGAAGTAGGCCACCGGGGAACACCAGGTCACGACCGGGTGAACGACGCCTGGAGCGCGATCAGTTGTGGGAAGGGATCGCGCAGGTCACAGCCGCCCCGCTACCGTACTGGTAACACGCGCGTTGCCGGCCCGTACGGGAGCTCCGTCGGGTGGCGCGCGCCGGGCATGGGATGGGTCGGGTGAGCCATGGCCGGGTCGCAGTCCTCCGACGGTCGGCTGTCGGACGTCAGGTTCCTCACGGTCGCCGAGGTGGCCTCGGTGATGCGGGTCTCCAAGATGACGGTCTACCGCCTGGTGCACAGCGGTGAACTCACCGCCGTGCGGGTGGGCCGGTCGTTCCGGGTGCCCGAGCACGCGGTGCACGACTATCTGCGGGGGGCGTTCCAGGAGACCGCCTGACCCCGCCGATCGCGACGTAACGGGCATCGACGGGGGCGCGTTGGTCCTGCTGACGCTCTCCGGCTACCCTGGAGCCCGATCTGACCGTGCGCCGGTGCGCCCCGACGCCACCAGGCTGGTCCAGGTCCGTTGTCCGTAAAGCGGCCACCGGCGTCACCATCTCGACGCCGAGGGTCCGTCCCGAACGTTGCATTGAAAGGCTGTCGTATGGGCTCGGTGGTCAAGAAGCGTCGCAAGCGCATGGCTAAGAAGAAGCACCGCAAGCTGCTGCGCAAGACCCGCGTCCAGCGTCGCCGTCTCGGCAAGTGACCGACGCCGGGTCACCCCCGGCGTCCGGTACCACTTGCCAACTGTCGACCCCCGGAGGCTCAGGTGATCAGGCCGCGGACATCCCGGCTCGATCACTCCTGCCGGTCAGGGCGTGCACGATGACCCCCGGTGGCACCTCAGGTGCTCCGGGGGTCGTCGTCGTGACCGGGGTCGGTCGCTACCTCGGCGCGCACGTCGCCGCCCGGCTCGCCGCCGACCCCCGGATCGAACGGGTGATCGGCATCGACCCGGCCACCCCCGGCCCCGAGTTCGCCGGCCTGCTCGACCGGGTGGAACGCGTCCGGCTGGACCTCGACTCGCTCGGCGGCCTGCTGGCCGACCTCGACGTCGCCGCCGTGGTCCACCTCGCCCTGGTCACCGCCCCCGACCCGCAGCACGGCGGTCGGGGGGCGATGAAGGAACAGAACGTCATCGGCACCATGCAGCTGCTCGCCGCCTGCCAGCGGGCGCCCCGGCTGCGCAAGCTGGTGGTCCGGTCGTCGACCGCCGCCTACGGCGCGTCCTTCCGCGACCCGGCGGTCTTCACCGAGGAGACCGAGCCCCGTGAGGTGCCGCGCGGCGGTTTCGGCCGCGACATCCTCGACATCGAGGGGTACGTGCGCGGCTTCCGCCGCCGTCGGCCCGACGTGACCGCGACGGTGCTGCGGTTCGCCCCGTTCATCGGCTCCACCGCCGACACCACGCTCACCCGCTACTTCTCCCGGCCGGTGGTGCCCACCGTCTTCGGCCGTGACCCCCGGCTCCAGTTCGTGCACTTCGACGACGCCCTGGAGGTGCTGCACCGGTCCGTCGCCGAGGACCACCCGGGCACGTACAACGTGGCCGGGCCGGGGGTGCTCTCGCTGTCCCAGGCGATCCGTCGGGCCGGCCGGGTGGCCGTACCGGTGTGGGAGCCGGGGCTGTCCGGGGCTGCCGCGATCGCCCGTAACCTCGGCTTCGGCCGCTACGGCCTCGACCAGGTCGACCTGATCGTGCACGGCCGGGTGGTCGACACCCGCCGACTGACCCGGGAGTACGGCTTCACCCCGCGTACCACGGCGGCGGCGTTCGACGACTTCATCCGGGCCCATCACGGCGGGGTGGTGGTCACCCCGGACCGGCTCGCCTCCGCCGAGCAGGCGGTGCTGGAGAGCATCCGGCAGGTCCGCTCCGCCGTCCGGGACCGTACGTGACCGCGCAGAACGGCCACCGTCGGCTCACCACGCCACCCGCCCTTGCCTCGCGCAACGGCTCGGGCCCCGACCCGACCGTCCCCGCGACGCCCCGTCCCACCCCGGCCGCCTCCGATCCGGCCGGCTCCGGTCCGGCGGGTGGGCGCTCGCCGGGGGTGGAGCGGCCCGGTGACCAGTGGGACCGTCGGGTCGCCTCCGGGCTGGCGTTCCTGCGCCGCCGCCTGTCCGGCCAGTACGAGGTGGACGAGTTCGGCTTCGACCCGGAGCTGACCGGGACGGTCTTCCACCCGCTGCTGCGGCTGCTCTACCGCGACTGGTTCCGTACCGAGGTCACCGGCCTGGAACACGTACCCGCAGACGGCGCCGGCCTGGTGGTCGGCAACCACTCCGGCACGGTAGCCCTGGACGCGCTGATCCTCTCCGCGGCCCTGCACGACCAGCATCCCGCCCACCGCTACCTGCGGCTGCTCGGCGCGGACCTGGTCTTCCGGATGCCCGTCGTCTCCGAGTTGGCCCGCAAGACCGGCGGTACGGTCGCCTGCAACCCGGACGCCGAGCGGCTGCTCGGCAACGGGGAGCTGGTGGGCGTCTTCCCGGAGGGGTTCAAGGGCATCGGCAAGCTCTACTCCGACCGCTACAAGCTGCAACGCTTCGGTCGGGGTGGTTTCGTCTCGGCGGCGTTGCGCACCGGCACCCCGATCGTCCCGGTCGCCATCGTCGGCGGCGAGGAGATCTATCCGATGCTCGCCGACATCAAGCCGCTGGCCCGGCTGCTCAAGCTGCCCTACTTCCCGGTCACCCCGACGTTCCCGTTGCTGGGGCCGCTGGGCATGGTGCCGCTGCCGAGCAAGTGGCTGATCGAGTTCTGCCCGCCGATCCCGACCGCGCACCTGACCGACTCGGCCGACGACCCGCTGGTCGTGTTCAACCTCGCCGACCAGGTCCGGGAGACCATCCAGCAGACCCTGCACCAGCTCCTGGAACGCCGCCCCGACCCGTTCGGACCCTGACCGCTCCCCGGAGCCCGGGCGACGCGGTGGCCCGGGTCAGGCCGGGCGGCGGCGTCGGTGCAGTGCCCGACCGGCGGAGACCGCGCCGGCCAGCAACCCGAGCGCGGCCGTCGACGGTACGGCGATCCGCGCGGCCCGGCGACCGGTGCGGAAGTCCCGCACCTCCCAGCCCCGTTCCCGGGCCACCCGCAGCAACGCGCCGTCCGGGTTGACCGCCACCGCGCGTCCCACCGTGGTGAGCATCGGCAGGTCGTTGCTGGAGTCGCTGTAGGCGGTGCAGCGGGGCAGGTCGAGCCCTTCGACCATGGCGAGCTGGGTGACCGCCTCGGCCTTGGCCGGCCCGTGCATCAGCTCGCCCACCAGCCGACCGGTGTACGCCCCGTCGACCACCTCGGCGACGGTGCCGATCGCGCCGGTCAGGCCGAGTCGGGCGGCGATCACCCGGCCGATCTCCACAGGCGCGGCGCTGACCAGCCAGACCCGCTGCCCGGCGTCGAGGTGCCGCTGGGCGAGCCGACGGGTGCCGGCCCAGATCCGGGGCGCCATCAACTCGTCGAAGATCTCCTCGGCGAGCCGTTCGACGTCACCGACCCGCCAGCCCTCGACGAAGGCGAGGGCGGCCTCCCGGGCCTGTGACATGTCGCCGGCGTGCTCGGTGGCCAGCACCCGGTACCGGGCCTGCTGCCAGGCGAACCGGGCCAGGTCGCCGGTGGTGAAGTAGCGGCGGGCGGCGAGCCCCCGGGCGAACCAGTAGATCGACGCGCCGCGCATCATCGTGTTGTCGACGTCGAAGAACGCGGCGGCGCGGGGGTCGGTCGGCGTGGGCCCGACGGCCGTCGCGTCCGCCCATCCGGTGGTGTGTCCGTGGGCGTCGGTGCTGACCGTGACCCTTCGGGTGCCGGCCATGGCGCCTCCCCTCCGACGAGCGACCCTTCATGATCGAGCCTAGTCCGGGCGCGGACCGTGGCCGGCCGGTCGGCACGGGAAGTGTGGCGTGCGGCTCCGTCGCCGGTCAGCGGTCGGTCGGGCAGGTGCCGGGCACCGGGCCGAGGGCGTCGCTGCCGACCGGGGCGGGCAGCGCGCAGGCGAGCGCGGTACGCAGCGCGTCGGAGCGCCGGCGGATGGCGTCGAGCAGGGCGAGGGACTGCCTGGTGCGTTCCCGTTCGGCGGAGCCGGCCCCGTCGAGCAGGCCGCCGACCGCCCGGCGCTGCCCGCTGACGAAGGTGTTCACCGCGTCCAGCGCCGCCGGATCGCCGTGCTGCACGGCACCGCCGGTGAGCAGTCGTACGCCCTGGCGGGTGTCGGCGTCCATGTCGTCGAGCACCGCGCCGAACCCGGTCGCGTCGTCGCGGAGCGTGGCCGCCTCGTCGAGCCGGGTCCGGGCGAAGTCGAGGAAGAGTTGCCCCCGGCTGACGTCCGAGCTGGCCAGGGCGAGCTGGGCGCGTTCGGTGGAGCGCTTCATGCCGTACAGGGCGTCGCCCGGTACCGCGTTCTCGCTGGCGGCCGAGATGCCGGAGACGGCGACCGCCCCGGCCGCGATGCCGACCAGGATCGCGCCCCGGGCGCGGGCCCGTCGGGCGGTCGCCCCGCCCAACAGGGAGCCCCGGCCGGTGGCCTGCGACGTGCCGTCGGTGACCGGTTCGGTGGCGTGCTCGCGTTCGGCGGCGGCCACCAGCATGGCCCGCAGGCCGGCGCGGAACTCGACGTCCACCCGGATGTCGGGTCGTTCGGCGACGAGTCGCTGCCCGACCGCCACGAGCCTGGTGAGCTGGTCGTCGGCGCGGGACCGGACGTGGTGGCGTCGGCCGCCGTTGGCCTCGTCGAGAAGCTGGGCGAAGCGTACGGCCCGACGACGGGAGAAAAGGTCGCTGTCCACCGCAGGCACCCCCTCTCGCTGGTCACGGCCGGTCGGCCGCGGTGGTCCACGCGACCGGCGGCGGCGTGCACCGTCGTACCAGGGTCGTGGTCGGCGGCGCTGCTCCGGACCGGGACGGGTCCGGGGTGCGCCGGACAACCACCGGCCGCACCCGGAGAAACGCTCCGTGCCGGGCCCCGGTTACGGGACGGTCGGGAGTGAAATCACGAAGAGTGATCGTCGCGGCAGGTCAGGGCTGGAAACCGTCCGGAAGCAGACGGGCCAACGCGCGGACCGCTCGGTACTGCAACGCCTTGATCGCTCCCTCGTTCTTGCCCATCGCGCGGGCGGTCTCGGCCACCGAGAGACCCTGGAGGAAGCGGAGCACGATGCACTCCTGCTGCTCCGGGTTGAGCCGGGTGACGGCGGTGAGCAGCGCGACGTTGGTGATGTGCTCGACCACCGCCGCCTCGGGGCTGCCCTCCGGGCCGCGGTCCTCCCGGTCGGCGTCGAGCACGTCACCGGTGGTCACCTCCAGCCGGTAGCGGCCGGACTTGAAGTGGTCGGCGACCAGGTTGCGGGCGATGGTGACCAGCCAGGCTCCGAGGTCGCGGCCCTGCCAGGTGAAGCTGCCGATCCGCTTGAGGGCGCGCAGGAAGGTGTCCGAGGTGAGGTCCTCGGCCAGCTGCCGGTTGCCGACCCGGAAGTAGACGAACCGGAAGACGGTGTCGACGTACCGGTCGTAGATGAGGCCGAACGCCTCGGCCTCGCCGGCCTGGGCCCGCTCCACCAGCGTCCAGACCTCGGTGGCCGGGTCGGACGGGTCGGGGCGGCTCGGGAAGCCGGTGGGGGAGGTGCCGGCGGGCGGCGTCGCGGTGGCGGGCGGTCCGGCGGCCGGGACCGTCGGCTGCCCCCCGGGTACGGCCGGGATCAGGGCGGTGTCGTCGGCGGGTACGGCCGGGATGACGGCGGTGTCGTCGGCCGGCACCACCGGTATCACGGCGGTCTCCCCGCCGGCGGGATCGGTGGTGGCGGGCGGCTCGCCGACCCGTCGGGTCTGCGTCGGCATGGGGGGGCGGGAGTGGGAGGCCACCCGGCCGGCCGGCGTGGCGTTGCCGCCGGGGGCGGCGGGCCGGGGGGCCGCCTCGTTGGGGTGCGGACGCTGGTGCGGCCGGCGGGGCGTCGCCTCCGGGCGGGCCGGGTCGAGCCGTTCGTTGACCGACGCCCGGGGCGTCGGCCCGGTCAGTCCGGTGGGATGATCCGGGTAGCCGAAGGCGGTCACCGGGCCTCCCCGCAGCGGGTCACGACCGTGACCGGACGGCGGCGGGCGGCCGCCGTGCCGGGTCTGCCCCGGACGGGCAGGGCCGTGTGGGGGGGTGCCGACGCGCGGCAGATCCCCTTGAGGTGCTGGTCCAATGCGCGCACAGGCACGGGGGCCTCCTCGGGCTGAGGGGTGTCGACTCACGGCAAATGGGGTGAGCCGACCCGAGTGATGATAGGGCCAACGTCACCCGCGTGTGCCAAGTCCGTTACACAGGGCCAAAGTATTTGCCCGGCCCGCCGACCCCTGGCGGACCGGTTGTCCGTCGTGGTCGGTTGACTTTCACGTCGCGACTTGTTCCTTGATGGAAATTGCAGCCCAGGGGGGTCGTGGAGGGTCACCGGCACCCCGCCCGGCCGGTCCGGCGACGGGGGCCCACGGGCCCGTCCGGCACCGCCCCGGGGGCGGTCGTGTCGGCCCCGTTCGGGTGGTCCCGGTCGACGCTGCGTGACGGTTCGGTGTGTGGGCCTGGCCGGGCGGTCGACGGCGTGCCAGACTCAGCCACCGCGCGACCGGCTCGGGCGTCCCGGGTGTGCCGCACCCGGGGACGGGCGAGACTGGGCGGGCGTGCCCGGCCCGCCGCCGGGCATCCGGCACCGGTGCGCGGCGGTCCGTCCACCGCGCGCATCCCCGTCGCGGCCGAGTCCGGCCGCCCTCACCCGGAGGTCCCGATGTCCACTGCCGCCCGGCTCGCCCTGATCACCCGCCCCGGTTGCCACCTGTGCGACGACGCCAAGGCCGCGCTGGAGCGGGTGGTGGCGGTCACCGGGGACCGGTGGGTGGAGAAGGACGTCACCGGCGACGTGGAGTTGGAGCGTGAGTACGGCGACCGGCTGCCGGTGGTGCTGCTCGACGGCAAAGAGCACGGCTACTGGCGGGTGGAGGAGGAGCGGTTGCTGCGCGACCTGACCACCCCCCAGCTCTAGGGTGGCGCGGATCACGCTGGGTCATCGAGCAAGCGCGATTGGTGAGAGAAGTCGGGATTGCGCAATAATCGCGCGGCGGCACCGCTGGCGTGCCCGATCGATCTTGTGAGATGGGGGAGCAGGTGCAGGGGGGCCGCGATTCAGCAAGATCGCGATTTGTGCACGTCTTCACAAGCGCCTACTCTGTAGTTTCGACGCGCCCTGCTAGCACGGCCGGCTCGCCCGGCCACCGGCGGGGGTCCCCCAACGGGCGGGCACCGGAGCCGGCCGAGGATCGCACCGCACGGAGTCTCATGAGTCAGCACCGTCACCCTGGCGCGCCCGGCCGCGCCGGTGCCGTACCGGCGCTCCCGGACCTCCCGGAGGCGACCGTCGCGCGGCTCCCCGAGTATCTTCGCGCCCTGCACAACCTTGCCGACGCCGGCCACGAGACGGTCTCCAGCGAGGGCCTGGCCGGGGCCGCCGGGGTCAACTCGGCCAAGCTCCGCAAGGACCTCTCCCACCTCGGCTCGTACGGCACCCGGGGGGTCGGCTACGACGTCGCCCTCTTGATCGACCAGATCGAGTTCGTGCTCGGGCTCACCCAGCGCCGGGCGGTCGCCCTGGTCGGGGTGGGTAATCTCGGTCACGCCCTGGCCGGCTACGACGGCTTCGCCAGCCGGGGTTTCCGGATCGCCGCCCTGTTCGACGCCGACGCGTCGCGGGTCGGCGAGATGATCAACGGGCTGGTCGTCCGGCACGTCGACGAGCTGCCCCGGGTCGCCGCCGAGGAGGCGATCTCGATCGGCGTGATCGCCACCCCCGCGCCGGCCGCCCAGGCGGTGGCCGAGCAGTTGGTCGCCGTCGGCGTCACGAGCATCCTCAACTTCGCGCCGTGCGTACTCTCGGTGCCGGACGGGGTCGACGTACGCAAGGTCGATCTCGCCATCGAGCTTCAGATCCTGTCCTTCCACGAGCACCGCAAGGCGTCGTTGACCGCGCTGCCCGCCGCCGGCGGCTCCGCCCTCACCGCCCTGCCCGGCGGGCTCGCGACCCCCGACACCCAGGAGGCGATCGGCACGTGAAGCTGCTCGTCGTCGGCGCGTCCTACCGCACCGCTCCCGTGGCCACGCTGGAGCAGCTTGCCGTCGCCCCCGCCGACCTCACCCGCACCCTGGACCGCCTGGTCGCCCAGCCGTACGTCGCCGAGGCGGTGCTCGTCTCCACCTGCAACCGGGTGGAGGTGTACGCCGCCGTGTCCGGTTTCCACGGCGGTCTCGGCGACGTCTGCGCCGTTCTCGCCGAGCAGGCCGGCGCGCCGCCCGCCGCCTTCGCCAGCCACCTCTACGTGCACTACGACTCGGCCGCCGTCGACCACGTGTTCCGGGTCGCCGCCGGGCTGGACTCCATGGTGGTCGGCGAGGCGCAGATCCTCGGCCAGCTCCGCGACGCCTACCACTGGGCCTCCGGCGCGGACACCGCCGGACGGCTGCTGCACGAGCTGATGCAGCAGGCGCTGCGGGTCGGCAAGCGGGCCCACGCCGAGACCGGCATCGACCGGGCCGGGCAGAGCGTCGTCACGGCCGCCCTGGACCTCACCGCCGAACTGCTCGACGGCGACCTCGCCGGCCGGCCGGCCCTGGTGGTCGGGGCCGGCGCGATGGGCGCGCTGAGCCTGGCGACGCTGTCCCGCCGGGCCGCCGGGCCGCTCACCGTCACCAACCGGGGGGCCGACCGGGCCGTCCGGCTGGCCGAGTCGTACGGGGCGAACGCCGTCCCGATCGCCGGACTCGTCCCCGCGCTCTCCACAGTGGACATCGTAGTGGCCGCCACCGCGGCCACCGAACCGGTCCTCACCGTCGACGTGGTGACCCGGGCGCTCGACCGCCGCGACCCCGACCGGGGGCCGCTGGTCCTGCTCGACCTCGCCGTGCCCCGCGACGTCGCACCCGAGGTGGCCGGGCTGCCCGGCGTCGAGGTGATCGACATCGACCGGATGGCCGCACTGCTCGCCGACGGCCCGGCCGCCGCCGACGCCGCCGAGGTGGGCCGGATCGTGGCCGCCGAGGTCGAGGCGTTCCTGAGCTGGCTGCGCGGGGCCGACGTGGCGCCCACCGTGGCCGCCCTGCGCGGACGCGCCGACGACGTGGTGACCGCCGAACTGCGCCGGCTCGCCCAGCGTCGCCCGGACTTCAGCGACGACCAGCGCGCCGAGGTGGCCCGCACGGTGCACCGGGTGGTGCAACGGCTGCTGCACCAGCCCACCGTCAAGGTCCGCCAGCTCGCCGCCGAACCGGGCGGTGACCAGTACGCCGCGCTGCTGCGCGAACTGTTCGACCTGGAGGTGCCGCAGACCTCCGGGGTCGACGCGGTGCCCGACGTGGTCCAGACCGTCGACGGCCGTGGTTCGTTCGGGGTGGCCGACGTGCCGGCGACCGACACCGACCAGCCGCCCACCGGAGGTGAGCGATGAGTACCCCCCTGCGCCTCGGCACCCGGGGCAGCGCCCTGGCGATGGCCCAGTCCGGCCACGTCGCCGAGGCGATCACCGCGGCGACCGGCCGCGCCGTCGAGCTGGTCGAGGTGGTCACCGCCGGGGACCGGTCGTCCGCGCCGGTGCAGCGCCTCGGCGTCGGCGTCTTCGTGTCGGCGCTGCGCGACGCGTTGACCGCCGGCACCATCGACCTGGCCGTGCACTCCTACAAGGACCTGCCGACCGCCGGGGCGAGCGGGCTGCACGTCGCGGCCGTGCCACCCCGGCAGGACCCGCGCGACGCGCTGGTCGCCACCGGTGGGCGTACCCTCGCCGAGCTGCCGCCGGGGGCCGTGGTCGGCACCGGCGCGCTGCGCCGCATCGCCCAGGTGCACGCCCTCGGCCTGCACCTGGAGGTCACCCCGATCCGGGGCAACGTCGACAGCCGGCTCGCCCGGGTGCTCGGCCCGGACGCCGACCTCGACGCCGTCGTCGTGGCACGGGCCGGGCTGGCCCGGCTCGGCCGCACCGACGTGATCACCGAAACGCTCGACCCGATGCTGATGCTGCCCGCGCCCGCCCAGGGCGCGCTGGCCGTGGAGTGCCGGGCCGACGACTCCGACCTGGTCGAGCTGCTCGCCGTGCTCGACCACGCACCGTCGCGGGCCGCAGTCGTCGCGGAACGCGCGTTGCTGGCCACCCTGGAGGCCGGGTGCTCCGCCCCGGTCGCCGCCTACGCCGAACTCGCCGAAGGCGACGCCGGTGATGAGATCTACCTGCGCGGGGCGGTGATCAGCCCGGACGGTTCGCGAGACATCCGGCTGTCCCGCACCGGAACGCCCGCCGACGCGGCGGAGATCGGCAAGGCACTCGCCGCCGAACTCCTCGAACTCGGCGCCGACTCGATCCTCGGCCACGAAGGAAGCACCGGCCCGGGGACCCAGCAATTTGGGAGCACAGAATGACCCGCACCCGTAAGCCCGTCGGCCGCATCGCGTTCGTCGGTGCCGGACCCGGTGACCCGGGCCTGCTGACCCGCCGGGCCCACGACGCCCTGGTCGACGCCGACCAGGTGGTGTACGACCGGGGAGTCCCCGAGACGCTGCTCGACGTGGTCCGGGCCCAGGCCCGGTCCGACGCCCAGTTCAGCCCCGCCGAGGGCGTGCCGGGCGACGTGGCGAAGATGCTCATCAGCGCGGCCCGCTCCGGGCTCAACGCGGTGCACCTGGTCGCCGGTGACCCGTTCGGCCACGACTCGGTGGTCAAGGAGGTGCAGGCGGTCGCGCGTACCGCCGCGCACTTCGAGGTGGTGCCGGGCGTCGGCCAGGCCGAGGGCGTCGCCACCTACGCCGGGGTGCCGCTGCCCGGGGTACGCACCGCCGCCGACGTGGAGGACGTCGGCGCGCTGGACTTCGACGCGCTCGCCGCGGCCGTCGCCCGGGGTTCGCTGGCCCTGGCGGTCGACGCCGGTGACCTGGCCGCCGTGCGGGACGGTCTGCTGGCCGCCGGGGTGGACGGCAGCACCGGGGTCGGGGTGACCGGCGACGGCACCGGCGAGACGCAGTACACCACCACGTCGAGCGTGGACTCGTTCGTCGCGGCGGCGCTGGGCTTCACCGGCCGGGTGGTGCTCACCGTCGGCGAGGGCGTCGGCCAGCGGGACCGGCTGAGCTGGTGGGAGAACCGCCCGCTGTACGGCTGGAAGGTGCTCGTCCCCCGGACGAAGGAGCAGGCCGGGGCGATGAGCGCCCGGCTGCGCGCGTACGGGGCGATCCCGTGCGAGGTGCCGACGATCGCGGTGGAGCCGCCGCGTACCCCGGCGCAGATGGAGCGGGCGGTCAAGGGGCTGGTCGACGGCCGGTACGCCTGGGTGATCTTCACCTCGGTCAACGCGGTCCGGGCGGTCTGGGAGAAGTTCGCCGAGCACGGTCTCGACGCCCGGCACTTCGGCGGCGTCAAGATCGCCTGCATCGGTGAGGCCACCGCCGACGCGGTGCGCGCCTTCGGCATCCAGCCGGAGCTGGTGCCCGACGGGGAGCAGTCCTCCGAGGGGCTGCTGGCCGAGTTCTCCCCGCACGACGAGATCCTCGACCCGGTCGGCCGGGTGCTGCTGCCCCGCGCCGACATCGCCACCGAGACGCTCGCCGCCGGGCTCACCGAGCGCGGCTGGGAGGTCGACGACGTGACCGCGTACCGGACGGTCCGGGCCGCCCCGCCGCCCGCCGAGATCCGCGACGCGATCAAGTCGGGCGGGTTCGACGCGGTGCTCTTCACGTCCTCCTCCACGGTGCGTAACCTCGTCGGTATCGCCGGGAAGCCGCACGCGCGTACCGTGGTTGCCGTCATCGGGCCCAAGACGGCGGAGACCGCGACGGAGTTCGGCCTGCGGGTCGACGTGCAGCCGCCGCACGCCTCGGTGCCCGACCTGGTCGAGGCGCTCGCCGCCTATGCCGTCGAACTGCGGGAGAAGCTCGCCGCCATGCCGGCGAAGCAGCGTCGGGGTTCGAAGGTGCAGGGGCCCACCGCGCTCAGGTTCCGCTAGCCGTACTGGGAGGCCCCTCATGCCGTACCCCGAGATCCGGCTCCGCCGGCTGCGTCGCAACGCGGCCGTGCGGCGGCTGGTCTCCGAGACCCGCGTCGACCCGGCCGAGCTGGTCGTGCCGATGTTCGTCAAGGAGGGGCTGACCGAGCCACGGGCCATCGCGTCGCTGCCGGGGGTGCTCCAGCACTCCCGGGACTCGCTGCGCAAGGCGGCCGTGGAGGCGGTCCAGGCCGGGGTCGGCGGGATCATGCTGTTCGGGGTGCCCGAACGGCGCGACCCGACCGGCTCCGGCGGCATCGACCCGGCCGGCATCCTCAACGTCGCCATCCGCGACGTGGTGGCCGAGGTCGGCGACGCCACCGTGGTGATGAGTGACCTGTGTCTCGACGAGTTCACCTCGCACGGGCACTGCGGACTGCTCACCCCCGAGGGCGGGGTGGACAACGACGCGACCCTGGCCGCGTACGCCGAGATGGCGGTGGCGCAGGCGGACGCCGGGGTCGGCATGGTCGGCCCGTCCGGGATGATGGACGGCCAGGTGGGCGTGGTCCGCCGGGCCCTCGACGCCGCCGGCCACGCCGACGTGGCGGTGCTGGCGTACGCGGCGAAGTACGCCTCCGCCTTCTACGGCCCGTTCCGCGACGCCGTCGAGTCGGCGCTCGACGGCGACCGGCGCACCTACCAGCAGGACCCGGCGAACCTGCGGGAGTCCCTGCGCGAGGTCGAGCTGGACGTGGCCGAGGGTGCCGACCTGGTGATGGTGAAACCGGCCCTGCCCTACCTCGACGTGGTGGCGGCGGTCCGGGCCGCCGTGGACGTCCCGGTCGCCGCCTACCAGGTCTCCGGCGAGTACGCGATGGTCGAGGCGGCTGCCGCGAACGGGTGGATCGACCGCGAGCGGGTGATGCTGGAGACGCTCACCTCGATCCGTCGGGCCGGCGCGCAGGTCATCCTCACCTACTGGGCGGTCGAGGCC
This sequence comes from Micromonospora humida, assembly GCF_016901255.1. Taxonomy (NCBI): domain Bacteria; kingdom Bacillati; phylum Actinomycetota; class Actinomycetes; order Micromonosporales; family Micromonosporaceae; genus Micromonospora; species Micromonospora humida. The sequence continues at coordinate 165,535 of NZ_JAFEUC010000004.1, forward strand.
GCCGCTCTGCTGCGCCAGCGCTACTGACCCGGACGCGCTGCCCGCCCTCGGGGCCGCAGCCCGTCCTGAGCGCTGTCACCGGCCCTCGTTCGCGCCACCCGCCCCGGGGGCGTCACCGTCATCCGTCACCGGCGTTCGCCGCCGCTGGTGGCCGCTGCCACCGGACGGGCTGCTGGTTGGGCTGCCACCGGTTGGGCTGCTGCTGGTTGGGCTGCCACCGGTCGGGCTGACCCTCGACCGCGTCGTCCGCCGCCCGGCTTCCGGCACAGGGTGGGCTGGCTCTTGGCCGCCTGCCCGGTCCCGGCACGGGGCGGCTGCCCCCTTACCGCCTCGCCCGCCTGCCTGGTTCCGGCACGGGATGGCTGCCCTCCACCGTCTCGTCTGCCTGCCCCGTTCCGGCACGGGGTGGCTGGCCCTCATCGGCGTCGCCCGCCCGGTTTCGACACGGCTTCGGTTACTGTCCGCATTTGATCGCCCGTCCACCCCTACCCTCCCTCGCACACTTTGCTCTGCTGCCCTCCACGCGACGCTTGCTCTGGGTGTCCGTCGCGGATGGGGCAGCAGAGCAAAGCGTCGGTATGGGGGTGGGGTCTGGTCGGCGATGAAATCCTATTGCCGCAGGTGGGGCGGATTTCGCGGATCTTGAAGGCGTCGGTGAGGTCGACCACCGGGTTACTCCTAGTGACTGAAGCGGTCCGGGCGGCAGAGTCACTTTCTGTAGTCGAGATGGTCGGTCGTTGAGGGAGGGTTTTCCACAGGTGGCGGCGTTGTCCACAGGTGGCGTGGGCGGGGTTGCGACGGTGCCCGGCCGGGCGCGACGGTGGCGACATGACCGACTCCGTCCCGCCGCACGGACCCGCCGCCCATCCCACCCCTGCCGCTCATGCGCCCCCTGCCGCTCATGCGCCCCCAGCCGTCTATGCCACCCCGGCTGCTCATGCCGCCCCGGACGTCGGTTCTGTTCCGGCTTCCGGGGCCATTCCGGGGTCGGCCTGCGGCCCGGCCTCTGGGCCTGATGCGTCCGGGGACGCGCCTGAGGCGTCCAGGGACGCGCCTGAGGCGTTCGGGGGCGCGCCGGGTCGTGCGGGGGACGAGGGGCGGTCGGCGGGGCGATGGGAGGACGAGCCGCCGACCTTCCTCAGCAAGCCGTACGAGCTGCCCTGGCCGGCGGCCGGCATCGTGCGGGCGGTGCGGCGGCGCGCCGACGCGAGTCAACGGGAACTGGCGCGCTGGGCGGGGGTGCACCACGGCACGGTGGGGCGGATCGAGGCGGGTGCGCTCACCCCGAGCATCGCCCTGCTGCGCCGGATCATCGCGGCGGCCGGTTTCCGGCTGGCCGTGGTCGACGAGTTCGGTCGGGTGCTCACCCCGATGCGGGACCGCGACGACATCCGCGACGGTGCCGGCCGCCGCTACCCGTCACACCTGGACACCATCCTCGACCCGGAACCGGGTGAGTGGTGGGCGGACGTCTACGGGCTCGCCCGGCCACCCGAGACGTTCTACCGCAACCGGGCCTACCGGGACGCGATGCGCCGCCGGAGCCAGTGGGAGGTGCGGGTGGCGAAGTACCGCAACGTGCCACCGCCGCCCCGGGTGGTGCGCCCGCAACGGTGACGGCCCGCCGGACCGGCGGGAAGCCGGACCGACGGGCCGTCGGAGGTGCGCGACGCTCAGTCGTCGTCGGTGATGGTGCCGGTCGCCAGCAGGTCGGCGTACCGCAGGTTCAGCGGACCGGCCACCGCGAACGCGATCTTCTCGTCCGCCTCCCGCTTGCGGTCACCACGCACGGTCACCGGGAACGCCAGCGAGGTCTGCCCGGCGGGCAGCGTCCGGCAGCCGACGTACGGCTCGAAGTCCAGCACGACCGTCGCCGTCAGCCCCACCGTGGCGGCGCAGAGCGTGGTCGGCTGGGACAGCGGGCGGGACACGGTGACCTGGAACGTCATCGTGCTGGTGCCCCGGTCACCCTCCACCACGGTGGCGTCGGCCACCCGCAGCGACGGCTGGCTGCGGAACCGGGCCACCTGCGGGTCGTGGTCGCTGGCCCCCCGGGTGCCGTCCCCGGTGAACTCCGCCGGCCAGTCCGCGTTGACGTGCGCGGCCCGGATCTGCACCAGGTCGGCATGCAGCGCGTCGTTGACGAACAGGTTGTCCAACGTCTGCGCCGACCCCTGGAAGCTGTACGAGTACGCCGCCGACGGCACGTCGGCCACCAGGTCGTCCCAGAGGTTGCGCAGGCCGGCCCGGTAGAGCGGTCCGAGCTGGTCCGACGGGGTCGGGTTCGCGCCGGTCGCGATCGGGTCGTCCGGGCGGGGGAAGACGTTCAGGTCCCCGCCGTACACCACCCGGGCGTCCGGGTCGGCCGCCTCGATCGCGGTGACGATCGCGGCCCCGTACGCGGCCTGCTCGGTGCGCTGCCCGACCCGGCTGTCCGGCCCCGACGAGTAGTGGTTGCTCAGCGCGTACAGCAGGTAGGACTCCGACCCGCCGGGCGTCGCCTTCACCACGAACTTGCCCAGCTGCGGGGCCCGGGTGAAGACGTTGTTGCCGTCCTTGCCGGTCGAGGTGTCGGTGTCGGCCGGCAGCACCGCGTTGAGCGCCTTCGGGTTCTGCACGTCCGCGTTGGACGCCAGCCCCGCCGACCGGTACTGCACCGTGGGCGCGGAACCCAGCAGCGGATCGGTGGCGCTCGCCCCGGCCAGCGACAACCGGTCGGTGCGGTACAGGAACGCCGAGGTGATGCCCCGGGCGTCCGCGCCGGTGCGGTCGTACGCCGCCGTGTAGGCGGGACCACCGGCGGCCCGGATCGCCAGCGCCAGGTCCTGGAGGGTGTCCGGCGCGCCGTCGGCGTTGTCGGTGGTGCCGCAGACCAGGCTGCCGCCGGAGACCGAGCAGATGTCCTGGTCCTCGGCCTCCTGCACCAGGATCAGATCCGGGGCGTGCAGGTCGGTGCGGATCTGCGCGGCCAACTCGGACAGGTGCTCCCGGTAGTCGGCCTCGCCCGCCGGCACGTAGTCGAACGGCGGGGACACCCCCGGGCAGCCCGCGTTGCCGGTGAAGTCGCAGCCGTCGAACGGGTCGTCGCGGAAGTCGTACAGGTTCTCCACGTTGTAGGTCGCCACCGCGACCTCCCGGGCCCGGTCCGCCGGACGCGGCGGGTTGTTCGCCGCCGGATCCACCCCGGCGGTCAGGGCCAGCGACTCCGGCTGCACGCTGAACTTGCTGAAGCCGTACGACACCGCGCCGAACGCGTCGGCGGTGAGGGTGTCGAAGGTACGCGCCGGCGGGAGCAGCGCCGTCGAGTCACCGGCGGTGGCCTTCACGCCGCCCCCACCGAGCAGGATGCGCTGCCCGTTGCCGTTGTCGAAGAGCTGCCCCGGCACGTCGTCCAGCGGGTGGGTGTCCCGGAAGACCCGGCGGGCGTACGGGTCGGCCCGCTTCAGCAGCGGATCCGCCCGGTCCACCACCCACACCTCGGAGTCGGCGGTGGAGCCGAACACGTCCCGGGGGCCGGTGACGCCGGAGCCGCTGCGGACCCGCAGCCGGGCCCCCTCGTGCCGCTCCCAGAACCGGTCGGCCGCCGCCGCGTCGGCCGGCGGGACCGCGTCGTCCACGGTCACGGCGGTGTTCACGTCGAGCCCGGTGTCGAGCCGGCGGACCAGCGAGGCACCGGAGAGCTGGGTCTGGTCGAAATACTCCGACACCCGGCCGCGCAGCACCACCTCGTCGCCGACGGTCGGCGCGTAGCCACCGATCAGCGTGGTGAACGCGCCCATGAAGACGAAGATCCCGTCCGAGCTGAGCGGGTCGCCGTCCTCGGTGCCGGTGCGGCTCTGCAGGTAGAAGCCGTACTGGTCGGCGCCGGCCGAGGTGCGGGTCAGCGACTTCTGGGTGATCACGCCCCGCACGTCGTACAGCAGCGGGCTGGTGCCGGTGCCGGAGGGCGGGGCGAGCGGCGAACGGTCGGTGCGCGGGTTCTCGTCGTCGCGGGTCGGGCCCTGCACCTGGCCCACCGACAGCACCCCGTTGGCCTGCACGGTGAGCGGGCAGGTTGCGGTGCCGCCGTCGGCGTCCGTCGCGGTCACGGTGACCGTGTACGTGCCGGCGGGCAGGCCGGTGGCGGTGACCGTCGCGGTCGCCGTGCCACCCGGCGCGGTCGCCGGGGTGAACGCGGTACGGCTGATCGAACCGCCCGCCGGGGCCGGGGTGACCGCGGTGACCGCCAGGTCGACGATCGTGTCGTCCGGGTCGGTGCCGGTGACCTGCCGGGTGCCTGTCGCGCCGGCCTCGATGGTCAGCGTCCCGCCGCAGGTCAGCACGGCCGGCTGGTCGACCGGGCCGCCGCCGTCGAGGGTGTGCGCGCCCAACCCGTCGAAGGTGTCGGTGGCGTAGCCGGCCCACTGGGTGGCCGGGTCGAACGCGTCGGACGGGTCGGTGTCCCCGCTGGACACCGACGGCAGCCGGCGCAGCGTGTTGTCGGCGGTGCTGGTCAGCCCGCTGCCCCACTCGGTGCCCGGGTCGACGCCGACCTGCCCGATCGCGTCGAGCACGACGGCACCCCGACGCAACACGATCGCGTCGTCGCCGTTGAACAGGCTGGCGCCGGTGGTCTGGTCGGCCTGGGCGAGGATCGCCGGGCCGGCCGACGCGGCGGCGAAGACGAAGACGTCCCCGGCTGCGACGGTGCCGGTGAGGGCGATCGTGGTGGCCGTGGTGGACCCGTTGAAATAGAGCTGGAGCTGGTAGCCGCCGGCGGTCAGGTCGATCGCCGCGCCGGTGCCGTTGTACAGCTCGATCGCCTTGTTGTTGGACGAGCCTTCGACGTACTCGGAGATGAACAGGTCGGTGGGCGCGGCGGTGGCCGCGGTGGGAGCGACGCCGAGCACCGGTACGGCGACGACGGCGACGGTGGCGAGCGCGGCGAATCTGCGGCGCAGGCGCATGGGGCCTCCACGATGGGTGGACGGGAACCAACGCACGTTAAGGTGCGTCGCTGTCCGCCGTCCATCCCCCCGGAGGCGATGTGGTGAATTCGCGACAGTGCCGCCCAGCGCCTCCGATCGGACGCCGCCGGCCGCCCTGCTCAGCGGTGGGTGTCGAGCCGGTGCACCAGCTCGGCGACGTCCACGCTGTACTCGCACCAGTCCCGGTCGGGCTGGTAGCCCAGCTCGGCGTTGACCTTGAGCATCGCCTCGTTGGCCTGGGCGTTCCAGGTCTGCACCTCGGTCAGCTCCGGCTCGGCGGACCGCAGCTCCAGCAGCATCCGCGCCTTGATCGCCCGGTCGATGCCGTAGCCCTGGTGGTCACGCACCACGATGGTGTCGTACTGGTCGGCGCGGGTGGGGTGCTGGACCGGCACCACCACCTCGGTCAGGCCGGCCACCGTGCCGGTGCGCTCGTGCAGGGCGAGCACGATGTACGGCTTCATGCCCCGCCGGTGCAGCGTGTCGAGGCTGTCCCGCAGCCGCTGCGGATCGTACGAGCTGGGGCGCAGTTCGCCGTCCTCGACGTCGCGGACCTCGGCCTTCGCCCGCGCGTACGCCTCGATCAGGTCGTCGGACGGCCCGCCCGGGTAGAACTCCAGGTGGTAGCCCGGGTCGACGGCGGCGGCCATCTCGGTCAGCGCCGTCCAGTCGACCGTGCCGAGGTCGAGCACGCTGCGGGTCTCGACGTACTCCCGGGTGAAGCCCAGCGACGAGTAGAACCCGATCGCCGGGGTGTCGCCGACCACCTCGACGCCGATGGACCGGAAGCCCTCCTGGTAGACCCGGCGGGCGGCGGTCAGCACCAGTTCCCGGCCCAGCCCGCTGCGGCGTACCGCCGGGTGCACCAGCACCTCCAGCACGCCGATGTCACCGAGCAGCAGCACGTGTACGTGCCCGATGATCGGGGCGGGACCCCCACCGGGCGGCGGATCGGCGTGGGCCACCCAGGAGATGCGTCGTTCGCCGGGCATCACCTCGGAGAGGTACTCCCGCAGCGAATCCTCCCGCCACGGCGGGTCCTGCGGGAGGTCGGCCGCGAGAACCGCGTTCAGCGTGTCCAGCACGGAGCCGATCTCGGCGGACGACGCGGTCCGGGGGTCCCATTCGCGCACCATCACGTGTCTAGCTTGCCGTCAACGGCTCTTCGGGGGAAGTGTCCGGTCCGGCAATGTATGCGAACGATCACCTCACGTACGGCTTGCGCTCCCGTACTCCTGGGCCTTGTCGAAGACGGCCTGCGCGTAGCGGCGCACGTCGTTGTAGGAGAGGATGGCGCCCCACCAGTCACCGGGGATGGTCATGTTCCGGCCGCCCTGGCACAGGTAGTTACCGGCGGCGAGGGCGGCGTCGTCCAGGTCGTGCGGGTCCTTACGGCCGTCGTTGTCGGCGTCCGCGCCGACCTGCTGCCAGGTGGTCGGGATGAACTGCATCGGCCCGATGGCCCGGTCGTAGACGGTGTCCCGGTCGAACAGCCCCCCGTCGGTGTCGCGGATCAGGGACCGCCCGCCCTTGCCGTCGAGCGGATCACCGATGATCTCCGGTACGGCCCTGCCGTCCGGCCCGAGGGTCGCGCCGTTGGCCTGCCCGTGCCGGGACTCCACGTAGCCGATCGCGGCCAGCGTGGTCCAGCTCAGCTGGCAGCTCCGGTTCGTCTGGGCGAGCACCAGCTCGGCGTAGCCGTACGCCTGCATGGCGACCGGGGAGACGCCCACCTTGCTGCCCACGACCCGGGCCCAGTCGCCCAGCGCGTCGGCGGGCCGGCCGGCGGCGGGCGGTACGGCCGGTCCGCTCGGCACGGCCCCGGCCGACGGAAAGCCGCCCAGCGGCAGGGTGGGGGCGGCGTTACCCGGGAACACCGGCACCCCGGTGGTCGCCCCGGCCGACGGGACCCCGGGGCCGGCGCTGGCGCTGTCGTCCACGGCGACCGGTCGGGGTGCCCGGACCGCGCCCGGCACCACCACCGCACCGACCGCGGCGGTCGCCGCGACCAGCGCGAACAGGAACAGGCCGGGGAGGGTCAACCGGCCGCTGGGGCGGCGTGACCAGGCCCGGGTGGCCCGGGTCGCGGCCCCCATCGCCTGCCGGGGCGGCGGCAGCCGGACGGCGTGCGCGAACGGCACCCGTCGTCGCCGACCGATCTTCGCCCCGGTCGCGGCGCTGCCGCCCGTGCCGCTCTCCCCGGTCCCGTCGCTTTCCCCGGTCCCGTCGGTCTTCGCGGCCGGCTCGGTCTTCGCGGCCGGCTCGGTCTTCGCGGCCGGCTCGGTCTTCTCCGCGGCTTCGGCTTTCGCGGCCGGCCCGGTCTTCGCCGCGGCTTCGGTCTCCGCGGCCGGCTCGGAAGCCTCCCCGTCGTCGGTCTTCGCGGTCCCGTCGGTCTTCGCGGCGGGTCCGGCGGCCGGCTCGGCGGGCTTGGTCCCTTGGCCCGGGGCGGCCTGCTCGGCGGGCCCGGTCCCGCCGTCCTGGGCGGCCGGAGCGTCGGACCCGGGACGGGCGTCCGTCCCGGCGGCCGGCTCAGGAACAGCGGCCGGCTCAGGAGCAGCGGCGGGGCCGTCGCCGGCCGGGACGGCCGGCAGGGTGAGGGCGTCGTGGCGGGGACGGCGGGGGCGGGGGAGCCAGCCGCGTCGTGGAGCGGGGGGCACATCCTCGGGTGGGGTCGCTGCGCGCAGGGGCCGTTCCGTCGAATCTTCGCCGCTCACCACCGTTTGAGTATCACCCATGTCGGCCAGGGAGTCAGGTCCGGCCGTAGGGTGGGCCCATGCCCCGGTACGAGTTCCGCTGCCGCGCCTGCGGCGACACCTTCGAGGTCAACCGACCGATGGCCGAGGCCGGTGCGCCGGCTGACTGCCCCCAGGGGCACGCCGACACGGTCAAGCTGCTGTCCACCGTGGCGGTCACCGGCCGTGGGGGCGGCTCCGCCACCGGTGGCGCTCCGGCGGGTCCCGCCGCCGGCGGTGGCTGTTGCGGCGGCGGCTGCGGCTGTTGACCTGACCGGATCGGCTGGCGCCGGAAGCGGCCGATGTAACGGCTCGACGCACCGGTGCGCCGAGATCAGTGACCCCTTGGGTCTGATATCGCCCGACCGTTCTCACGATGCGTGACCGGTCGACCATAGGGCAGCATGAACCCGACGTCAGGGGTGGAGGTCACGCATGTCGCCACGGATGCACCTCCCGAGCGGTTGGGTGACCTTCGTTTTCACCGACATCGAAGGTTCCACCCGGTTGGCGCAACTGCTCGGGTCCGACTACCGCCCGGTGCTCTGGGAGCACCGCCGGCTGCTGCGTGACACCCTGGCCGAGACCGACGGCGCGGAGCTGCTGACCGAGGGGGACTCGTTCTTCCTCGCCTTCCCGGACGCGTCGGCGGCGCTGACCGCCTGCCTGACCGCGCAGCGGGCGCTGTCCACCCACGACTGGCCCAACCCGGAGGCCGCGCCGAGGGTACGGATGGGGCTGCACACCGGCTTCGCCGAACCCCGCGACGGCGAGTACGCCAGCCCCGAGGTGCACCGGGCCGCCCGGGTGGCCGCCGCCGCGCACGGCGGGCAGGTGCTCTGCTCGGCGTCGACCCAGCGGCTGGCCCACCCGTTGCCCGCCGGGGCGACCCTGATCGACCTGGGCCTGCACCGGCTGCGGGGCTTCGACGACCGGGAACGGTTGTTCCAGCTCGTCGCGCCGGGGCTGGAACGGCAGTTCCCCCGCCCGAACACCGCCGAGGCGCTGGCGCACAACCTGCCCACCCAGGTCACCTCGTTCGTCGGCCGGGACACCGAGCGGGTGGAGCTGGATCTGCTGATCCGCCGCCAGCGGTTGGTCACGGTGGTCGGCGCGGGTGGGGCCGGCAAGACCCGGCTCGCCGTCGAGGTGGCCTCCGGTCAGGTGGAGGCGTACCCGGACGGCGTGTGGTTCGTCGACATCGCCACGGTCACCGACCCGGGGCTGGTGGCGTTCGCGATCGCCGCCGTGCTCGGGGCCCGGCCGGAACCGGGCCGCCCGATCCTGGACACCCTGGTCGAGTACGCGGCCGTCCGGCGGATGCTGGTGGTGCTCGACACCTGTGACGCCCAGCCGGCGGCCTGCGCCGAGGTGATCTCCCGGTTGCTCGCCGGAGGCAGCGGGCTGCGGGTGCTGGCCACCAGCCGGGAGGCGTTCGGCCTGCCCGGCGAGGTGGTGTGGCGGATTCCGCCGCTGGCGGTCGACCCGCAGCCGGGGCGTACCGAGAGCGACGCGGTGGCGCTGCTGCTGGACCGTACGGCGGCGGCCCGGGGTGGCCGGCCGCCGGAGTGGACGGAGGCCGGCGACCTGCGCCGGGTGGTGCAGCGGCTGGACGGGTTGCCGTTGGCGATCGAGCTGGCCGCGGCCCGGTTGCGGGTGCTCTCGGCCGGTCAGTTGGCGGCCCGGCTGGACGACATGCTGGGCACCCTCGACGCCGGCCGGGGCGTGCCGGAGCGACCCCCCGAGCGGGGCTGGGCGGGCAACCAGCAGGACACGGTGGACCTGGTCGCCGCCGCCTCGGGCCAGACGCCGCCGAGCGCCGCGCACCGGGCGGTGCAGCGGTCGGCGACCGAACGGCACCTCACCATGCAGGCCACGGTCACCTGGTCGTACCGGACGTTGGGGCCCCGTGCGGCCCGGCTGCTGCACTGGTTGGCGGTCTTCACCGGGCCGGTGGACCTGGCCACGGTGGAGTGGCTGATCGGTGACGACCCGCTCGACCCACTGTCGGTGCTGGTGGACAAGTCGATGGTGCTGGCCGAGCCGCACGCCTCGGGCAGCACCTACCGGATGCTCGACCCGATCCGGGCGTACGCGGCGCGCAGGCTGGTCGAGACCGGCGAGGAGCAGGCCGCCCGGGACCGGCACGTGGCCTGGGCGCAGCACGCGCTGCACCGGGCCCACCTGGGGGCGGACGGCCGCCCGGTCACCCTGTCGCTGTACGCGGTCGACCCGCTCGCCGGTGAGCTGCGCTCGGCGCTGCGCTGGTCGGCCACCGGGGGCAGTGCCCGGGCCGGGCTGCTGCTGGCCGGTGGGCTGGACCAGTGGTGGCGGGAGCGCGGGCTGTCCCGGGAGGCCCGGCTGTGGCTGTTCCGGCTGTACGGGCGGATCGCCGAGACCGGCGAGGCGATCCCCGAGGCGGAGCTGGCGGCGGCGTACCACCTGCACTCGCTGCACGCCGGTGCGGACGGCGAGTTCGCCGAGGAGCTGCGGTTCTCGCAGCGCGCGGAGGCGGCGGCCCGGCAGGCCGGCGACGCGGGGCTGCTGGCCCGGGTGCTCGCCGGGCGGGCCGTGCCGCTCGTCGACATGGGGCAGTTCACCGAGGCGGAGCGGGTCTGCCGGGAGGTCATCGACTGGGCCAACGAGCAGGAGGTCGGTGGGGACGCGTTGCTCGCCGTGTACCACCTGGCCGAGCTGCTGTGGCGGCGGGGCGCGCTGGTCGAGGCGGCGGAGCTGCTGGGGCGGGCCCGCCCGGTGGAGGCGGCCCGCCCGGTGGAGCGCGGGCGCCGCTCGGTGGACATGCTGCTGGGCATGGTGGCGCTGGCGCGGCGTGACCTGGTGGCCGCGCACGAGCACCTGCTGGTGGCGTTGCGGGCCCGGATGGGGCACGGCTACCACGGGCGGGCCTGCGACACGGTGAACGCGGTGGCGGTGCGCTGCGCGTTGGGCGGGGAGCCGTTGACGGCGGCCCGGCTGTTCGGCGCGGCCCAGGCCACCCGGGCCCGGCTGCGCGGCACCCCGGGCATCTACGGCTCGTACTGGCTCCAGCAGCAGGCCGAGCTGCGACGCATCCTCGGCGACGCGGCCTTCGACGCCGCGTACGGCGAGGGTGGTGAGCTGGGCCTGGAGGAGGCAGCGGCGTTGGCGTTCGCGGTGGAGCACCCGGACATGGCGGCCGACTCGATCCGGTTTCGGGCGACCGGCGTGGTGACGCCCCGGCCGGTCGGCCGCCGCGAGGCGGACCGCCGGGAGGAGTGGGCCTGACCCGTCGTGCCGTCCAGGGTCGCCCGGACGGCACGACGGGCCGGGCGTCGGTCAGCCGCGCCGGGCGGCGGCCCGTTCGGCGTCGGCCTTCATCCGGGCGGCCCGGTCGAGATCGGCCTGCGATACGGCGGCGACCGAACCGAAGATGCTGACCGCCTGGTAGTACGTCCAGGCGAGGCTGGTGCAGGCTGGTCGGACGACGGAGTTGTAGGTGGCGCAGACCCGCTTCAGGTCCTCGTAGAAGGCGCTGTCCAGGCGGGCCTTGTTGGCCGAGAAGATCCCCATCGCCTTGTGGTTGCGGTAGCCGAAGTCGTGCCGGTAGCAGGAGAGGTTGAAGGTGAAGCCGAGCGGGTTGTCCGGGCTCGACGAGCAGTAGTCGGTGGACCAGTCGAAGCCGTAGTCGGCCCAGGCGGCCTGGTTGAGGCGGCCGGCGTTCCAGGCGTTGTAGCTGCTCGCGCTGGTCTGGGTCCAGCTGCTCAGCACGCTGAGCTTCTGCGAGGTGCTCACCGCGGCGGACGCGGGTGAGCCGACGCCGAGCATGCTGAGCAGGGCGAACGTGCCGGCGGCGAGGGCGGTGGCGAGACGACGGGACAAGTTTTCCTCCGCGGGATGGGCGGTACGGTGCGTCACCGGATGGTCACCGGAGTTCGATCAGTCTCGATCAATATCCGGTCGGTGGGGCGTGGCGGAGGCGACGTATTGGTGACATGCGTCGAAACAGACGAATGCCCCGGGTGCGTGGGCACCCGGGGCGTCCGAGGTCGATCAGATCAGCGCACCACCCGGGCCGGCGAGGCGGCGCTCTCGTTCCACAGCCGGTCCAGCGCGGTCACCTGGTAGGTGTAAGCCCGGCCGGGCTCGGCGGTGCCGTCCACCCAGGACTGCGGTTGCCCGGGGGTGGCCCGGACCGTGCCGACCAGGTGCGCGGCGTCCGCCCGGCCGCACCCGTCGACCGGGCCGGACCCGTCGAAGCGGTAGACCGCGTACGAGGTGGCGTCGGCGAGCGGGCCCTTCCCGTCCGCCGGCTGCCGCCAGTGCAGCCGTACCCCGTCGGCGGTGCGCTCGGCGCGGGTGAACACCGGGCGCGGCAGCGGCTTCGCCGGCAGGTGCGCCATGGCCGGCACCAGCGCCGGGCGGGAGTAGTGCGCGGCGGCGTAGCGGCTCGTCGCGCCCAGCCGGTCGGCCCGTACCTGCACGGCCGAGAAGTGCACGTTGCCGAGCACCTCCGGGTACGCCCGGTTCAGCGTCAGGTGGTCCGACAGTTCCTGCGGGTTCATCCAGTACGTGCCGTACGCCGGGTCACCGCTCTTGTAGTCCGCCTGGCCGATGTAGAGCTGCACCCGGGTGCCCCGCACCGTCTGCGCCCACCAGGGCACCAGCCGGGCGTAGTCGGCGGCCGGATACTGGCCGATGTACCAGTAGAGCTGCGGCACGATGTAGTCGATCCACTCCTGCTTGACCCACCTGCGGGTGTCGGCCGAGATGATGTCGTACGACTGGCTGCCGGTGGTGTCCGAGCCGTCCGGGTCGGCGCTGGCGTTGCGCCAGATGCCGAACGGGCTCACCCCGAACTTCACCCACGGCTTGACCGCCTTGATCCGGCCGCCCATCTCCTGGATCAGCAGGTCGATGTTGTCCCGCCGCCAGGCGGCCCGGTCGGTGAACCCCCGGTGGTACGCGGCGAACGTGGCGTCGTCGGGCACCGGGTAGGTGCCGCTCGGGTACGGGTAGAAGTAGTCGTCGAAGTGCACGCCGTCGAGGTCGTACCGGCGGACCGCGTCCAGCATCGCGGTCTGGACGAACTCGCGGACCTGCGGGACGCCGGGGTCGTAGTAGAGCCGGCTGCCGGCGACGCCGGCCGGCGGGTAGGCGAAGGTCCACTCCGGGTGCTGCCGGGCCGGGTGGTCCGGGGCGAGCTGCCCCAGGTCGGCGCCCGCACCCCCGGGTGCCGGCATGGAGATCCGGTACGGGTTGAACCAGGCGTGGAACTCCAGGTTCCGCAGGTGTGACTCGGCGACCAGGAAGGCCAGCGGATCCCAGCCCGGGTCCTGCCCCCGTACCCCGGTCAGGTACTCCGACCACGGCTCGTACGGCGACGGCCAGAACGCGTCGGCGGTCGGCCGGACCTGCACCACCACGGCGTTGTGGTGCAGCCGCTGCGCGAGGTCGAGCCAGCCCCGGTACTCGGCCTGCTGGGCGGCGATCCGGTCGGGGGCGGTACGCGAGCCCGCGCTCGGCCAGTCGATATTCACCACCGACGAGATCCACATGGCCCGGAACTGCCGCTTCGGCACCGCCGGATCGACCACGCACTCGTCACCCGCCGTGGCGCTGCCGGCGGCCACCCCGGTCGTCGCGGCACCGCCACCCCCGCCGGTGGCCGCGGCTGTTCCGGTTCCCCCGCCGGTGGCTGCCGCCGTTTCGGTTCCCCTGCCGGTGGCCGCGGCCGGCCCGCTCCCCGCGAGCCCGCTGACCGCTACCAGCGCCAACCCGACCACACCGATCCCGAGTCTGCTCACCACACTCTCCCTCCTCCGGTACCGGCCCACCCGCCCGCCTCCTCCGCCGCTCGCCCTAACACCCCTCCGACCGCTCGCCCTTCCGCCTCCCCGCCCCGCCTCCGGCCGCTCCCCGACGCCCCCACCTCGCGGCGGTGATCAAGAGGTTTGCGTCAGCGGAAGCGCCAGAATTGACGCGAACCTCTTGATCACCGGGGCGGGGCGGGGCGGGGCGGGTGGGGGCGGGGAGCGAGGGGAGGGTGGCGGGAAGTGGCGGGTTGGGTGGGGGGATGGGAGGAAATTTTCATACTTGGGGGTGCTGGTGCAAGGGGTGGTTGCAGGGGATGTGGGTGGGGGTGACCGAAAGTGGTTAGCGGGGGACAGGGCGTTGATATGGGTGGGGTGATTGGGGTGGGGTTGGGGTGGGTAGCAACGCCCGGCACCGGCCGTCAGCAGGGCGGTCGCGGTGGTGGGAGGGGTGAGCGCAGTGTCCGTGCTGCGAACCAAACCGATCAAGGACGTGGTTGCCCAGGGCAACGCCGACGGCAGTGACGGCACCCCCGGTCTGAAACGACGACTCGGAGCCCGCGACCTCACCGGGTTCGGCATCGGCATCGTGATCGGCACCGGCATCTTCACCCTCACCGGCATCGAGGCGCGCGACAGCGCCGGGCCGGGTGTGGTGATCTCGTTCGCCATCGCCGGGGCGGTCGCCCTGCTCGCCGCCCTCTGCTACGCCGAACTGGCGTCCAGCGTGCCGACCGCCGGCAGCGCCTACACCTACGCGTACGCCACGATGGGCGAGATCGTCGCGTGGATCATCGGGTGGGACCTGCTGTTGGAGTTCGCGCTCGGTGCGGCGGTGGTGGCCCGGGGCTGGTCCGGTTACCTCGCCGAACTGTTCGGCCTGCCGAGCACCTGGTTCGCCGAAGAGGGCAGCGTGGTCAACGTCGGGGCGATCGGCATCGTGCTGCTGCTCGGCGTGGTCGCCATCGTCGGCATCCGCGAGTCGGCCCGGATCACCAACCTGCTGGTCCTGGTAAAGGTGGGCATCTGCGTCTTCGTCGTGGTCGCCGGGTTGTTCTTCGTCAAGGCGGCCAACCTCACCCCGTTCATCCCGCCGGCCGAGCCGGCCGGTGCCGGCGACGACGGGATCAAGCAGCCCGTCACCCAGGCGCTGTTCGGGCTGGAACCCTCCGTCTTCGGTTTCGTCGGGGTGCTCACCGCCGCCGCCGTGGTCTTCTTCGCGTACACCGGCTTCGAGGCGGTGGCGAACCTGGGTGAGGAGACCAGGCGGCCCAAGCGGGACCTGACCCTGGGGCTGTTCGGCACCCTGCTGATCTCCACCACGCTCTACATCGCAGTCTCGCTGGTCGTGGTCGGCATGGTGCCGTACACCGAGATCGACCGGGGTGCCCCGATCGCGGCGGCCTTCAACGCGGTCGGGGCGGGTTGGGCCGGGGTGCTCGTCTCCATCGCCGCCGTCGCCGGCCTGACCAGCGTGATCCTGGTCGACCTGGTGGCCATGGGCCGGATCGGCTTCGCCATCTCCCGGGACGGCCTGCTCCCACCCGCCGTGGCGAAGATCCACCCGCGCTGGGGGACGCCGTACCGGATCTCGGCGGTGATGACGGTCGCGGTGGCGCTGCTCGCCGGGTTCCTGCCGCTGTCGGCCCTGGCCGACCTGGTCAGCATCGGCGCGCTCTGCGCCTTCATGATCGTCTCGATCGCGGTGCCGATCCTGCGCCGCAAGCGCCCCGACCTGGAACGGCCGTTCCGGGTCCCGTTCTCCCCGGTGCTGCCGATCTTCACCGCGCTGGCCTGCCTCTACCTGACGCTCAACCTGTCGGTCGAGACCTGGATCAGGTTCCTGGTCTGGATGGCGCTCGGCGGCGTCGTCTACTTCTGCTACGGCTACCGGCGTAATCGCCTCGCCGTCCAGGAGGCCGAGGAGCGCGCCAAGGAACCCGCCTCCGCCTGACCGCCCGGCGGGTGCCGGCCGGGACCACCGGCCGGCACCCGCCGGGCCCGGTGGGGTCAGGGGCGCGGTGCGAAGCGCAGCAGATTCCAGGAGATCCCCGGCAGGCGTACGACGCAGCGGTCGCCGTCGACGGTGCCGGTGGGCAGCTCCCGGGGGGTCACCCGGTCGGGCTCGGCCTCGGTGTTGACCGCGTCCGGGTCGTCCCCGGCGACGAGGGCGAGGTGCTGCACCGGGTGCAGCCCCGACAGGCCCCGCAGGTCGAGATCCAGGGGGAGGTCGTCGGTGCCCCGGTTGACCGCGAACACGGTCAGCGCGCCGGACTCCTCGTCGTGCAGTGCGACGGTGTCCAACACCGGCACGTCGCCGTACCGCTTCGTGGCGTAGTGCGGTGAGACCGGCTCGGTGCGCAGCACGGTGCCCGTGGCGTACCGGGCGGTCAGGGCGAACGGGTGGAAGATGCTCTGCCGCCAGGCCGGCCCGCCGGTGCGGGTGCGGATCGGGGCGATCACGTTGACCAGCTGCGCCTGGCAGGCCACGCCGACCCGGTCGGCGTGCCGGAGCATGGTGATCAGCAGGTCGCCGACGACCACCGCGTCGACAGCCGTGTACTCGTCTTCGAGCAGCTCCGGCGCCTCGACCCAGCCGCGCCGGTCCAGGTCGGCCTGGACTCGGGACTGGTACCAGACGTTCCACTCGTCGAAGGAGATCTTCAGCTTGCGGGTCTGCCGCAGCCGGGCGGCCACATGGTCGGCGGTGGCGACGACCTCGCTGATGAACTGGTCCATGTCGACGGCTGAGGCGAGCAGGCTGGCCCGGTCGCCGTCGGTCGGGTCGTAGTAGGTGTGCGCCGAGACGTAGTCGACCTGCTCGTAGGTGTGTTCCAGCACGGTCGCCTCCCAGGAGGCAAAGGTGGGCATGCCCCGGCCGGAACTGCCGCAGGCGACCAGGCTGACCGAGGGGTCGATCAGCTTCATCGCCCGCGCGGTCTCGGCGGCGAGCCGGCCGTACTCCTCGGCGGTCTTGTGGCCGACCTGCCAGGGGCCGTCCAGTTCGTTGCCGAGGCACCACAACCGCACCCCGTACGGCTCCTGCGCGCCGTGTGCGCGGCGCAGGTCGGACAGCCGGGTGCCGCCCGGGTGGTTGGCGTATTCCAGCAGGTCGCACGCCTCCTGCACGCCCCGGGTGCCGAGGTTGACCGCCATCATCGGCTCGACCTGTGCGGCGGTGGCCCAGGTCATGAACTCGTCGAGGCCGAACGCGTTGGTCTCGATGGTCTTCCAGGCCAGGTCCAGCCGGCGGGGGCGGTCGTCGACCGGGCCGACGCCGTCCTCCCAGCGGTAGCCGGAGACGAAGTTGCCGCCGGGGTAGCGGACCACGGAGACGCCCAGTTCCCGGGTCAGCTCCAGCACGTCGCGGCGCAGGCCGGACGGGTCGGCTCCGGGGTGCCCCGGTTCGTGGATGCCGCCGTACACGCAGCGGCCCAGGTGTTCCACGAAGGAACCGAAGAGCCGGCGGTCCACCGGGCCGATCGTGAAGGCCGGGTCGATCGTCAACCGCGCTGCACGCACGGGCCCCACCTCTTCCCTGAGCTGCTCGGAGCGACTGCGGTCGATGCACCGCCCCGCGTTTGTATACCGTTGTCGCCAACGTTGTAAAGGATCTGTCGCGGGCCACCGTCGGCCGGCGGACGTGGGAGGGAGCGGGGACGTGCGCCACCGCCTCAAGGACGTCGCCGAGCGGGCCGGGGTGTCGGTCAAGACCGTGTCGAACGTGGTCAACGGCTACCAGCACGTCCGTCCGGAGACCCGGGCCCGGGTCGAGGCGGCGATCGCCGAACTCCGCTACCGACCCAATCTGTCGGCCCGCAACCTGCGCAAGGGGCGTACCGGCGTGATCGCCCTCGCCGTGCCGGAGCTGGACGTGCCGTACTTCGCCGAGCTGGCGCGGCACGTGGTGGCCGCCGCCGCCGACCACGGCTGGACCGTGCTCATCGACCAGACCGGCGGTGGCCGGGAACGGGAGAAGGTGGCCGCCGCCGGCGTGGGCGACCACATGATCGACGGGCTGATCTTCAGTCCGCTGTCGCTGTCCGCCGACGACCTCGTCGGCCTGGAACTGCCGATGGTGCTGCTCGGCGAGCGGACGGACCACGGCCGGGCCGACCACGTGATGATCGACAACGTGGCCGCCGCCCGGGAGATGACCGCCCACCTGATCGGTCTCGGCCGCCGCCGGGTCGCCGCCGTCGGCGCGCAGCACACCCCCGAGGGTGCCGGCGCCCGCCTCCGGCTGGCCGGCTACACCGCCGCCCTGGCCGACGCCGGCATCGGGTACGACGAGCGCCTCGTCGCCGACACGCCGGCCTGGCACCGCGCCGACGGGGCCGCCGCCATGCGTCACCTGCTCGCCTCGGGTGCCCGCCCGGACGCGGTCTTCTGCTTCAGCGACACCCTCGCCCTCGGCGCGCTACGCGCCCTGCACGAGGCCGGTCTGCGGGTTCCCGCCGACGTCGCCGTCGCCGGCTTCGACGACATCGAGGACGGCCGGTTCAGCGTCCCCACCCTGACCACGGTCAGCCCGGACAAGGAACGGATCGCCCGGCTCGCCGTCGACCTGCTCGCCGGACGGCTGGCCGGTGAGCGGGACGCGCCTGCCCGGGAGGTCACCGCACCGCACCGGCTGGCCTTCCGGGAAAGCACCGCCTGACGCCTTCGTCCGCCCGCGCTACCGGCCCCCGGCGGCTGCCGTTTCGCCACAGCCACAGCCACAGCCACAGCCACAGCCGCAGGCACTGGCTCACAGTCAGTCGAAGAAGCGGGCCAGGTGGGCGGGGGACACCGGTGGCGCGTCGGCGGGCAGCGGGGTCAGGTCGGCGAAGATGGACGCGCCGTCGCAGCCGGCGTGCAGTGGATACCAGCGTGGGGTCCCCGGCGGGCGCTGGCCGCACACCCCCTTGATCGTCTGTACGTCCAGCAGCCGGACGTGGGTCGGGTCGGCCACCGCGTTGACATGCCCCCACCAGGGGCTCATCACGTGCAGCACGCCACCCGGGCGGAGCACCCGGTGGCACTCGTCCACCAGCGGCAGGAAGTCGATCAGGTGCTCCAGGATGTGCACCGTGAAGATCACGTCGACGGAATCGTCGGCCAGCGGCAGCGACCCGGACAGGTCCGCCACCGCGTCCACCCCCGGGGCGGGGAAGATGTCCAACCCGAGGTTCGCCGGATACTGCTTCTGACCGCCGCAGCCCAGGTCCACCACCACCGGGTCCCGACCGGCGACCCGCACCCGCCCCCACACGCCGTACACCCCGGCCAGCCGGCCGACCAGCTCGCGGACCAGCCGCAACTGCTCCGGTCCGGGCACCTCCCCGCTCAGGTGGGCGACCCCCCGGTCGAACCGCACCGCCACGGCGAGCCCGCGTAACCGCTCGTCGTGGCGGGCCTGCTCGGCCCAGGCAGCTTCGAGGAACCCGTCGAGCGCCCGCAGCCGTTCGGCCGAGGGCGGTGCCTGCGCCAACGCGACCATGGCCACCTCCCGCCGGCCGTTACCCGCTTCCCGGCCCGGCACACCACCCGATCTGCTTCGCCAGCGCCGGCCGGGTCAGCCGCCGGCACGTCGGGTGGGCCGGCCGACGGCCCGGATGCGCT
Source organism: Micromonospora humida (assembly GCF_016901255.1). Classification (NCBI taxonomy): domain Bacteria; kingdom Bacillati; phylum Actinomycetota; class Actinomycetes; order Micromonosporales; family Micromonosporaceae; genus Micromonospora; species Micromonospora humida. The sequence continues at coordinate 184,627 of NZ_JAFEUC010000004.1, forward strand.
GCCGGGGCGCACCTGCCGCCTTCGGGCGCTTGAGGTGATAGCGGTGCAGCTCGTTGTGGCCCTCCAGGGACGGGTCCTCGCTCATGCCGACGAGTTCCCAGCCCTGGTCACCGGCCCGGTTCAGATGCGCCAGCGCGGTGTCACCGTAGGCGGTGACGTCGGTCATCGAGCCGTCCGGGCCGTACCAGACGAAGACGACCTCCCAGCTGAGGTCGGAGGCGGTCGGCTGGCGACGGCGGACCAGCAGCGCGTACTCCCATCTGAGCATGACCCCATTGTCACCCGGCGGCCGACGGGTGACGCCGATCAGTCCTCGGCGATCCGTCCGTCGGCGACCCGCAGCCGCCTGTCGACGCTGACCGCCTCCAGCATCCGCCGGTCGTGGGTGACCAGCAGCAGCGTCCCCGGGTAGCCGGCCAGCGCCGACTCCAACTGCTCGATGGCCGCCAGGTCGAGGTGGTTGGTCGGCTCGTCGAGCACCAGCAGGTTGACCCCCCGGCCCTGCAGCAGCGCCAGCGCCGCCCGGGTCCGCTCGCCCGGCGACAGCGTCGCCGCCGGCCGCAGCACGTGCGCGGCGCGCAGGCCGAACTTGGCCAGCAGTGTCCGCGCATCCGCCGGTGCCATTTCCGGTACGGCGGCCCCGAACGCCTCCAGCAGCGGCTCGTCGCCGAGGAACAGCCCCCGGGCCTGGTCGACCTCGCCGACCACCACCCCCGGGCCGAGCGCGGCGTGCCCGGCGTCGAGCGGAAGCCGACCCAGCAACGCCCCCAGCAGGGTGGTCTTGCCGGAGCCGTTCGCCCCGGTGATCGCCACCCGGTCGGCCCAGTCGATCTGGAGGTTCACCGGCCCCAGGGTGAAGGCGCCCCGGCGGACCACCGCGTCGCGCAGCGAGGCCACCACCGCGCCGGCCCGGGGCGCGGCGGCGATCTCCATCCGCAGCTCCCACTCCTTGCGGGGCTCCTCGACCACGTCGAGGCGTTCGATCAGCCGCTCGGTCTGCTTCGCCTTGGCCGCCTGCTTCTCCGTCGCCTCGGCCCGGAACTTCCGGCCGATCTTGTCGTTGTCGGTGGCCTTGCGGCGGGCGTTCTTCACGCCCTTCTCCATCCAGGCCCGCTGGGTGCGGGCCCGGGCCTCCAACGCGGCCCGGGTGTCGGCATACTCCTCGAAGTCGGCCCGGGCGTGCCGGCGGGCCACCTCCCGCTCCTCCAGATACGCGCCGTAGCCGCCGCCGTAGTGCCGGACCTGCTGCTGTGCCGGGTCGAGTTCGAGCACCCGGGTCACCGTCCGGGTCAGGAACTCCCGGTCGTGGCTGACCAGCACCGTGCCGGCGCGCAGCCCGGTGACGAACCGTTCCAGCCGGTCCAGGCCGGCCAGGTCCAGGTCGTTGGTGGGCTCGTCGAGCAGGAAGACGTCGTAGCGGCTGAGCAGCAGGGAGGCCAGCCCGGCGCGGGCCGCCTGGCCGCCGGACAGGCCGGTCATCGGGTGGTCCAGGTCGACGGTGAGCCCCAACTCGGCGGCGACCTGCTCGGCGCGTTCCTCCAGGTCCGCCCCGCCGAGGTCGAGCCACCGCTCCAACGCCCCGGCGTACGCGTCGTCGGCACCGGCCGTGCCCGCGGTGAGCGCTTCGGCGGCCGCGTCCAGGGCGGCCTGCGCGCCGGTGACCCCGGTCCGGCGGGCCAGGAAGTCGCGGACGGTCTCGCCCGCCCGGCGTTCCGTCTCCTGCGGCAGGTAGCCCACCGAGGCCCCCGGCGGGCTCAGCGTGACGCTGCCCTCCTCCACCGGCTGCACCCCGGCCAGCGTGCGCAGCAGTGTCGACTTGCCCGCCCCGTTGACCCCCACCAGCCCCACCACGTCGCCGGGAGCGACGACCAGGTCGAGGTCACTGAAGAGCATCCGCTCCCCGTGCCCGGCGGCGAGTCCCTTGGCGATCATCGTGGCGCTCATGAGGCCCCGAGCCTAGCGCCCGCCGATCCGGGGCGGGGACACCGCGCGGCCCGGCCCGGCCCGCTGCCGCCCGGTCGACGGGGGCGGTGGTCCGTGCGCCAGATCGTGGAGAGTTCTTGCGGCCATGGCGACAACAACTCTCCACGAACCTGCGCCCTCGCCGCCTATGCAGGTCACCGCCGCCCGTCGCCACCGCCGGCACGTCTCCCGGGTCGGCCGGTGGTCGGGCTGCCGGCCCGCGTCGGCGGAAGGTGGGGGACGGGCGGGAGAAACGGGGGCGGGTGGGGCAAGGTGGGTGGGTGGGATTGACGTTGGCGATCGACTGCGGCGGCGGCGGCATCAAGGGCTCGGTGCTGGACGGGGACGGCACCCTGCGGGCGTCGGTGATCCGGGTGGACACCCCGTACCCGTTGCCGCCGGAGCTGTTCGTCAAGACGCTGCTGGAGCTGGCCGGCCGGCTGCCCCCGGCGGACCGGGTCACGGTGGGGATGCCGGGCATGATCCGGCACGGGGTCGTGGTGGCCACGCCGCACTACGTGACCCGGTCCGGGCCGCGCAGCCGCGTCGACCCCGACCTGCTCGCCGAGTGGTCCGGGTACGACGCGCGGCGGGCGGTCACCGAGGCGTTCGGGATGCCGGCGCTGGTGCTCAACGACGCCGAGGTGCACGGTGCCGGGGTGGTCGCCGGGACCGGCTGCGAGCTGGTGCTGACCCTCGGCACCGGGCTGGGCAGCGCGCTCTTCGACGGCGGGCGGCTCGCCCCGCACCTGGAGCTGTCCCACGCCCCGGTCCGTTGGGGCACCACCTACGACACGTACGTCGGGGAGCCGGAGCGGCGGCGGCTCGGCGACGCCTTCTGGTCTCGCCGCATCCGGCAGGTGGTGGACGGGCTGCGCCCGGTGTTCCGCTGGGACCGGCTCTATCTCGGCGGCGGCAACTCGCGGCTGATCCGCCCCGAGCAGGTGGCCCGGATGGGCGACGACGTGGTGATCGTGCCCAACACGGCCGGAATCGTCGGCGGTGTCCGGGCCTGGCAGTTGACGGGCGAACGGGACGACCCGGCCTCCTGAGTCACAAGTCGACCCCCAGGAACACTCGCGGTACGCCCGGTGTTGTGCCAGCGTCGGAGCAATGGCGACGTGACGCGAGGGGGTGGGTCGGGATGGATCTTCTGGCGGAGTACCGACGGGCGACCATGTACTTCGAGATGGGTGACCCGAGCGGAGCGGTCCGGCTGCTGGAGCCGATCGTGGCGGCCGAGCCCGGCAACTCCTCCGTACGTCAGCTGCTGGCCCGGGCGTACTTCCAGACCGCCCAGCTCGGCCGCGCCGAGGAGCAGTTGCGGGAGCTGGTCGACCGGGACCCCAGCGACCACTACGCCCACCACGTGCTGGGCCGGACGCTGGAGCGGCTGAACCGCTACCCGGACGCATTGCGCCACCTGCGCATCGCGGCGGCCATGCACTCGACCAACGACGACTACGTGACCGCGCTGCGCCGGGTGGAGAGCCGGGTCGGCAACGGTCGCTGAGTCGGAGACCGCGCCGGGCCGGGGGAAGGGGTTACTACCCTTCCCCCGGCCCGGTTCCGCGTCTGGTCCAGGCCAGGAACCGCTCGAACAGCTCGGCCGGGGTCGGTACGGCGTTCGGGTTGAGGGTGACCAGGTCGCCGGTGGCGTCGAACAGTTGCCCGGCCATGTGGACGGACAGCCCGACCCGGTCCCGCCGGTATTCGAGGATCAGCAGCAGCCGGGCGGGCTGACACGGCCAGGGCGCGGCGCACACCCGGCACAGCCAGAGCGGCCGCATCGGTACGTGTGGCCGGACAGCCCCGCCTGGGCGGGCATGCACCGCCGATGCGTTCGAACTGCGTCGAGTTCCGGTATCGAACCGGTCACGCGGTCTGCTGGCACTGCTCCGGCTGAGGTCCATCGAGTTCTCCGTGGCGTCGACCATCAGCGTGTGGGACGAGCGGGCCGTGCGGGCTGCTGCGACATCAGTCCAGCGTGTGGGCCTGCTCGCCACTTGTCAAGGTGCAAGGGTGTATTTGCCAAGGTGCAGTCTGACTAGCTGCGGTTTGACCACTGGCGGTCTGGCTACTCTCGCGCCGTGCCACGCCACCTCTACGGGGCGGGCGAGATCACGACCCGGCTCGGCGTCAGCCGGCAACGGGCACGTCAGATCATCGACCGGCCCGACTTCCCCAAGCCGTACGACCGGCTCGGGATGGGTGCCGTGTGGCTCAAGGCCGAGGTCGAGGCGTGGATCCGCGAACACCGCCCCCACCTCGGCGAGGCGGACCACGACGAAGAGTCCGCCTGACTCGGCCAGTGGTCGTCGACGGGGTGCTCATGCCGGAGCACCCGACGAAGCCTGAGCCTCGTCCCGACGCGTGCCGGCCTACGATTGGCCTGCCATGGCGGCTGCGCAGGTGGGGGAGGCGGGATGAAGCTCAAGCTGGACCTGCACGACATCTTCAACAAGGGCCACGACATCGACCGCGCCCTGCGCGGGATCATGGACGAGGCGGTGGCGAAGAAGGCCACCCTGGTCGAGATCATCCCGGGTAAGGGATCCGGCCAGCTCAAGAAGAAGGTGCTGCGCTTCCTCGACCAGAAGGACGTCAAGCAGCTCTACCACCGGGTCGAGAAGGACTCCAAGAACTTCGGCCGCCTCTTCGTCCACTTCCGCTGGAAGTAGCGCTGTTAGGCGGCGGTTCCTGTGCTCACGTGGACAGCGACGACCGGAGCGTGTCTCCAGCGGGTACGTCGCATTGTTGGGGGAGTTAGCGGATCGATGAGAGCGCGGGGTGGCGCTGGCTGGAACATCTGAGGTGCTCGTATGGCTCATCCTGACGTTGTAGCTTTGGTCATAGGTCGATGACATTCTGTGGTGGTGACGACGACCACTAAGCCTCGTGCTGAGGGTGCTGGCGAGCGAAAGAACCTTCCCCCAGCGATGTTGGCCGCTCTCTGGACCGTCAGTAACGGCCAGTGCTATGCCCCCAACTGCCCAATGCCGGTCGTGCTGGAGGTGCGGCCCGGTGTGTACCAGAAGAACTCTCAGGTAGCCCACATTTACGGCGTGAAGCCGAAGTCTGCCCGGTTCCAGGGAGAGATGTCTGCGGAGGAACGTGACTCGTTTGCCAACTTGCTCCTACTCTGCCTGGCCCATCACGAGGAGGTGGACGGCGACGAGAGCCGGTATACGCCCGAGGTGCTGAAGTCTTGGAAGGCTCGGCATGAGGGTGAGGCGGGCGCCGTGCTTGCCAGGTTGCGAGTACCCGACACTGAGACCCTGGGCAGGGTGCTGACGGAACTCGCGGAACCTCCACTAGAGCGGCTTGAGGCTGTGACCAAGCGGTTGGAGGAGACTGGCGTGGCCAACTCTGAGACCGTCGCGGAGCTTAGAGGCATCATTGCGACCATTGCGGCGGTTGGAGGTGGGGTGAGCGGCCAGACGGCACGGTCCCTTGCTTACGCGGCCGAAGTGTTCGGCGAAGGCAGTTTCGACCGTAGTGCCCGCGCTGCTGCATACGCTGCGGAGGTGTTCGAGGGTGACAGTTTCGGCCGCAGCGTCCGCGCGGCTGCCCAGGTCGCCGATACTTTGCCTCACTTGGTCAAGCAGCTAGAGCGGGCAGTTCGGCGGATGAGTCAGTTCCAATAGTCCCAGGTACGATCACGACGGCCGGTCAGAAGTCCAGGACGGCGACCGTCTCCCCCTCGCTCTGCTCGCCGGTCGGCCGGAAGCCCAGCTTCAGATAGAAGCCCTCCGCCCCGCCCTCGCGGGGCACCCAGGTGACGTACGCCCGGTTGCCGCCCCGGGCGCGGATCTCCGCGCACACCGCCTCGACGGCGAACCGCCCGTAACCCTTCCCCTGGGCGTCGGCGGCGATGTTGAGTTTCCAGAGGCCGGACCGGACGTCATCGGGGTTGTCGCCCCACGCGTAGTCGAGGAAGGCCATCAGGAAGCCGACCAACCGGTCGCCATCGAAGATCAGCCTCGGCCAGGCGATGTCCGGGAAGACGTACGCCTCGGCCAGTGACTTGACCACCGGCCCGACCAGATCCTCCTGATCGGGCCGCACCGACAGTTTGAGCGCCGCCTCGTAGTTCTCCGGGGTGACCTTCTCCAGCCGCATCCTGCGGACCGTAGTCCGCCCCGCCGGTCCGGGCGACCGGTTATCCGGGCCATCCGGGGCGCCCCACCGTGTTCAGGCTGCCGACAGCCTCCGTACGACGTACTGGTTGAGGCTCATCCCGTCTTCTGCGGCATGGATGGCCAACTCGCGGTGCAGGCTTTCACCGACGCGCACGTTGAATTTGCCCGAGTACCTCCGATCGGCATACGGCTCCGGGACTTCCTCGCCCTGCTGCTCCAGGTCTGCGACCACCTCACAGAGTAGGTCGCGGAGTCCTTGCAGGGCTTCGATCTGCGAGGGGGCCAGCCAGGACAGCGAGGGAAACTCGGCGCAGGTGGCGACAAACTCGTTGTCCTGCGCCGACCACGTGACGCGATAGGTGTAGTGACTCACCTCGGGGCGAACGTCCTGCATCACATGGCCTCCCACGCTCCGGACATATGGTATCGCCTGTGGTGCTAGCGGCAGGCGCTCGTCAGAGTGGATAGGTGCGGGCGACCGCCAACATCTCCGAGGTGTGCGACCCCACCACCCCCACCCCCGCAGGCCGGGGACGGAACCCCGGCAGCCCTTCCAGCCCGTCGCTGGCGTCCATCGCCCGCAACGCCACCTGCCCCGCCCGGGGCCGCACGGTCAGGGTGATCTCGACCCCGTCGGCAGGTGGGGCGTGGAACACGATCCCGAAACCCCACCGGTCGAGCGACGCCTCCTCGACCGTCAGTTGCCGTCCGACCGGCACCTCATGCCCGGCCACCTCGGCCCGGGTCACCTCGGCGGTGGTGGCGTCCACGTGCAGGGTGGCCAGCCGGACGGTGCGCTGGGGGAGCAGCCGCAGCCGCAGGGTGCGCAGCCCACCGGCGGTGGTGTCCGCCAGCACCTGCACCGTGGGAGCGGTCAGGTTCGCCGCCGGTGCCGGGCCGCCGCGCAGGTCGGGATCGCCCAGGCCGGGGAAGCCGTCGACGGCGGCGGGACCGTCGACGTATCCGGCGGTCCACGGCTGCGGGTCGGCCTCCCGGGTGAGCCACTGCGCCTCGCTGGTGTCGGCGTCCAGGGCGTACATCAGGTGGGTGGGCACGGGGTGGTCGGCGTCGAACCGGTCGACCGCCAGGCCGACCCCGGCGAACAGGGTGGCGGCGAGCGCGGCGGCGACGGCCGGCAGCGCGCCGAGCCGGCGGGCGCGGGCGGCGACCATGCCCCGCTGGCCGCCGGCCGCCGGGTGCAGCAGGTCGAGCACCGGCAGCGCGGCCAGCCCCAGCAGCACCGCGAACAGGGCCGCGACCCCGCCCATCGCCATCCCCAGCGCGGGGAAGAGCAGCACCACCGTCGGTAGCAGGATCACCACGGCGACCGCGCCGGCCAGGGTCACCGCGACCACCGGCCACGGGCCGTCGATCCGGGTACGCAGCGCCACCAGGCCGGCGAGCGCGCCGGCCAGCGCCGGCAGGGTGGCCAGGTACGCCCCGCCGGGCACCAGCGCGGCCAGCACCACCCCGAGCAGGGCGAGCCAGCCGAGCCCACCGACGGCCAGCGCCGCCGGGCCGACCCGGCGGCGGGCCAGCGCGTACCAGGTGAGCAGGATCGCGGCGGCGAGCGCCACCACCGCCAACCGGTACCAGACCGGACGGTACGGGTCGAGCAGCTCGGCGTAGCCGGGGCGCAGCGCGGTGATCCCCGCCCACAGCAGTTGGGCGGCGACCGGGGCGGCCACGATCGGCACCAGCGCCAGCCCGAACCCGGCGAACAGGCGACCGGTGCCGGCCCGGCCGGTGTGCCGGACCTGCCAGCCCAGCACCAGCACCCCGAGCACCGCCAGGGCGGCCAGTGGCCAGGTCAGCCAGCCGGGGTAGCGGACCAGTCCGCCCGGCATCGGGAAGTAGGTGGCGTCGTGGCCGGACTTCAGCGCCGTCAGGTCGGCGCGGCCGAACTCCCGGGCCAGCCCGAGCGCGTTGTCGCCGTGCATCTGGAGGCTGCCCCGGTCCATCGCCGCCGGGGTGTCCAGCGGGGTGTGGTAGATCGCGCCCCCGTCGATGTACGCCGCGTTCAACCCGACGAAGTCGTTGTCGAGGAACGCGGTGAAGTCGGTGTCGTTGGGCAGCGCCCGGTAGATCTCCACCGCGAACGAGGTGCCCACCGGGTGCGGGGCGCCCCGGCCGAAGGCGGCCACCAGTTCGGCGTTGTTCCGGGACGTCTCGAACATGATCACCGGGCCGGTGGAGCCCCGCGCCTCCAGGTTGAGCACCACCCCGCCGTCGGCGGCCAGCGGGTGACTCGCCGCGAACGCCGCCGCCCCGCACAGGCAGGCCTCCTCGGCGTCGGTCAGCACGAACACGACGTCGTTGCGGGGCCGGGGACCGGCGGCCAGCGCGCGGGCCACCTCCAGCACGGTGGAGGTGCCGGCCGCGTCGTCGTTGCCACCCGGGCCGGTCTGCACCGAGTCGTAGTGCGCCACCAGGAAGACCCGGCCGGTGGAGGCGGTCCCGGGCAGCCGGGCCACCACGTTGCGGACCCGGGCGAAGGTGGCCCCGCCGGCCGCCCCGCTGAGCTGCCCGGCCTCCGGGGCGACGGTGTCCTGTACCTCGGTCTGCAGGCCCAGCCCGCTCAGCACCCCGACCAGGTGCTCACGGACCTGGTCGTTGGCGGCGCTGCCGGCCGGGTGCGGGCGTTGCGCCACCGTCTGCACCGTCCGGTACGCCCGCCCGGCGCTGAACTCGTCGGCCGGGGCGTCGACCGGCCGGGGCGTCGGGGTGGCCAGGGTGACCAGCACGACCGCGCCCACCGCGACCAGCGCCAGCAGGGCGGCCAGGGCGGCGGGCGGGCGACGCCGGGGCCGGGCCAGCGCCCGGTCGGCGGCGGAGGCGGGGGGTGCGCCCACGGGAACTCCTCGAAGGTGGTGCGGAGGTGGTGCACCATCCTGCCCCCGCCGGGGCGCGGCCGGGGCGTACCGGAACCGAACCGTGACGCGCGGCGCTGACCGGACGCTCACCTGGTGACGGCCTTGCCCGGGAACGCCCGGACCGGGCGGACCGTGTTGTGTGCGACCGTTGTCTAATACAGGATCAGCAGGGCACTCGGAAGGAGCCCGACATCACCAGCGAACTCCCGCGTCTCGCGGCGGTGACCCGGTCGCACCGGGGGCCTGGCCTGGCCGGGCCCTCCGTCGCGCCGTACCCGCACGGCGGGCTCGGGCCCCACCCCAACCTGCCGCCGGGCGAACGGCTGCGGGTGCTGCTGGTCGAGGACGACGAGGGCGACGCCTTCCTGGTCGGTGAGCTGCTCGCCGAGACCAACTCGATGATCGACCTGCTGGTCGCCACCAGCCTCAGCGAGGCCCGGCAGCGCATCGCCGGGGTCGACTGCGTGCTGCTCGACCTCGGCCTGCCCGACGCGCAGGGCCTGGACGGGCTGCGCCGGGTGCTGGAGATGTCCAGCGGCGCGGCGGTCTGCGTGCTGACCGGACGCTCCGACGAGCACCTCGGCATCGTCGCGGTCGCCGAGGGTGCCCAGGACTACCTGGTCAAGGGGCAGGTCGACGGGGTGCTGCTGACCCGCGCCCTGCGCTACGCGGTGGAACGCAAGCGGGCCGACGAGAACGCCCGCCGGCTGCGCGAGGTCGAGCTGCGCCAGGCCGAGTCGGCCCGACTGGAACGGGGCCTGCTGCCCCAGCCGCTGATGACCACCGACGAGGTGGCGGTGCACACCTTCTACCGGCCGGGCCGGCACGCGGCGCTCATCGGCGGGGACTTCTTCGACGTGGTGCAGACCCGGCCGGACCGGGTCGACCTGATCGTCGGCGACGTGTGCGGGCACGGCGTGGACGAGGCCGCCCTCGGTGTCGAGCTGCGGGTGGCCTGGCGGGCGTTGATCCTGGCCGGGGTGCCCGACGACGAGGTGCTGCCCGCCCTGGAGCAGGTGCTGATGAGCGAGCGCCGGCTACAGGAGATCTTCGCCACCGTCGCCACCGCCCGGCTCGACCTGGCCGCCAACCGGGCCACCGTCCGGCTGGCCGGCCACCCGCCGCCGCTGCTGCTGTCCGGCGGCAAGGTCGGGCCGGTACCGGCCCGGGGCGGCCTGCTGCTCGGCGTACGACCCCGCCGTCCCGTCGCGTTCGACCTGGAGTTCGACACCGATGACTGGTCCCTGCTGATGTACACCGACGGCCTGATCGAGGGGCGGGTGGGTGACGGCGACGACCGGTTGGACGTCGACGGGCTGACCGGCCTGCTCCAGGAGCGCGCCAACCACGCCGTGCCGCTGTCCGAGCTGCCCGCCTGGCTGGTCGGTCGGGCGGAGCAGATCAACGGCGGGCCGCTCGCCGACGACGTCGCCATGCTGCTGGTCACCCGGGGCGGTGGCCGGTGAACACGTACCGCCGGGGGTGGACCCTGCGTCGTCGGGTGCTGGCGCTGCTGGCCGTGGTCGGCGTGCTGCTGGTCGGGCTGGCCGTGGCCGAGGCGGTGGTGGCGGCGAAGAACCGCGCCTACACCGACGCGCTGCTCACCCGCACCGGCCCGCTGCGCGTGCAGGGGCAGGAGATGCTCAACGCGCTGCTCGACCAGGAGACCGGCATCCGGGGGTACGCGGTCAGCGGCAACCGCGCCGACCTGGCCCCGTACGAGCAGGGGGTGCAGCAGGAGCGCGACGTGGCCGCCACGATCGCCGACCTGAGCCGCGACTACCCGGCGGTCGCCGCCGCGCTGCGCACCGCGCAGCAGCAGGCGGCGGACTGGCGGCGGACGGTGGCCGAGCCGGTGATCGCCACCACCGGGAGCAGCGGCACCGCCGCCGGTCAGGCGTTGATCACCGCTCAGGCCCGGCAGCAGTTCGACGAGATCCGGGCGTCGGTGGGTGACCTCCAGACGGCGATCCTGACCGAGCGGGAGAAGGGCGCCCGGGACATCGAGCGCACCGGCAACATGCTGGTGATGCTGCTGATCGTCGCGGCGGTGGTGGTCGTGCTCGCGGGCACGCTGATGCTGCTCTCCCTGGAGCGGATGGTGATCCGGCCGCTGACCGGCCTGGCGCAGCAGGTGCGGGAGGTCGCCGCCGGCGACTACCAGCACCACATCGCCGGGTCGGGGCCGCCGGAGTTCCGCCGGCTCGCCGACGACGTCGACGTGATGCGGCAGAAGATCGCCAAGGACCTGGCCGAGGTGCGGGCCGCCCGGGAGAACATCGAGTGGGTCAACAGCCAGTTGCAGAAGCAGGCCGAGGAGCTGACCCGTTCCAACCGTGACCTGGAGCAGTTCGCCTACGTCGCCTCGCACGACCTGCAGGAGCCGCTGCGCAAGGTGGCCAGCTTCTGCCAGCTGCTGCAACGCCGGTACGCGGGGCAGCTCGACGAGCGGGCCGACCAGTACATCGCGTTCGCGGTCGACGGCGCGCAGCGGATGCAGCGCCTGATCAACGACCTGCTGGCGTTCTCCCGAATCGGCCGGCTCACCACCGGCTTCGTCGACGTCGACCTGAACAAGGTGATGGGCGACGTGGCCAGCCAGACCGAGCCGGGCCGGCAGTACGCCGACGCCGAGCTGACCTGGGGCGAGCTGCCGGTGATCCGGGGCGAGGAGCCGCTGCTCACCAACCTGCTGGTCAACCTGGTCAGCAACTCGGTGAAGTTCCGCCGCCCGGACGTCGCGCCGAAGGTGCGGGTCTCGGCCCGGCTGGTCGGTGACGAGTGGGAGATCACCTGCCAGGACAACGGCATCGGCATCGAGGCCGAGTTCGCCGACAAGATCTTCGTGATCTTCCAGCGGCTGCACGCCAAGGACGCCTACCCTGGCACCGGCATCGGCCTGGCCATCGTCAAGAAGATCGTCGAGTACCACGGCGGTCGGGTCTGGGTCGACACCGACCAGGCCGAGGGAACGGCGATCCGGTTCACCCTGCCGGCCCGGCCGGAGGACGTCGAGGCGGCGAAGGCGGCGGCCGAGGCGGACGCGGCGGCGACCGCCGGGGACACCGACGTGCCGGCCGACGGGCAGAGCCCGGCGACCACCGACGACGCCGCTCCCGGCCCGGTCGGGGAGACGGCCGACGAGGCCGGCCCGGCGGCCCGACCGACGCCGGTCGGCCGGCAACCGGACGGCACGCAGGACGAGGACCCACCCGGCGGGCCGCCGGGGCACGGCACGACGGGTGGCACGAAGGAGAGGGTCGGATGACCGCGCCGGCGGACGGCAAGAGCCCGATCGAGGTCCTGCTGGTCGAGGACGACCCGGGTGACGTGTTGATGACCCAGGAGGCGTTCGAGGAGCACAAGCTCCGCAACCGGTTGACGGTCGTCTCCGACGGTGCCGAGGCGCTGGCCTACCTGCGGCGCGAGGGCCGGTACGCGGACGCGGTGACCCCCGACCTGATCCTGCTCGACCTGAACCTGCCCCGACGGGACGGCCGGGAGGTGCTGGAGGAGATCAAGAACGACGAGGAGCTGCGGCGCATCCCGGTCGTGGTGCTGACCACCTCCCAGGCCGACGAGGACATCCTGCGCAGCTACCAGCTGCACGCCAACGCCTACGTGACCAAGCCGGTGGACTTCGAACGTTTCATCTCGGTGGTCCGGCAGATCGACGAGTTCTTCGTCAGCGTGGTCAAGCTGCCGCCGCGTGGCTGACCACCTGCTCGACGACGTCGACGCGCTGCTGCGGGAGACCGCGGCGAGCGTGGTGTTGCCGCTGTTCCGCAAGCTGGACGACGCCGACGTCACCGAGAAAGCCCCGGGCGACCTGGTCACCGTCGCCGACCAGCGCGCCGAGGAGCGGATCTCGGCGGAACTGCGCCGGTTGCTGCCGGGTTCCCTGGTCGTCGGCGAGGAGGCGGTCGCCGCGGACGGGTCGCTGCTGCGTCACCTGCGCGGCGACGGCGACGTGTGGGTGGTCGACCCGGTCGACGGGACGGGGAACTTCGCCGCCGGGCGGCGACCGTTCGCGCTGATGGTGGCCCTGCTCTCCGGCGGCGAGCCGGCCGCGTCCTGGGTGTTCGACCCGCTGGCCGGGACGATGGCCGTGGCCCGAGCCGGGGCCGGCACCCGGCTGGACGGCCGGCCGGTCCGCGAGACCCCCGTCCTGCCGCCGAATCGGCTGCGCGGCACCGCGATGGTGCAGTACCTGCCCCGGGCCACCCGGGACCGGGTGGCGGCCGGCCGCAGCCGGATCGGGGAGCTGCTGCCCGGCCAGCACTGCGCCGGGCGGGAGTACCTCGACCTGCTCACCGGTGACCAGCAGTTCGTCCTGTTCTGGCGGACCCTGCCCTGGGACCATGCCCCCGGCGCGCTGCTGGTGCGCGAGGCCGGCGGGGTGGCCCGCCGCTTCGACGGCACCGACTACCACCCGGCCGACGACGGCACGGGCCTGCTGGTCGCCTCCGACGAGCAGACCTGGCACGAGGTCCACGACGCCCTGCTCGGCGACTGACCCGCCGGTCCGGCTCCGGGGCTCCGGCGGGCCGCGCCACCGGCCCGGCCGCCGGTTCCACCGCCTGAGGAATCGACGACGGTGGACCCTCGGCTACCGGTTCGACACTCCCGGTCGAGGGTCGCCGTCCGGTGCCGTCACGGGCCTGGTGACCGGGCGTGATTGCGGTAATGTGACCGGCGGTCTCCGCCCCCAGGCCGCCAACCGGGGCCGGCGGGACCGCCGCCGCACCGGCCCCCGGCCGGGCGTCGGCGGCAGAGGGAAGGACACCTGCGTGCCCAGGACCAACCTGACCCGGCCGTTGACCGTGCTGCTCACCGCGGTGGCGCTGCTGCTCGGCGTCGGCGCGGTGCCCGCCGCGGCGGAGCCCGGCGAGGGTGGCACCAAGCAGCTCAAGGACGCGCTGACGGCGGCGGCGAAGGGGCACATCGAGGCCAAGGCCAAGCTGGACACCTCCAAGCGGCGGCAGGCCGCGCTGACCGCCGAGCTGAAGGTGATCGAGGGGCGGCTGGGTGAACTGACCACCCAGGTGGGCGAGGTGGCCGCGCAGTCGTACCGGGTGGGCCGGTTGACGCCGACGTCGATGCTGCTCAACACGGCCAGCCCGGAGGCGTTCCTCAAGCGGGCCGCCGACCTGGACATGATGGCCCAGCGGGACGGCAAGCAGCTCCGCGCCCTGGCCGAGGCCCGGCAGACCGCCGCCGAGGCCACCCTCGCCATCAACGCCGAGGTCCGCGAGCAGCAGAAGCAGCTCGCCACGCTGGCGAAGAAGAAGCGGGACGCGGAACGCGCCCTGGCCACCGTCAGCTCGGGTAGCAGCGCCGGTTTCAGCGGCGGATCGAGTTCGGCGAAGCCGGCCCCGCGCAACTCCGACGGGTCGTGGCCCAGCGAGTCGTGTTCGGTGAACGACCCGACCACCTCCGGCTGCATCACCCCGCGCACCCTGCACGCCATGCAGCAGGCCAAGGCGGCCGGCTACAAGCGGTATGTGTCCTGCCACCGCAGCGGCGGGGGCGGCGAGCACCCCAAGGGGCGGGCCTGCGACTTCTCGGCCGCCACCAGCGGCTTCAAGGACGAGACGGCCACCGGCGGGGACAAGGCGTACGGCGACAGCCTGGCCAACTACTTCAAGAACAACGCCAACCGGCTCGGCGTGCTCTACGTGATCTGGTACCGGCAGATCTGGATGCCGAACACCGGCTGGCGGGCGTACAGCGGGTCGGGCAGCCCGGCCGCCGACCACACAAACCATGTTCATCTTTCGATGTACTGACCGTCGGGCCCAGGAACGGGACGTAGCATCGCGACGGTGAGCAGCTCATCGTCCGACGTCGTGACAGTTCCGACGCCTCCCGCACCGACGCCCTCCCGGGCCCTGCCCAACGGGCTCGCCGCGTTCCTGGTCTTCTTCGCAAGTGGCGCGGTGCTGGTGCTGGAGACGGTCTCGTTGCGCCTCGTCGGCCCGTACGTCGGGGTGACCCTCCAGGTGACCAGCTCGGTGATCGGCATCGCGTTGGCCGCCATCGCGTACGGGGCGTGGACGGGCGGCTGGCTGGCCGACCGGCGGGACCCGCGCGGGCTGCTCGCCCCGGCGCTGATCCTGGCCGGCATCGCCGCCGCGGTCACCCTGCCGGTGGTCAGGTACGCCGGTGAGCTGCTGCGCGGCGGCGCGGTCAGCGGCATCCTGCTGCTCACCGCGTTGGCCGTGTTCGTGCCGGCGGCGCTGCTGTCGGCGGTCACCCCGCTGGTGGTGAAGCTGCAACTGTCCGACCTGCGGCGTACCGGGCAGGTCGTCGGCCGGCTGTCCGGCATCGGCACCCTCGGCGGCATCACCGCCACCCTGGTCACCGGGTTCGTGCTGGTGGCGGCGCTGCCCAGCACGGTCATCCTGATCGGGCTGGCGGTGGCGCTCGGCGTGGCCGGGCTGGCGCTCGGGGTCTATCTGCGCCGGCAGGAGGCCGCCGCGCTGCCCGGACCGACCCGGGCGAAGGCCGCCCTGGCGGTGCTCGGGCTGGTCGCGGCGGGGCTGAGCGCGGTCGCGCCGAACCCGTGCGACGTGGAGACCGCCTACCACTGCGCCCGGGTGGAACGTGATCCGGACCGGGCCGGCGGGCGCACCCTCTACCTCAACTCGGCCCAGCACTCGTACGTCGACCTGAACGACCCGACCCACCTGGAGTACGAGTACACGCAGTGGATCGGCGCGGTCGCCGACGTGCTCGCCCCGAAGGGGCAGCGGCTGGACGCGCTGCACCTGGGCGGGGGCGGGTTCACCATGCCCCGCTATCTGAGCGCCACCCGGCCGGGCACCGACAACGTGGTCTTCGAGATCGACGGTGAGCTGGTCGACCTGGACCGGCGGGAGTTGGGCGTCCGGACCGGGTCGGGGCTGCGGGCGGAGGTGGGCGACGCCCGGATGCTGGTCGGCGGCGAGCCGGCCGACAGCCGGGACCTGGTGGTCGGGGACGCCTTCGGGCACCTGGTGGTGCCGTGGCACCTGGCGACCCGGGAGATGGCGGCGGAGGTCGACCGGGTGCTCCGCCCCGGCGGCATCTACGTGCAGAACGTTATCGACTACCCGCCGGGCCGGTTCATCCGCTCGGAGCTGGCGACCGTGGCCGCCGAGTTCGAGCACCTGGCGCTGGTCGCGCCGCCGGAGGCGATCGCCGGGCGGCAGGGCAGTAACTTCCTCATCGTCGCCTCGAACGCCCCGCTGCCGCTGGAGGCGCTGCGGACCCGGCTGGGCACGGTGGCGAAGATCCCGGACATGCTCGCCGGCAGCGAGGTGACCCGGTTCGTCGACGGCGCGCTGGTGTTGACCGACGACTACGCCCCGGTGGACCAACTGCTCGCGACCGCCTGATCGGGTGACTTTCCTGACCGATTACGACCACCGAGGTGTAGGGCGGGCCGTCCCGGGCAACTCGGTCGACCATGGGTGCAGGAGTCCGGAACGCCGCCCAGCTCCTCGGTGAGCGGTACCGGCTGATCGAGCAGCTCGGCGCGGGCGGCATGTCCGTGGTGTGGCGCGGCTACGACCAGGTGCTCGGCCGTCAGGTCGCGGTCAAGGTGCTCGCCTCGCGGCTGGCCAGCGACCGGGCCTTCCGGCACCGGATCAGGATCGAGGCGCAGGCCGCCGCCCGGCTCTGCCACCCCAACATCACCAACGTGTACGACTACGGCGAGTCCGAGCAGGTCGGGCTGACCGTGCCGTACGTGGTGATGGAGCTGGTGGACGGTGGCCCGCTCACCGCGCGGCTCGGCCGCGACGGGCAGCTTCCCTGGCGGGAGGCGGTGACGATCGGCGCGGAGGTGACCTCCGCGCTGGCCACCGCGCACGCCCGGGGGGTGGTGCACCGCGACGTGACCCCGGGCAACGTGATGCTGACGGCGACCGGGGTGAAGGTCGTCGACTTCGGCATCTCGGCACTGGTCGGGGAGAGCGAGAAGGGGCCGGACGGCGCACTGCTCGGCACCCCCGCCTACCTCGCCCCGGAACGCCTCGACAACGGCCAGGTCTCCCCGGCCACCGACGTGTACGCGGTCGGGCTGCTGCTCTACCGGATGCTCACCGGGCGGTTGCCCTGGCAGGCCAGCACCACCACGCAGATGCTGCGGGCGCACATGTACCACGACCCGGAGCCGATGCCCCCGGTCCGCGGGCTTCCCGACGAGGTGGTCGAGCTGGTCGGCCGCTGCCTGGCCAAGCGCCCCGAGGACCGGCCGTCGACGGCCGAGGTGGCCCGTACCCTCGCCTCGGCGGCCGGGATGGTCGCGGCGGTGCCCGTCCCACCGGCACCCGGGCGGGGTGACCCGGCACTGCTCGCCAACGCCGGCACCACGATCCTGCCCTGGTCGGCCGACACCGACGCGTTGCCCTTCTCGGGCCGTACCCGCACCCGCCGGGCCGCTGCCCGCCGCCGACGGATCGAGGCCGGGGTGGCCGCCGCGAGCCTGGTGGCCGTCACCGCGGCCATCTGGGGGGTGACCTCGCGCAGCCCCGCCAGCGGTGGCGTCGACCCGCCCACCGAGGCCCGGATGGGATTGCCCGAGACCATCGGGTGCGAGGTCGAGTACGCGCTGCGCAGCGACTCCGGCAAGGACTTCGCCGCCCAGCTCACGCTGACCAACACCGGTCCCCGGGAGCTGCGGGACTGGACGATGAGCTTCGCGTTCCCCGGCCAGCAGACCATCACCACGACCACCCCCGGGATACGCCAGGAGGGTCGCATGGTGCGGGTCACCCCGGCGGCCGGGCGGGCCGCGCTGGCCCCGGGCGGGTCGGACAAGGTCGCGCTGACCGGCCGGTACACCGGGGGCAACCCGCTGCCGCTGGAGTTCACCGTCGGCGATTCGAGCTGCGGGGTACGGGTCTCCGGGGTGGCCGGTAGCGCACCCGTGGTGAAGCCACCGGCGGCGAAGAAGCCGGCGGCCAAGAAACCGGCGAAGACGTCAGGCAAGGGCGGTTCCGGCGCGGCCGGGCCGGCGAAACCCAAGCCGAAGGCCGAGAAGCCGGCCAAGGGGCCGGGCCCGGCGGCGGGTAAGGGAGCGGGTGCGGCCAAGGGAAAAGCGGGAAAGTGACGGGGAAGGGAGGCAAGGGCGCAGGTGGCGGTGGCCCGGGTGGCGGTCCCGGTAAGGGGCCCCGGGGCTGAGGCCGAGGGCTGCGACCCGGTCGCGGTGGGAGGTCGGTGCGGTCAGCGTAGGGCGGCGAACCGCTGCACCTGGGCGATCCCGCCCTCGACGACGAGGATGCTGCCCGGTCCGAGCACCGTGTCCGGGTCGGCGTACCGGAAGCGTTCCCCGGCCGGTTTCGCACCGACCACCATCACCCCGTAGCGTTCCTGCACGGCCAGGTCCCGCAGCCGGTGACCGACCAGCGGCGGGGGCACCGGCACCTTGGCGATGGCGAAGTCGTCGCCGAACTCCATGAAGTCGAGCATCCGGCTGACGATCAGGTGGGCCACCCGTTCCCCGGTCTCCGCCTCGGGGAAGACCACGTGGTGGGCGCCGACCGAGGCGAGGATCTTGGCGTGTTTGCGGGACGTGGCCCGCGCCCAGATCTGCGGTACGCCCACCTCGGTCAGTGCCAGCACGGTGAGCACGCTGGCCTCCACCGAGGCGCCGATGGCGACCACCACCCGGGTGAAGTCGCCGATACCGAGCTGCCGCAGCGCCTGTTCCTCGGTGGCGTCGGCCTGCACCACCCGGTCCAGCGACACCGACCAGCGCTGCACCCGGTCGGGGTCGCGGTCCACGGCGAGCACCTGGTGGCCGAGCCGGGTCAACGCCCCGGCCAGGTGGCAACCGAACCGGCCCAGCCCGATCACGGCGATGTCGCCGTCGCCCTCGTCCCTAGCCGACAACGGGTTGCTCCTTCGGGTAGCGGTACAGCCGGCGTCGGGTGTTCAACGCGATCGCCGAGCCGAGGGTGAGTGGCCCGATCCGCCCGACGTACATCAGCACGGTGAGCACCAGTTGCCCCGAGGCGGGCAGGTGCGGGGTGAGCCCGACGGTGAGGCCGGCGGTGCTGAACGCCGAGGTCACCTCGAACAGCGTCTCGTTGGACCGGACGTCGGTGGTGAGCACGGTCAGGCCGAGCGTGCCGACGGTCACCAGCGCGACGCTGAGCAGGGCCACCGTCAGTGCCTGGCGTTGGCTGGCCACCGCGATCCGGCGGCGGCCCACGGTGACGTCCGGCTCGCCGCGCAGCTCCGCCCAGATGACGAAGCCGAGCAGGAAGAACGTGGAGACCTTGATCCCACCGGCGGTGCTGGCGCTGCCACCACCGATGAACATCAGGGCGATGAGCAGCGGGTAACTCTCCTCACGCAGCGCGGCCACGCCGATCACGTCGAATCCGCCGGTACGGCTGAGCGCGATCTGGGTGAACGTGGCGAGCAGCTTGTCCGGGGTGTCGTAGGTGCCGATGGTGAACGGGTTGTCCCACTCGGTGGTGAGCAGCCCGACGAAGCCCACCGCCACCAGCACCACACTGCCCCAGACGGTCAGCTTGGTGGCCACCGCCCAGCGGCCCGGTCGGCGACGCTGGCGGAACGCCTCGAACAGCGCGGGGAAGCCCAACCCGCCGACGATCGCGCCGAACGCCAACGGCAGCGCCACCCACGGGTCACGGGCGAAGCCGACCAGCCCGTCGGTGTAGAGGGTGAAACCGCCGTTGTTGAACGCCTGGATCGAGTGGAACACCCCTGACCACAGCGCCCGGCCCGGGGGATAGTCGTAGGCGAGCCGGAGCCGGGCGGTGACCACCGCGGTCATCACCAGTTCGCAGCCGAACACCGTGCCGGCGATGCGCAGCAGCAGCCGGCGCAGGTCGGCCGGGCCGTACTCGGCCGTCTCGGCCTGCACCAGCAACCGGTTGCGCAGCCCGAGTTGCCGGGTGACCGCCAGGCTGACCAGGGCCGCGCCGGTGAGGATGCCCAGCCCGCCGACCTGGGTGAGCACGGTGATCATCACCAGCCCGAACCCGTTCCAGTAGTTCGGGGTGTCGGTGACCGCCATGCCGGTGACCGAGACCGCCGAGGTGGCGGTGAACAGCGCGGTGACCGGCGGGGTGTAGCGGTGCGCGCTGGTGGCCCAGGGCAGCATCAGCAGGCCGGTGCCGATCGCGATCGTCACCAGGAAACCGAACGGCACCAGCCGGACGGGGTGACGAAGGAACCGGCGCACCAGACAATCCTGTCGATTCCGGCGGGATCGGGTCGGTGAATCGCGTATCCCGGCCCGGTCCCGGTTTCCCCGCAGGGTTCACCTGGCGGCCAGTCGGCGACCAACTGGCGGTCAGCCGCGCCCGGTCTGCTGTGAGCGCCCGTTGGGGCGTACCGGCGCTCGGCCGGGTGCCCATACGACCAAGGAGACCGCGTTGCGACGTACCCTTTCCGCTCTCGGTGTGGCCGGCGCGCTGCTCGCCGTGGCCGTCGCCGTCCCGGTGGCCGTTCCCGGCGCCGCCTCGGCCCGCGAGGACGACGCGGACCGCGCCGACCGGGCCACCCACCGGCCCCTGGTGATCGCCCACCGGGGGGCCAGCGGCTACCGCCCGGAACACACCCTGGAGGCGTACCGGCTGGCGATCCGGATGGGCGCCGACTACATCGAACCCGACCTGGTCTCGACCCGGGACCGGGTGCTGGTCGCCCGGCACGAGAACGAGATCTCCGGTACGACCGACGTGGCGGCCCGCCCGGAGTTCGCCGGCCGCAAGGCCACCAAGACCATCGACGGGTTGCCGGTCACCGGCTGGTTCACCGAGGACTTCACCCTGGCCGAGCTGAAGACGCTGCGGGCCAAGGAGCGGCTGCCCCAGGTGCGGGTGGCGAACACCGCGTTCGACGGCCGGTTCGCGGTGCCCACCTTCCAGGAGGTGCTGGACCTGGCCCGGGCCGAGTCGAAGGCGCGGGGCCGCACCATCGGCGTCTACCCGGAGACCAAGCACCCCACCTACTTCGCCTCGATCGGGCTGCCGCTGGAGGAGCCGCTGGTCACGGTGCTGCGCCGCAACAAGCTGACCCACCGCGACGACCCGGTCTTCATCCAGTCCTTCGAGACCGCCAACCTGCGCACCCTCGACCGGATGATCGACGTGCCGCTGGTCCAGCTCCTCGACGCCACCGGCCGGCCGTACGACTTCACCGCCGCCGGTGACCCGCGCACCTACCAGGACCTGGCCACCGCCGCCGGTCTGCGTGGGATCGCCCGGTACGCCGACGGGGTCGGCCTCAACAAGAACCTGATCATCCCCCGGGACGCCACCGGCAAGCTGCTCGCCCCGACCACGGTGGTCCGCGACGCGCACCGGCACAAGCTGCTGGTGCACGCCTGGACGTTCCGCGCCGAGAACCAGTTCCTCCCGGTCGACTTCCGGATCGGCGCCGACCCGAACGCCCGGGGCGACATCACCGCCGAGTACGAACTCTTCCTCGGTCTCGGCCTGGACGGCGTCTTCGCCGACCAGGCGGACACCGCCGTCGCCGCCCGCGCCGGTCTCCCCACCCGCTGATCCGGCGGGTGGTTCGGGTTGGTGCGGGCTGTGTCGTCGATGTGGCGGTGTCCCCTCGCTCGGACACCGCTACATCGGCCCACAGGAGTCGATCGAGACGGCGGCCGGCGCCCTAGAGTCGGGGCATGGGCGTTGACAGGGTGCCGCCGGCAGGAAGCGCCGGTCGGGTACGTGCCGTCTACCCCGGCAGCTTCGACCCCTTCACCCCCGGGCACCTGGACGTGGTGGGCCGGGCCCGCGCCCTCTTCGACGAGGTGGTCGTGCTCGTCGCGGTCAACGGCAGCAAGCGCCCGGGCGTCGACGAGGAGCAGCGGGCCGCCGACGTCCGGGCGGGCCTGCCGGCGGGATGGACCTCCGTCACCGTCGCCGCCTGGCGCGGATTGACCGCCGAGTACTGCCTCCGCCACGGGGCGGGAGTGATCGTCCGGGGCGTGCGGAACACCACCGACTTCCAGGCCGAGTGCCGGCTCGCCGCGATGAACCAGTCGCTGGGCGTCCCCACGGTCTTCCTGCCCGCCCAGCCCGAACTGGCGGCGATGTCGTCGACCGTCGTACGCACGCTCGGGAAGCCGCTGCCGCGATAGCCCGGCTCACCGGGCGGTCAGGCGCTTGATCCGCGCGATGTCGCCGATGTTGCGGTATTCCTTCGCCCGGACACCGCGACATCGGCCCAAGGGGGTGGAGGTACCCCGGGTCTCGGGCGGGTGGGCGCGGCGACCGGGGTCGGGACGTGGATCAGTCGCCACCGGCGCGACGGCGTGCCGCCGGAAGTCCGGTCACAGACTCCCACCCCCGGTGCTGCGGAGGTTGCTGCCGTCCGTCGGGTTCCGGTGATCGTCCAGGCGGCGGCGGGCCTGCTCCGATGCCGCCAGGTCACGTACCTGCCGGTCCCCGTCGGTCACCGGCCGGCGGCTACGACGCCACCATGCCACTGCTGCGAGGGCCACGAGTACGACGATGAGGATGATGAGCCAACGCATTTCCGCCTCCAGAGGGTGAGGGCTCTGCCACCCAGAGTGGACCCCCGGGTCAAGGAGCCCCGACCCAGGGGCGGGGCGGTTCCTCACGCTTGCCGGGTGCGCCGGTCCGGCGGCCGGCGATGCGTGCACGCCCGGTCGCCCCGGTGATCAAGAACTTTGCGTCACCCTGAGCGCGGATCATGACGTAAACCTCTTGATCAACTGCGTGGGAGGTCGGGGTGTCCGGTCGGGGTGGTAGGAATGCCGGATGAGTGGGGATCGGACGGCGGTGCGGGAGCGGGCCGAGGAGGTGCTGCGGCGGCTGGCCGGCGCGCACGCCCGGCTGCGGGAGGACCAGTGGCGGGCCATCGAGGCGCTGGTGGTGGACCGGCGGCGGGTGCTCTGCGTGCAGCGCACCGGGTGGGGCAAGTCGGCGGTCTACTTCGTGGCCACCGCCCTGCTGCGCGAACGCGGCGAGCACGGGCCGACGGTCATCGTCTCGCCGCTGCTGGCGCTCATGCGTAACCAGGTGGAGGCGGCGGCCCGCGCCGGCATCCGGGCCCGCACCATCAACTCCGCCAACCTCGACGAGTGGGACGAGATCACCGCCGAGATCCACGCCGGCACGGTGGACGTGCTGCTGATCAGCCCCGAGCGGCTCAACAACCCCGACTTCCGGGACGCCGTCCTGCCGAGGCTGGCCGCCACCACCGGGCTGCTGGTGGTCGACGAGGCGCACTGCGTGTCCGACTGGGGGCACGACTTCCGGCCCGACTACCGCCGGCTGCGTACCTTCCTGGGCAACCTGCCGGAGCGGACCCCGGTGCTCGCCACCACCGCCACCGCCAACGAGCGGGTGACCCGGGACGTCGCCGAACAACTCGGCACCGAACCCACCCCGCCCGCCGCCGGCCGCCACGCATCCGCCGCTGAGCGCGCCGTGTCGCCCGCCGACGCCGGTGCGTCGACCGCCGATCCTGCGGTGCCGCCCGCCGACGCCGGTGGGCGACGGGCCGACGTGCTGGTGCTGCGGGGCACCCTGGACCGGGAGTCGTTGCGCCTCGGCGTGCTCGACCTGCCCAGCCCGGCGCACCGGCTGGCCTGGCTCGCCGACCACCTGGACGCGCTGCCCGGTTCGGGGATCATCTACACGCTCACCGTGGCGGCGGCCACCGAGACCGCCGACTTCCTGCGCGGGCGCGGCTGGTCGGTGGCCTCGTACACCGGCCAGGCCGAGGACGCCGACCGCCGCGCCGCCGAACAGGACCTGCTCGACAACAAGATCAAGGCGCTGGTGGCGACCAGTGCGCTCGGGATGGGGTTCGACAAGCCCGACCTCGGTTTCGTGGTGCACCTGGGTGCGCCGCCCTCGCCGATCGCCTACTACCAGCAGGTCGGCCGTGCCGGTCGGGCCGTCGAACACGCCGAGGTGCTGCTGCTGCCCGGCGTCGAGGACGCCGCGATCTGGCGCTACTTCGCCTCGCTCGCCTTCCCGCCGGAGGAGCAGGTACGCGCCGTGCTGGCCGCCCTGCACACCGACCGGCCGCTCTCCACGCAGGCCCTGGAACCCCTCGTCGACCTGCGCCGGACCCGCCTCGAACTGATGCTCAAGGTGCTCGACGTCGACGGCGCGGTCCGCCGGGTGCGCGGGGGCTGGCTCGCCACCGGCGAACCCTGGACCTACGACGAGGCCCGGTTGCGCCGCGTCGCCGAGGCCCGCACCGCCGAGCAGCAGGCCATGCGCGAGTACGCCGCGACGCCCGGCTGCCGGATGCGGTACCTGCGGGACTGCCTCGACGATACCGGGGCGGACGACTGCGGCCGGTGCGACCGCTGCGCCGCGCCCCTGTTCACCGCCGACGTGTCCGATCCCGCGCTGACCGCCGCGCAGACCTTCCTCGGCCGCCCCGGGGTGCAGATCGCCCCCAAGAAGCTCTGGCCGACCGGCCTCGACGCGGTCGGCGTACCGCTGAAGGGGCGGATTCCGCCGACGGAGCAGGCGCTGGCCGGTCGGGCCGTGGGGCGACTGTCCGACCTGGGCTGGGGCGGCCGGCTGCGGGGCCTGGTCGGCCCCGGCACGGCCGACGGCCCGGTGCCCGACGACGTGACGGCGGCCGTGGTGGAGGTGCTGAAGGCCTGGGCCCACGGCGACGACCCGTGGCCGCGCCGGCCGGCCGGGGTGGTCGCGGTCGGCTCCCGCAGCCACCCGACCCTGGTCGCGTTGCTCGCCGAGCGGATCGCCACGGTCGGTCGGCTGCCCCTGCTCGGCCTGGTCATCCCCTCCGGTCCGGCCGGGGGCGGCGGGCCGCGCGGCAACAGCGCCCAGCGGGTACGCGCCCTGCACGACGCCTTCACCGTCACCGACGAGACTGCCGGTGCGTTGGCCGGGCTGGACGGCCCCGTGCTACTCGTCGACGACCTGGTCGACTCCGGGTGGACGATGACGATGGCGGCCCGCCTGCTGCGCCGGGCCGGCGCCCCCGACGTCCTCCCGCTGGCCCTCGCCGTCGCCGGCTGACCCAGGCCCGGGTCGATGGCGGCGGTGAGCGGCTCCGCCGGAGGGTCGACCACCGGCCGATCCGGCTCGGGTCGACCGAGGCGGCGAGCGGCCATTCCACGCCGCCGGCAGCCGGTGGGTCGATCCGGGTCGCGGACCTACCGGCGGTCGACGGGGCGGGCGGAAAAGTTCCCCGGCCGGCCGTGATGCGACCGCCGCCACGGTGTCCGGCCGTCGCCCCGGTGCCGCCGGGGTCGACGGTACGGTGGGCGAATGGCCGACCAGCGATCCGTCACCCGGCCCGCCGGCCCGGCAGGCCATGGCGGCCCGGCCCCCGACCGGGACACCCGGGTGGGCCGGCCGGGCCGGGGTGCCGACGCGGGCACCGCGCCCCCGACGGACCAGCAGGACCGGGGCAGCGACGCAGGGGTCGCGCAGCCGGCGGACCAGCAGGACTCGGGCGGCGCGGAACCCGGCGGATGGACCCTGTCAGGCGGCACCACGGCCCGGGACGGGGCGTCGACGATGGGGCCGGACCGGGCCACGCTGCGGCTGGCGCTGGTGGTGGGCGGTCTGGTGCTGGCCGTCCTGCTCGGCTTCGGGCTCGGCCGGGCCAACGGGCGGCCGACCGACCGTACGGCGGCGACCGTCGCGACCGCCGCCGGGGACCACACCCACGCTCCGGGCACCGGGGCGCACCAGCACGACGGCACCGGCGGGGACTCCTCCGGTGATGCGGCCACCGGCCTGTCCGTCAGCTCCGGCGGTTACACACTCGTCCCGTCGGGCGGGGAGTTCACCGCCGGGCGGGCCGGTGAACTGCGGTTCCAGATCCGCGACGCGCAGCGCCGGCCGGTCACCCGGTTCGCGATCGTGCACGACAAGCCGATGCATCTGGTGGTGGTACGCCGCGACCTCACCGGATTCCAGCACCTACACCCGACGATGGCCGCCGACGGCACCTGGTCGATCCCGCTGACCCTGCCGCAGCCGGGCGTCTGGCGGGCGTACACGGATTTCACGGCGGTCGCCGACGACGGCCGGCAGACCCCGGCGACGCTGGGCGTGGACCTGGTCGCCCCGGGGGAGTACGCGCCCCGCCCGCTGCCCGCCCCGGCCACCCGGGCGGCCGTCGACGGGTTCACCGTCGACTACGAGGGCACCCCGCAGGTGGGCGCCGCCGTGCCGCTGCGGTTCACGGTCCGGGACCCGGCGGGACGCCCCGCCGCCCTGGAGCGCTACCTCGGCGCGTACGGGCATCTGGTCGCCCTCCGCGAGGGGGACCTGGGCTACCTGCACGTGCACCCGGGCCCGGGGCCGGCCACCGACACGGTGACGTTCTGGCTGACCGCGCCCGGACCCGGCAGCTACCGGATGTACCTGGACTTCCAGGTGGCGGGCGTGGTTCGCACCGCCGAGTTCACCCTGACCGTGCGCTGAGGCCGGTGGCCCCGGGCGGGCCCCGGCGCGGCCCGGATCGACCGGGGGACGGCGCGGCGGTCAGCCGGCGCGGCGGACCGGGCGGCGGGCCAGGTAGCGCAGCAGGTCCCGGATGTGGTGTTTCTCCTCGGCGGGTACCGCCGGATCGGCCAGCCGGTCGAGGATCACCCGGACATCCGCCTCCACCGGCCCGTCGTCGGCGCGGCGGCGGGGGGTGGGCCCCGAGTCGGGCAGGCCGAGCGCCCGGAATGCCGCCGCGACCGGCAGGTCGAGGGCGGCGCAGAAACCGCGCACCTTGGCCAGCTCGGGGTAGTCCTGCCAGTCACCGGCGAGCCAGCGGAACACGGTGGACCGACCGACACCGGTGTGGGCAGCGAGGTCGCTCACCGTCCAACCCCGCTCGTCACGGGCGTCGTCGATGGCCCGTCGCACGAAGCGGGCGAACGCCATCTGGGGTGAAACCTCTGTCGAACCCATGCCTGGAGATCGTCCTCTTCGGGTGGGAGCCGGGGTGTCCGGTGCGCCCTCCGAGGGTAGTACGACGACGGTCCGGTGCAATTCCCCGTACCGGTCGTCCGAGCGCCGTTACAACGTCCACCCGGGGTAACGGCGCAGGTCGTGGCCGGTTGCGGCGCCGGTCGTGACGCAGCGTCAGTTGCCGTAGGTCAATTGAATCCGGCGGGTCCGTCCACCCGTCGCGCATCCGGTGAGGAGCAGCATGGCCGAGTCCGACCGTCCGGTGCCGCACCGCCCGGGTGCGGTCAGCCTCTTCTTCGTCGTCAAGGCGGCGGTGTTCGCCCTGGGTTTCTGGAGCTGGCTGCTGGTGCTGGTGTTCACCGGTGACGCAGTGACCGGGGCGCACGTGCTGGCGGCCGCCGGCGCCGTCACCACCACCCTGGTGGGGGTGCTGCTCGGCGTCCGGCTGGCCCTGCAACGCAGCGCCGCTGTCCGGCACGCCGAACTCAAACGGCTCCTGGTCGACATCTCCTGGAACGCGTTCGCCGCCGCCGGCAACGCCGAGCTGTCCGGCACCGTGGTGCCGTTCCCCACCGCGCCCGGCGACGACGAGCGGGGGCCGCGTCAGCGGATCTCCTCGATCGTCGACCGGGGGCCGGGGGAGCGCCCCGGCGGCCGGCGGCGCTGAACCCGGCTCAGCGCGGCGCGGTGACCGTGCCGCCGTCCCGCACGGCGTCCCCGTCCGGGTCGGCCAGCAGCGTGGCCAGGCGCGGGGTCACCTGCCACTGGTCGACCAGTTGCCGGTACTCGGCCGACTGCGGGTCGCCGCCGCCGGTGCCGGTCCGGCGGGCCCGGATCAGCAGGTTCCGGGGGGTGTGCCGGGAGTCGACGAACTCGACGACCTCGGCCCGGTAGCCGTGCGACCGCAGCAGCCCGGCCCGCAGCGCGTCGGTGAGCACGTCGGCGAAGCGTTCCCGCAGGATGCCCTGCCGGGTCAGCAGCTCGTACGGTGCCGGGGCCGGCCGGGCGCGTAGCTGCGCCGCGAGGTCGTGGTGGCAGCACGGCGCGGCGAGGACCCACCGGGCGTTCCAGCGCACCGCGCGGGCCAGCGCCTCGTCGGTGGCGGTGTCGCAGGCGTGCAGGGCGAGCACCAGGTCGGGGGCGGGTTCCACCACCGCGTCGGCGATCGTCCCGGCCACGAAGGTGACCCGGTCGGCCCAGCCGAGGCGTTCGGCCAGCTCGCTGTTGCGCTGCCGTTGGTCCTCCCGCACGTCCACCCCGACCAGTTCCACGTCGAGCCCGCGGCCGGTCAGGTAGCGGTAGGCGGCGAAGGTCAGGTAGGCGTTGCCGCAGCCCAGGTCGACCACGCGCAGCCGCCCGGTGAGGTCGTCGGGCAGGGTGGCGGCCAGCGCCCGCAGGAAGGCGTCCACCTGCCGGCGTTTCGCGGCGTTGCCGCCGATCTCGGCGAAGATCGGGTCACCCGGGTCGAGCAGGTACTCCTTGGCCCGGTCGTGGTCGTCCGCCGGCGCGGCCGGCCGGCTGGCCGTCGCCCGGTGCACCTGCGCCTCGCCGGACTTGGTCACCCGCAGCTGGAGGGTCGCCCCGGCGGTCTCCACGTGCCAGTTGCCGAAGGGCTCGGCGAGCAGCGCGTCGACCGCCGCGCCGGCCTCCGCGCCGGGGGCCACGTTCCGGGTGTACGGCCGGGCGCCGTCGGACGTGGAGATCTGCAACCGGGGGCCGGCCTTGAGGGCGACCGGGCGGAGTTCGGCCCGTACCACCGACGGGCGCTGGCCCCGGCGTCGGCCGGCGGCGACGGCACGGGTCAGGGCGGGGTCGAGCAGCAACGCCCGGACCTCGGTCAGGGCGGCGTCCAACGGTTCCGGCATGGGTCCATCATCCTTTCCACCCCGGCGGCTGCCGCTCCCGGCCCGCCCCGGCTGGGACGTCGGCCACCGGTGTGTGCCGCCTCCGGGCGGGCTCCGGCAGGGGTGCGGGCCCGGTAGGGCGTGGGGCCGCCGGGGCGACGTGTCCACCGGCGCAGACGGGACATCCCCCGGACCGTCGGACGGCCGGGGGATGTCGTCGGTGCTGTCGGGTCAGTCGGCGGTGGCCTCGGCCGGCGCGTCCGCGCCGGAGCCGCCCCCACCGCGCCGGCGACGGCGGCGACGCGGCCGGCCCGGCTCACCCTCGGTGGCCGACCCGGCGGCGACGGCGGGCTCGCCGGTCGGGCCGGCGGCGGTGTCGGTGGACCCGCCGGTGGTCACCGTGGTCGACTCGCCCCCGACCACCTCGCCGGCCCGGCGACGACGCCGGCTACGAGGGGTACGGGTGCCTTCCTCGGCGGCCTCCACGGGCGTTCCGGTGGCGTCCGGCACGTCGGAGTCGGGGCGGGCCCGACGCCGGTCACCGCGTCCACCGCCCCGGCCGCTGCTCTCGCCCCGGCCGCTGCTCTCGCCGCGCCCCCGGCTCTCGCCGCGCCGACCGCCCCGGCCACCGCTCTCGCCCCGGCGGGGCCGCCCGCCCAGGTCCTCCTCGACCTCGGCGGAGAGCCCGGCGCGGGTCCGCTCGGCGGTCGGCAGGGTGCCGGTCATCTCGGGGGAGATGTCCAGGTCGGTGTAGAGGTGCGGGGAGGTGTGGTAGGTCTCCGGCGGCTCGGGCATGTCGAGGCCGAGCGTCTTGTCGATGATCCGCCACCGGGGCATGTCGTCCCAGTCGACGAAGGTGACCGCGACCCCGGTCGCCCCGGCCCGGCCGGTACGACCGATCCGGTGGGTGTAGGTGTCCTGGTCCTCGGGGCAGTCGTAGTTGATGACGTGGGTGACGCCGCTGACGTCGATGCCCCGGGCGGCCACGTCGGTGGCGACCAGGGTGTCGATCTTGCCGGCCCGGAACGCGCGCAGCGCCCGTTCCCGCGCGCCCTGGCCCAGGTCGCCGTGCACGGCGGCCACCGCGAAGCCCCGGAAGTCGAGGTCCTCGGCGACCCGGTCGGCGGCCCGCTTGGTCCGGGTAAAGATCATGGTCAGCCCGCGCCCCTCGGCCTGGAGGATCCGCGCCACGATCTCGATCTTGTTCATCGAGTGGGTGCGGTACGCCAGCTGCTGGGTCTGCGGGGACGGGCCGGTCTCGGCGGTGTGCCCGGCGTGGATCGTCACCGGCCGGCGCAGGAACCGCCGGGAGAGGGTGACGATCGGGTCCGGCATGGTCGCCGAGAAGAGCATGGTCTGCCGGTCCTCCGGCAGCATCGCCAGGATCTTCTCGACGTCGTCGAGGAAGCCCAGGTCGAGCATCCGGTCGGCCTCGTCGAGCACCAGCGCGCGGACCCGGTCCAGCCGCAGGTGCTTCTGCTTCTGCAGGTCCATCAGCCGGCCGGGGGTGCCGACCAGGATCTCCACGCCCTTGCGCAGCGCGTCGATCTGCGGCTCGTACGCGACGCCGCCGTAGATCGGCAGCACCCGGACGCCCCGGGTACGGCCGGCGGCGGCGAGGTCCTTGGCGACCTGGATGCCCAGCTCGCGGGTGGGTACGACGACAAGCGCCTGCGGCACTCCGTCACTGCCCTCGCCCGGGGCCAGGAGCCGCTCCAGCAGCGGTACGCCGAAGCCGAGGGTCTTGCCGGTGCCGGTCGGCGCCTGCCCGATCATGTCGGTACCGCGCATCGCGATCGGGATCGCGTACTCCTGGATGGCGAAGGCGCGGGTGATGCCCGCCGCGGCCAGGGCCTCGACGGTCTCGGGTCGCGCGCCGAGCGCGGCGAACGTGGGGGCCTCCGGGCGGACCGGGGCGGTGGGGGCCAGTTCCTGGCCCTCCAGTTGGTCGAGAATTTGTTCGCTCATCTGGATCTGGGGGTGCCCTCTCGTGGTGCGCCCCGTGGTGTCCTCAGGGCGCGGTCGGTATGGCGTGGGCCACGCGATCGACGGCGGAGAATCGCCGTGTCAGACCGGGCCGCACGCGCGCCGTGGGCAGGACTTCGATCAAATCGGCGCCCACGGCAACTACCTCATCCTACCCGAGCGGGTGGGTACACACCCCTGACCTGGGTGGTCGGCTTTTCGGCAGGGGTGAAAAATGTGACCCGCGTCACCGGGTCGCCCTGCGGCGGGCAGCGCCCGCCGCAGGGTCGGACCGGTTCAGCGAACGGTGAAACCGACCGCGCGGGCGGACGCCTCGGCGATCTCGACGTAGGCGACCTTGGTGACCGGCACGATGACCCGTCGACCCTTCTCGTCGGTCAGGGAGAGCGTCCCCTCCGCCTTGGCGAAGGCGTCGGTCACGATCTGCTCGATCTCGGCCGGCGACTGCGCGCTCTCCAGAACCAGCTCGCGCGGCGCGTACTGCACGCCGATCTTGACCTCCACTGTGCCTCCTCAGGTGGGCGAGATAGCCGCCGATCGGAAGGCTATCCGATCTCGGGGCCGGATGTTCAGGCCGACTCACCCTGGAGCGGGAAGCTCGCGATGCCCCGCCACGACAGGGCCGCGACCAGCGCCTCCGCCTCGGCCTTCGGCACCTGCCGGCCACCGGCCAGCCAGAACTGGGCGGCGGTCTCGGCCGCACCGACCAGGCCGGAGGCGAGCAGCTCGGCGTGGGCTTGGCTGACCCCGGTGTCCGAGATGATGGTGTCGGTGATCGCCGCGATGCAGCCCTGCTCCACCCGCTCGACCCGTTGGCGCACGGCCGGGTCGTTGCGCAGGTCGGATTCGAAGACGAGCCGGAACGCCTCGCTCTCGTGGTCGACGAAGTCGAAGTACGCCTGCACCGACGCGCCGACCCGCTCCTTGTTGTCGTTGGTGCCGCGCATCGCGTCGTGCACCTTGGCGACGATGGCGTCACAGTGCGTGTCGAGCAGCGCCAGGTACAGATCCATCTTTCCCGGGAAGTGCTGGTACAGCACCGGCTTGGAAACCCCGGCCCGCTCGGCGATGTCGTCCATGGCGGCGGCGTGGTAGCCCTGCGCCACGAACACCTCCTGCGCCGCCGCGAGTAGCTGCTTACGGCGTGCCGAACGGGGCAGCCGGGTGGGCCGGCCGGCAGTCTGCGCACCGTTCCCCACAGCGGTCATGGGAACCTCCGAGTTTCGTCATTCCAGCCGGCACTTTTACCCCGTACCGGTCAGGGCACTCACCCCGGCCCCGGAATTGGCCCGCCGCTGTAACTTATCGCCACTGTCACCACACGGTAGCCTCAGCGGGGGCGACCAAGGAGCGCGCGGTGAGTGAAACAGGGCAACCCGGTGCCGCCACCCCGGGAGAGCACGGCGACGGGACGGGTCAGCAGGACGACCTGGCCCGTTCCGCCAGTGGGTGGGCACCTGCGACCGGGTGGTCCGGCGGCGGCGACGCCCCTGGTTACCGGGAGGCCGGATCGCCGTGGAACCGACCCGACCCCGCCGGGGGCTGGGGTGGCCAGCCGGCACGGCACGGTGATCTACCTGCGCCGTTCGCCACGCCGCCGGCCGAGGAGGAGACACCCCGCAACGGCCGGGCGCACCGTAATGGTCACGACTCGGCACCGGATTTCCCGGCCCCGCTGCGTCGCCCGGTGAGCGCCCCGCCCGGCAGGCCGGGTGACCCCGTCGTCGATCCCCGGGTCACCGACGGTGACCGGCTGGCCGTGCCGGCCCCCCGGCCGGCGTCCCCGACCGGGCCGCCCGACCCGGAGGCCGCCCGGCACGCCTCCGACGACCCCGCCGCACCCCGGCCGGCCCACTGGCCCGCAGGCGACCTGCCCACCTCGGCCCCACCCGCGGTGCAGGTCCCCCCGGTGGGCACCGCCGCCTCCGGCTTCGAGGTGCCCCCCGGCTTCC
The DNA here is from genome assembly GCF_016901255.1 of Micromonospora humida. Classification (NCBI taxonomy): domain Bacteria; kingdom Bacillati; phylum Actinomycetota; class Actinomycetes; order Micromonosporales; family Micromonosporaceae; genus Micromonospora; species Micromonospora humida. Next base: position 217,289 of record NZ_JAFEUC010000004.1, read on the forward strand.
ACGCCCCCGAGCGGGGCGGGGCCGGTTCCGCCCCGCGCGACGACCCCCGCGACCGCTTCGCCGGGCCGTTCGGGCCACGCGGGACCGACCGCCCCGAACCCACCGCCGGCACCGGGCCGTCCGGGACGGACCCCCGGGGCGTCGGCGCGCGCGGTGCCGGGGAGCCGTCGCCGGGCGAGCGCCGGGCGACCGCCGGGCCGGACGAGCCGGACTGGTCCGGACCGAGTTGGAACCGGCCGAGCTGGGGCGGGACCTGGGCACCCTCCTGGTCGCGGGACGAGGAACCCCCCGCCGGCCGACGGACCCGCGCCGAACGCGCGGCGGAGTGGTCGGCCGAGGCCGCCCGCCCGTACGAGCCGGTGCGTGCCGAGCCGGCCCGCCCCTACGAGCCGGTGCGTGCCGAGCCCGCCCGGCCGTACGAGCCGGTGCGCTCCGAGGTGCCCCGCCCGTACGAGCTGACCCGGACCGAACCGGCCACCCCACCGACCCTCCCGGAGCCCACCGTGGAGCGGCCCGGTCGGGAACGGCCGGCCGCCGAGCGGGTCGCCCCGGGGCGTCCCGGTGTCGACAACCCCGAGCGCGCCTGGTCCGGGCACACCGGGGAACACCCCCTGCCGAACCGGGACGAGCGCGCCGACCGGTCGGAACGGCACGAGCCCACCGACCGCTCCGAGCGCGACCGGCCCGGCCCGGACTGGTCCGAGCGGGGCACCCGACCGGAGCGGGACTGGTCCGACCCCGCCGGGCGGGACTGGGCCGACCGTTCCGGGCGGGACTGGGCCGACCGGTCCGAGCGGGACTGGGCCGAGCCGTCCGGGCGGACCTGGTCCGCTTCCGGCGAGCGGGACCGGTCGCCGGTCGAGCCGCCCGCGCCGCAACGGTTGCACCCCGCCGACCGGCCCGGCTGGTCGACGGGGGGATCCGCCGAGGCGCCCCCCGCCCCCCGGGACGTGCCGGCCGGCCCGCCGTCCCCGCCCCGGGACGAGCCCGCCGGTCGGGACGAGCCGGGTGCCGTGCCGCCCCCGACCCGCGACGAGCCCACCGGCCTGCGGGAGGAACGGGCCGCCACGCTGCCCGCCGCCGTCCGCGCCGACCAGCCGTTCCGGCTTCCGCGCGACGAACCGTCGCCCCGGCCGGCGACCCCCCCGGCCGTCCGCGCCGACCAGCCGTTCCGACTCCGGTCGGTACCGACCGAGCCGGCCGCCCCCACCGACCTGCCTGGCCACCCGCCGGAGCCCGCCTCCACCGCCGGTGCCCCCGCCACGAGCGGGCCACGCCGCCTGGACCAGATCCCCGCAGCGCCCGCCCCGACGAGCGCGCCCCCCTACGCGGCCCGCCGATCCGCGCCCGACCCGCTGACCACGACCGAGCCGGTGGTGGACGGACGGAGACCGGAGCGGGGCACGGTGGTGCTGCCGCAGCGCGTCCCCGCCGAACCGGACGTGCCCGTCGTGCCGGAGCCGCCAGCCGTGGAGCCCCCCGCCGAGACCCCGGAACTCGCCCGGATCGCCACCCACCTGCGCCGCGACGACGAGCCCGCGCCGCTGCGGGAACGTCCCGAGGGCTTCGACGTCAACGCGATCCTGGACGCCGTACGTGAGGTGGCCGGGGTCCGCGACGCGGCGCTGCGACGTACCCCGGCCGGGGCGCACAGTCTGCGGCTCGACCTGTCCGACGGGGCCGACCCGGCGGAGGTGAGCCGGCTGGTGGCCCGCCTGCTCCAGGAGCGGATGGGTCTCGCCGCCGCACCGCAGAGCCTGTCCGGTGAACCGAGCGCCGCGGTGCCGCCGCCGATGCGCCGCCGGACCGGTGAACCCCGCGTCGTCGAGCCGACCGCCGGGCTGCCGACCCCGGCGGCCGAGCGGCCGGCCGGTGATCCGGCCCGGTCGGCGGCGGAGTCACCGGCCGCCGGGGCGCGCACCGACACGACGACCGGCGGCCCGGCGCGTGACGCCGAGGACCCGCCGGCAGAGCAGTCACCGATGGTGTCCGGGGTGCCCCGGCGACGCCGGCAGTCGACCCCGCACCGGGGCCGGGCCAGTGTGGAGGAGACCCTCCCGGGGGCCCTACCGCCCACCGGCAGCCCGGCGACGCTCAACGCGTCGTACTCGGGCGGGCAGATGACCACGACGGAGACCGCGCCCTCGCGCCCGCTGGACACCGGCGGCGTGCCGGGGCCCCGGGTGGTCATCGACCACGTCCAGGTGAGCACCTTCGGCCTGGACGCCAACGTCGAGGTGCGCCTGCTCACCGCCGGTGAGCCTGCCTCCGGGCACGCCACCGGCCCGGCCGTGGACGGGTACGTCCTGCGGCTGTGCGCGGTGGCCGCCGCCGCGGCGGTCGACGAGTTGCTGCGGCACGCCGAGCGCACCGCCGAACGGGGGCGGTGCTTCGTCGAGCACGCGGCCGTGGTGCCGTTCGGCAACTGCGAGGTGGCGACCGTGGTGGTGCTGCTGGTCTGTGACGGCTGGGTGGAGCAGCTGGCCGGGTCGGCGCTGGTCTCCGGTGACCCGCGTCAGGCGGTGGTGCGGGCGACCCTGGCGGCGGTCAACCGTCGCCTGGAGGCGTTGCTCGCCTGATCTGTCACATTGTCGGTACGGGGCCGGAACGGGAACACTTGCCGGTATGAAGCGCGCCGCCCTCTGGCCCGAGGAGCACCTGCCCCCGCACCGGCTGCCCCCGCCCTGGCCCGGCCGGCCGGTACGCCTCGACGGCACGGTCACCTATGTCCGGGACACCCCGGCCACCGGCCCGGACGCGGAACCGGCGCTGTACGTGCACGGGCTGGGTGGTTCGTCGCAGAACTGGACGGACCTCGCCGGACTGCTCGCCGACCGGCTCGACGGGCAGGCCATCGACCTGCCGGGCTTCGGGCGCAGCGAGCCGGGGCTGCGGTACACGATCCCGGCCTTCGCCGACCGGGTGGTGCGCTGGATCGAGCATTCCGGGCGGGGCCCGGTGCACCTGTTCGGCAACTCGCTGGGCGGCGCGGTCTCGGTGTACGTCGCCGGTCGCCGGCCGGACCTGGTGCGTACCCTGACGCTGATCTCCCCGGCGCTGCCGTTCCTGAACTTCGGCCGCTCGTTGCAGGGGCGGATGCTGCCGCTGCTGGCCATCCCGCGCGGGGAGCGGCTGGCCGCCTGGCGGCTGGCCCAGCTCGCCCCGGAGGTGATGGCCCAGCAGGCGATGGAGGCGTGCGTGGCCGACCTGAGCCGGATCAGCGAGCAGCGCCGGCAGGAGGCGTTGGAGGAGATCCGGGTCCGCTACGAGGCACCCCACTACGCCGCCGCGTACGTCCGCACGTTCCGGGGGCTGGTCGCCAGTTTCCTGCGGTCGTACCTGCCGGGGCCGGAGTCGCTGTGGCGGATCGCCGCCGGCATCGGCGCACCCACGCTGGTGGTCGGGGGGATGAAGGACCGGCTGGTGGACGTCCGGGTGGCCCCGCAGACCGCCCGGGTCATCCCGGACAGCCGGCTGATGATGCTGGCCGACGTAGGGCACGTGGCCCAGTTGGAGGTGCCGCGTACGGTGGCCCGCGCCGTGTTGCACCTGCTCGCCGAGTCGACGCCGGGTCCGTCGCCGCAACGGCCCGTGACCCTGCCCGGTGATGACGCGCCGGGGTCCGGCGATGACGGAAGGTGGCGTCCCGGCGTGGCATCCTGAGCCGGATGTCTGCGCTCCCCTCCCGTGGCCCCCGTCCGATCCGGCTCCCGCGGCCGACGTCCGGCACCGCCCGGTGGCGTCCGATGGCGCTGGTGCTCCTGCTGCTGGTGGTGACCTCCGGCGGGCTGGCCGTCGCCACCCCGCCGCCGGCTGCCGGTCGGCCGGTCGCCGGTCCGGCGGTGACGCCGGGCGGCCCGGAGAACGCCGGTCGCCCGCTGGGCCCGGCCGGTCCACCCGGCGTACCCGCGTCCGGTGTCATCGCCGGACCGCCCGGTCTCGCCGGATCATTCGGTGCCGGGGGATCGTTCGGTGGTGGCGGGCCGGTCGTGGGGGCCGGGCCGGTGGGTGCGCCCGCCGGGGTCGGGTCGGTCCCGCCGGTGTCGGCGTCGGCCGGTGCCGTGGCCCCGGCGGGGACCGTGCCGCCGTTGGCGCTGTCCGGTCCGGTGCCGGTGACCGGCCGGGGCACCTTCCGCTACGACGACCGGGCCGGGTCGACGCTCGGCCGCTCGGGCGGCCTGCGGCGCTACCGGGTGGCCGTGGAGGACGGCTCCGGCGAGGACGTCCGGGACTTCTCCGACCAGGTGCAGACGGCCCTGGCCGGGCCGGGGAGCTGGGTCGACGGCGGCCGGTTGCGGCTGCGCCGGGTGCCGGGGAACGCGCCGTCCGACTTCACCGTGCTGCTGGCGACCCGCAGCACGGCGGGGCGGCTGTGCCGGGCCGGGGGTGTGGACATCCGGGTCGGTGGCGTGCCGTACACGTCGTGCCGCGCGCCCGGGAAGGTGATCATCAACCTGGACCGGTGGCGGACGTCGGTGCCGCACTTCGTCCGGGCCGGGGTGCCGCTGCCGGTCTACCGGACGTACGTGGTGAACCACGAGGTGGGCCACCAGTTGGGGCACCGCCACGAGGGGTGCCCGGGGGCGGGCCGGCCGGCGCCGGTGATGCAGCAGCAGTCGCTGTTCCTGCGGGGCTGCACGGCGAACCCGTGGCCGTACCGCGACGGCCGCCGGTACGCCGGCCCGGCGCTCTGAGTTCCCGGTGGTGTGTCCGGGCAGGCGCCGGTTGTCGGACGGTTACCGAGAAGTGAAACATGTTCTTGTAATTTGCGGCAATAGCGCATTTATGCCCGATTAGTCTGCCATGCTGGCCGGGTGAGCACCGAGTCCGCCGAGCGCCCGGAGCCGCCGGCCGCCGGCCGGCCCGACCCGCGCCACACCGACCCGTACCGGGCCGACCCGCGCCCCACCGAGGCGTACCCGCGTCACGCCGAGCCGTACCGGGCCCGGCCGCGCCACGTCGGCCCGCGCTCGGCGTGGTGGCACGGCGAGCCGGGCGTCGGGCCGCGCTGTAGCCGCCGGATGCGCCGTCGGCGACGGCGGGCCGTCCTGCTCGGCCTGGCCCTGCTCGGTGCCGGCGTGGGCGGGTTCGTCACCCTTCAACCGGAGCGCGGCCCGAGCAGCCCCGAGCAGGTCGCCGGCCGGGTGGCCGACGGGGCCGGCGGTGGCCGGCTGCCCGACGGGATACGCGCGGAACGGACCACCGTCGCCTATCCGCGCAGCGGACCCGGCCGCTTCACCGCCGCCGACGGCCGCTCCGAGGTGTACGGCTTCGACGGCCCGCTGCACCGCTACCGGATCGAGGTGGAGCAGGACACCGGGCAGGACGTGGACGCGTTCGCCGCCGCCGTCGACGCCACGCTAGGCGACCCGAACAGTTGGATCCGCTCCGGCGAGCTGCGCCTGCAGCGGGTGCCGGAGATCGCCGCCGCCGACTTCACCATCTATCTCGCCACCCCCGCCACCTCCGAGCGGATGTGCGCCGAGGGTGGGCTCGACACCGAGGGCTACACCTCCTGCCGACTGCCCGGTCGGGTGGTCATCAACCTGGCCCGCTGGATGGAGGCGGTGCCGGACTACGGCGCACCCCTGTCGGTCTACCGGACGTACGTGGTGAACCACGAGGTGGGGCACGAACTCGGCGAGGAACACCAGGCCTGCCCCGGCCACGGTGAGCCGGCGCCGGTGATGCAGCAGCAGACGTACGGGCTGGACGGCTGCGTGGCGAACGCCTGGCCGTACGTCGACGGCTCGCTCTACTCCGGCGATCTCGTACCCGGCAGTTGAGATATTCCCGCTCCCGCATGTCGGACGGGGTGTCACTGCTCATGGCCGAAGGGTGGTCGTCCGAGCAACAATGGCTCGGTTCGCCATCTGCCGATCACCGGGGAGTCCACCGTGTCGTTGCCCCCGCTCGTCGAACCCGCCGCCGAGCTGACCGTTGACGAGATCCGTCGCTACTCCCGTCACCTGATCATCCCCGATGTGGGGGTCGAGGGGCAGAAGCGGTTGAAGAACGCCCGGGTGCTCTGCGTGGGTGCCGGTGGCCTCGGTTCGCCGGCCCTGATGTACCTGGCCGCCGCCGGGGTCGGGACGCTCGGCATCATCGACTTCGACACCGTCGACGAGTCCAACCTGCAGCGCCAGATCATCCACGGCGTCTCCGACATCGGCCGGTCCAAGGCCGAGTCCGCCGCCGCGTCGATCCGCGAGATCAACCCGCTGGTCCAGGTGGAGATCCACAACACCGCCCTGGACCGGGAGAACGTCCGGGAGATCTTCGCCCAGTACGACCTGATCGTCGACGGCACCGACAACTTCGCCACCCGCTACATGGTCAACGACGCGGCGGTGCTGCTCGGCAAGCCGTACGTCTGGGGGTCGATCTACCGGTTCGACGGCCAGGCGTCGGTGTTCTGGGCCGAGCACGGCCCCTGCTACCGCTGCCTCTACCCGGAGCCCCCGCCGCCCGGCATGGTGCCGTCCTGCGCCGAGGGTGGCGTGCTCGGCGTGCTCTGCGCGTCGATCGGGTCGATCCAGGTCAACGAGGCGATCAAGCTGCTCGCCGGGATCGGTGAGCCGCTGGTCGGCCGGCTGATGGTCTACGACGCCCTGGAGATGAGCTACCGCAAGATCAAGGTCCGGAAGGACCCGAACTGCGTGCTCTGCGGGGAGAACCCCACCGTCACCGACCTGCTGGAGGACTACGAGGACTTCTGCGGCGCGGTCTCCGAGGCCGCCCAGGAGGCGATCGTCGACGCGACCATCACCGCCACCGAGCTCAAGGAGTGGCAGGACGCCGGCAAGGACATCTTCCTGGTCGACGTCCGGGAGCCCGCCGAGTACGAGATCGTCCGTATTCCCGGCTCCACCCTGATCCCCAAGGGCGAAATCATCTCGGGCGAGGCGCTGGCCAAGCTCCCCCAGGACAAGCAGGTCGTGCTGCACTGCAAGTCCGGGGTCCGCTCCGCCGAGGCGCTCGCCGCGCTCAAGGCGGCCGGGTTCCGCGACGCGGTGCACGTCCAGGGCGGGGTGCTCTCCTGGATCAAGCAGATCGATCCCTCGCTGCCGGCGTACTGACCTGGGCCCGGGGCCGGGGGCGGTGCCGAACCGTCCCCGGCCCCGACCGATTCCCCGAGGCGGGATCGCGTTCGCGCCGGTAGCGTCAACGTCGTGGTGGACTTGGATGCCGCGGTCGGCTTCGTCGTGGCGCACGGCGACGCGGTGGATCGCGCCCGACTGTCCCGGTTGCGCACCGGTGCGCCCGTACCCCCCGACCTGCTCGACGCGGCCGAGGTCGGGCAGACCCTCGACGGCGGCTGGCCGGCCCTGCTCGGCGGTGACGTGCCGTCCATCGACGCCACCTGCTTCCGCCTCGCCGAGTTGGACGACCTCGGCGCGCTCGGTCGGCCGGCGGCCCGGCACGCCCTGGACTGGCTGGCCGCCCGGCAACTGCCCGACGGCGGCTGGGACGAGGACCCGAGGCTGGCCGGCAGTGCCCCCGAATGGGCCACCCCGGGTGACCCGGAGGCCCGGCTCTACCTCTCGGCCAACGCCGCGTACTGGCTCAGCGTGGCCGGTCGGGACGCCCGCGCCGCCGGACCGCTCGACCACCGCGTCGGCGGCGCGTACGCGGGGGTGGTGCAGGCGGCGGCGCAGGCCCTGGCCGGTCAGCTCGCCCCCGACGGGAGCTGGCCGTCGTTCCTGGCCGCCGGCTGGTTGAGCGCGGCCGTGCTGCACCGCCAGCAGCTCTACTACGAGTCGGCCCGGATCCAGGCGGTGCTGGCCGAGCGCATTCCGAAGCTCTCCCCGGCCGACGTGGCCGCGCTGGCCGCCACGCTGCGCCGGGTCGAGGTGGGCGAGGAGCAGTGGGTGCTGGTGTCGGCCCGCCGACGGCTCGCCGAGACCCAACGCAGCGACGGCGGTTGGGACAGCGACGACGGCCACCAGTTCGACGTGCACACCACGCTCACCGCGATCCGCGCCTGCCGTCCGATCGGCCCGGTCCTCCCGCCCGGCTCCCCGAGCGCCCCGATGGGCTCGCCGGTGACGCCACCCGGCTCACCTGTCGTGCGCCGGGCCCGGCCGGTCCCGCCGACCGACGACGAGCCCGGCACCTGGTGACCCCGGGTCCGGGCGTGGCCCGGGGCCGGGTGGCTCAGCGCAGGTGACCGTCGCCGGTCACCACGTACTTGGTGGAGGTCAGCTCGGGCAGCCCCATCGGGCCCCGGGCGTGCAGCTTCTGGGTGGAGATGCCGATCTCCGCGCCGAAGCCGAACTCGCCGCCGTCGGTGAACCGGGTGGAGGCGTTGACCATCACCGCCGCCGCGTCGACCCGGGCCACGAACTCCCGGGCGGCGGCCTGCGAGTCGGTGACGATCGCCTCGGTGTGCCCGGTGCCGTAGCGGCGGATGTGCGCGACCGCCGCGTCGAGCGAGCCGACCACGGCGACGGAGATGTCGGCCGAGAGGTATTCGGTGGCGAAGTCCTCGTCGGTGGCGGCCACCACGGCGGGGGAGTACGCGGCGACCTCGGGGGAGCCGTGTACGGTCACCCCGGCCTCGGCGAACGCGGCCAGCACCGCCGGCAGGAACGCGTCGGCGACGTCGGCGTGCACCAGCAGCGACTCGGCGGTGTTGCAGGTGGAGAGGCGCTGGGTCTTGGCGTTCAGGGCGATCGCCACCGCCTTGGCCGGGTCGGCGGCGGCGTCCACGTAGACGTGGCAGTTGCCCACCCCGGTCTCGATCACCGGCACCGTCGACTCCTCGACCACGGTGCGGATCAGCGACGCACCGCCGCGCGGGATCAGCACGTCGACCAGGCCCCGGGCCCGCATCAGCTCCTTGACCGAGTCGCGGGAGGCGGCGTCGAGCAACTGCACCGCGTCGGCCGGCAGACCCGCGCCGGCCACCGCGTCGCGCAGCACCGCCACCAGCGCCGCGTTGGAGTGCGCGGCCGAGGACGACCCGCGCAGCAGCGCCGCGTTGCCGGACTTCAGGCAGATGCCGGCCGCGTCCACCGTCACGTTCGGCCGGGCCTCGTAGATGATCCCGACCACCCCGAACGGCACCCGCACCTGCCGCAGCTCCAGCCCGTTGGGCAGGGTCGAACCCCGGACCACCTCACCCACCGGGTCGGGCAGCGCGGCCATCTCGCGCAGCGCGTCGGCGATGCCTGCCACCCGGTCCGCGTCGAGGGCGAGCCGGTCCAGCACGGCCGCGCTCAGCCCGGCCTCCCGCCCGGCCGCCAGGTCCGCCGCGTTCGCGGTGAGGATCTCCGGCGTACGCGTCACCAGCGCGTCGGCCATCGCGTGCAGCGCGGCATCCTTGACCGTACGGGTGGCCACGGCGAGGGCTTCCGCCGCGTCCCGGGCCCGCCGGGCCTGCTCGACGACGCTCATTGCGTACTCCTTCGGATCTTCCGGAAGCGCCCGCGTGGGACGCCTGACGTCACAGCAGCACCAGGTCGTCGCGGTGGACGACCTCACGTTCGTACGCCGGGCCGAGCGCCGCGGCGAGTTCGGAGGTGGAGCGGCCGAGCAGTCCGGGCAGCTCCACCGCGTCGTAGTTGACCAGCCCCCGGGCCACCGACGCCCCGTCGACGTCGACCAGGTCCACCGGGTCCCCGGCGGTGAAGGTGCCGTCCACGGCGGTGATCCCGGCCGGCAGCAGCGACTTGCGCCGGCCCACCACGGCCTGCACCGCGCCCGGGTCCAGGTGCAGCCGGCCCCGGGGGGCGGTGGCGTGCGCCAGCCAGAACAGCCGGGCCGCCGGGCGTCGCCGGGCCGGGTGGAAGAAGGTGCCCACCGGTTCCCCGGCCAGCGCGTCGCCGGCCAGCGGGGCGGCGGTCAGCACCACCGGGATGCCGAAGCCGGTGGCGATCCGGGCCGCCTCGACCTTGGTGACCATGCCGCCGGTGCCGACCCCGGCCCGGCCGGCCCCGCCGATGTCGACGCCGGCCAGGTCGGCCTCGCCGCGTACCTCGGTGATCCGGGTGCTGCCGGGGCGGGTCGGGTCGCCGGTCCAGAGCGCGTCGACGTCGGAGAGCAGCACCAGCAGGTCGGCGTCGACCAGGGCGGCGACCAGGGCGGCCAGCCGGTCGTTGTCGCCGAACCGGATCTCCTCGGTGGCGACCGTGTCGTTCTCGTTGACGATCGGCACCGCCCGCAGGTCGAGCAGCTTGCGCAGGGTCCGGTACGCGTTGCGGTAGTGCGCCCGCCGGGTCACGTCGTCGACGGTGAGCAGGACCTGCCCGACGGTGAGCCGGTGCCGGGCGAAGCCGGCCGCGTACCGGCCGATCAGCAGGCCCTGGCCGACGCTGGCGGCGGCCTGCTGGGTGGCCAGGTCGCGCGGACGGCGGGGGAGCCCGAGCGGGGCGAGCCCGGCGGCGATCGCACCGGAGGAGACCAGCACCACCTCGCGGCCGGCGGCGGCGAGCGCGCCGAGCGCGTCGACCAGGGTGTCGACCCGGGCGTCGTCCAGGCCGCCGGTCGCGGTGGTCAGCGAGGACGAACCGATCTTGACGACGATCCGTCGGGCCTGGGTGACTGCTTCGCGCACCCGCCCATTCTGCGTGGTCGGTGCCGGCGGACCCCGTCGCGTTCCCATATCCTGGCCGGTCGTGACGCCTGAGGAGTACGTGGAGGCGGTGCTCGCGCTGGTCGAGCGGATTCCGCCGGGCCGGGTGATGTCCTACGGGGCGATCGCCGACGCGTTGGCCGAGCGCTCCGGGCGGGCCTCGGCCCGGCTGGTCGGCGCGATCATGGCCCGGCACGGTGGTGGGGTGCCCTGGCACCGGGTGGTGAACGCGGCGGGCCGGCTGCCACCCGGGCACGAGGTGCGGGCGCGGGCCCTGCTGCGGGCCGAGGGCTGCCCGCTGCGCGGTGCCGGGGTGGATCTGGATGCCGCCAAATGGTGGCCGGATGAGGGGCGGTGACCCGGCGGTAACGTGAGTAACATTCGGCCGCATGGAAGCGCCACCGGCCGGGCCCGGCTCCCCACCCGGCGGCCCGCCCGCGTCGGCCGGCGGCCCGCGTGCGTCGGCTGACGGCCCGCGTGCGTCGGCTGACGGCCCGCCCGCGCCGACCGCCGGGCCGACCAGGTCGACCGGTGCCGACGGGGCCGAGTTGCCGCGTCGGGTGCACGCCGGCTACGCGCTCGGCTCGCTGGCCACCGGGGCGTTCGGGACCGTGCCCGGGTTGCTGCTGCTGCCCTACCTGACCGACACCCTCGGGGTGGCCGCCGGACTGGCCGCCCTGCTGGTGCTGCTGCCCAAGGCGTGGGACGTGCTGGTCAACCCGGTCGCCGGGCGGATCTCCGACCGCACCCGCTCCCGCTGGGGGCCGCGCCGGCCGTGGCTGCTCGGCGCCGGGCTCGCCCTGGCGGTGCTCTTCGCCGCCATCTTCGCCGCGCCCTTCGGCGTCGGGCCGGCCGCCGGGGCGTACGTGGCCGTCGCGTTCCTCGCCACCGCCACCGCGTTCGCCTTCTTCCAGGTCCCGTACGTGGCGATGCCCGCCGAGCTGACCGATGACGCGGCGGAGCGTACCCGGCTGATGGGCTGGCGGGTCGCGGTGCTGGCGCTGGCCATCCTGATCTCCGGCGCGGTGGCCCCGGTGGTGGTGACCGCCGGCGGCGAGGGGGTGGCCGGGCACCGCTGGATGGGGGTGTTCGTCGCCGTGCTGATCGCGCTCGGCGCGCTCGGCGCGTTCCTCGGCACCCGGTCGGCGGCGACCGGCACGGTGACCGCCACCGAGCCGACGCTGCGCGCCCAGCTCGCGGTGGTCGCCGCCGACCGGCCGTTCCGGGCGCTGCTGCTCTGCTTCGTCGTCCAGTCCGCCGGGGTGGCGACCGTCCTGGCCGGGGTCAGCTACTTCGCCGCCCAGATCCTGCGCGACCCGACCACCGGACCGACCGTGCTGTTCGCCTGCTTCGTCGGGCCGGCGCTGCTGGTGATGCCGCTGTGGACCCGGCTCGGCGCGCGCCTGGGCAAGAAGACCGCGCTGGTCGCCGCCTCGCTGCTGTTGGCCGCCGGTGCGGCGGCGCTGGTGGCCGCGCCGGTGCTGCCCGCCGTCGCCGTCTACGCGGTGGTCGCGCTGCTCGGCGTCGGGTACGCCGGCCAGCAGGTCTTCGCGCTGGCGCTGCTGCCCGACTGCGTGGCCGCCTCGACCGCGCGTACCGGTCGACGCCAGGCCGGCGTCTTCACCGGCCTGTGGACCGCTGGCGAAACCTTCGGTCTGGCCCTCGGCCCCGGCATCTACGGCCTGGTCCTGGCCCTCTCCGGCTACGTCTCCTCGGCCACCGGCACCGCCGCCCCCCAGACCCCCACCGCCCGCCTGGGTGTCCTCCTGGGCTTCACCCTCGTCCCCGCCCTCCTCATCGCCCCCGCCACCCTCCTCCTCCGCCCCCACCCCTACCTCCCCCCACCCCACACCCCCACCCACCTCGTCGATCATGGAGTTGCGGCGGGGACGGAAGCCGCGAAAACCCACGGAGAGGCCACCACAAGTCCATGATCGACAAGAACGGGGTGCCTGCCGAGCGGGTGCTGGACGAGATCCGACAGCTCAGGGCGGGGGATCGGCCGGTGCACGGGGGGCGGCTGTTCGCCTACGTGTACGACCCGGGCGTCGGCGGGCTCGACGCGTTGGGGGCGGCGGCCCACGCGGAGAGCGCCCACGTCAACGGGCTCGACCCGACCGCCTTCCCGTCCCTGCTGGCGATGGAGAACTGGCTCGTCGGGGCGGCCGGCGGGCTGCTCGGCGGCGGGCCGGGCAGCGCCGCGCCCGACGTGGTCGGCAGCGTCACCAGCGGCGGGACCGAGTCGCTGATCCTGGCCGTCAAGGCCGCCCGGGACGCCCGCCCGGAGCTGACCGCACCCCGGATCGTGGTGCCGGCCAGCGGGCACGCCGCCTTCGCCAAGGCCGCCCACCTGCTGCGGGTCGGCCTCGACACGGTTCCCGTCGACCCGGTCACGTTGCGCCCGTCGGTGGCGGACATGGCCACCGCGATCGGCCCGGAGACGGTGCTGGTCGCCTGCTCCGCCCCGTCGTACGCGCACGGCGTGGTCGACCCGGTGGCCGGGATCGCGCAGGTCGCGGCGGCGGCCGGGGTGCGCTGCCACGTGGACGCCTGCTTCGGCGGCTGGACCCTGCCCTACCTGCGTCGCCTCGGCGTGCCGGTGCCACCGTTCGACTTCACCGTCGACGGGGTCACCTCGATCTCCGTCGACCTGCACAAGTACGCGTACGCCCCGAAGGGGGTGTCGGTGCTGCTGCACCGGGACGCGACGCTGCGCTCCCCGCAGTACTTCGCGTACGCCGACTGGCCCGGTTACACCATGGTCAACCCGGTGCTCGCCTCGACCCGCTCGGGTGGCCCGATCGCCGCCGCGTACGCCACGCTGCGGCACCTCGGCGACGACGGCTACCTGCGGTTGGCCGCCACCACCCGGGACGCGGTCGGCACCCTGGCCGCCGCCGTACGCGGGGTCGACGGGCTGCGGCTGATGGCCGAACCGGAATCCACCGTGGTCTGCTTCACCGGCACCGACCCGGCACTCGACCTGTTCGTCCTGGTCGACGAGCTGACCGCCCGGGGCTGGCACACCCAACCCCAGCTCCGGTACGCGGACCTGCCCGCCAGCGTGCACCTCACGGTGACCGCCTCGGTGGCCCCCCGGGTGGCCGAATTCGGCCCGGACCTGACCGCCGCGGTGGCCGCCGCCCGCCAGGCCGGGCCGGTCGAGCTGCCGGCCGACCTGGTCGCCCTGGCCGGATCGTTGACCCCGGAGGCGCTCACCCCCGAGCTGATCGGTGGACTCGCCGCCGGCCTCGGGCTCGGTGCCGGGCCACCGGACCGGATGGCGGTGGTGAACACCCTGCTCGACGCCGCCCCCGCCGCGCTGCGGGAACGGCTGCTGGTGGAGTTCGTCGGCCTGCTGCAACGCCCCACCTGGTGACCCTGCGTCCCGGCCGGCGGCCGGGACGGGTGGTCGCGGTGGCGGGGCGGCGTCGTCGGAAGGTCTCCGCCGGGGCGCGGGGACGGCCCTGGCCGGACCGGCGGGTGCACCGGGCGGCTGTGGTTGACTGTCCGTGGGCGGACAGCGGGTCGGCGGGGACGGGAGGCGGTCGTGCAGTTGCCGGGAGTGCTCGGCGAGCCGATCCGGTTCGTCCTCAACTGGGGTCGCCGCTACTCGCTCTGGGTGTTCAACTTCGGCCTGGCCTGCTGCGCGATCGAGTTCATCGCCACCAGCATGGGTCGGCACGACTTCATCCGGCTCGGCGTCATCCCGTTCGCCCACGGCCCCCGGCAGGCCGACCTGATGGTGGTCTCCGGCACGGTGACCGACAAGATGGCCCCGGCGATCAAGCGGCTGTACGACCAGATGCCTGAGCCGAAGTACGTCATCTCCTTCGGGTCCTGCGCCAACTGCGGTGGCCCGTACTGGGACTCGTACTCGGTGACCAAGGGCGTCGACCAGCTCATCCCGGTCGACGTCTACGTGCCCGGCTGCCCGCCCCGGCCGGAGGCGCTCCTGCACGGCATCCTCCGCCTCCAGGAGAAGATCGCCGCCGAACAGTCCGGCATCGGCGGCGTGGACCGCACCGACCCCCTGGCCTCCCCGGCCGACGCCGGGGCACCACCGGCCGGCGGCCCGTCCTCCCGTTCGGTGGAGTCGCTGACCGCCCCACCGATACACCGCCCCGACTGAGGCGCCGCCCGACCGAGTCCCGCCGCGACGTCCCGATCGAGCGCACGTGACAGATGCGGGCCTCGGCAGGACACCGTGTCCGGGCCCGGTTCGCGCGTGCCCTGCCCCGGCATAATCAGCCATGGTGAAGCTCGATGTTCCGGGTGGCACGCCAGCGGCCCGAGGCGAGGAGGGAACCGCGGTGGTAGCGCCAGAAGACGTGCCGAGGAACCAGAGTTCCGACGAGCGGCCGACCCTGCGGCGACGCCTGAGCCGCCACTACAACGAGAGGCTGGACGGCAGCGGCCGGGGAGCCGTGCTGAGCGCCCTCATCGGCCTGGTGACAGCCCTGCTCGGGGCTGCGGTGGCGATCTACGTGGCGACCAAGGGCGACGACAAGAACGCGCCACCGGACGCCAGGCCGAGTGCCGGAGCGAGTAGCCCGGCCAACGCCCCGCCGGTGCCGAGTTCACCGGCCGCGCCGAGTCCCACGGCCACCCCGAGCCCTACGGCTGTTCCGTCGACCGAGGCGGGCCCCACCACGGCCGCCCCGTCCGACGGCGCGGTCCGGTGGAGCGGCGAGGTGCGGTTCGCCACCTACGGCGTCGATCTCGACACCGTGCCGGCGACGGTGCAGAGGTACTGGTCGACCGACGCGGACCTCAGTCGGGATTCGGCGAGCGCGGATGACGGGCTGCACGCGGAATGGGGACAGCTCGCCCTGTGGCCGGGGCCGGGCACGCCCTCGCGGCAGCAATGCGCCGAGCGCGTCTCCACGCACGGTGCGGAGCGGGTTCACATCCCGGTCGGCAGAATCGGTTGCCTGACCACCAACAAGGACCACGTTGCCATGTTCACGGTCATCCGCTATCCGGACGACTCCTTCCAGGTGACCGCCCACGTCACGGTCTGGACCCCGGCAGAGGGCTCCTGATCCACCGCCTCCCGCCCCGCTGGCGTGAAACGGCCGGACACGCGCCGCGACGGGCTGCCGAGCCACCTCGCCGCGAGGCTGCCGTCGAGCTGGGCGCAGCCGTCCACCGCCCACCTGCCCGGTTGACCGAGCGCTTCACCGGCTGGGCGCGACCGGGGGGTGGGTGGGCCGGGCGGGACGGTGGCGGGCGGGGATTAGCGTGCGGGGCATGACCGACTCCGTGGACCGACGGTCCGCTTTCATCGTCGACGTGTTGACCGAGGAGTTCGGCGCGTCGATGGCGCTCGACCCGGCGGCGTTCCGCCGGAAGTTCCGCAAGATGGCCGCCTCCCCGTTCGCCTTCTACCGGGGCAGCGCCTCGTTGTTCTACGCCGACCAGCGCGGTGACTTCGCCGACGACGCGTTCCTCGACGAGCAGACCAGCCGGGTGTGGATCCACGGCGACCTGCACGCCGAGAACTTCGGCACCTACATGAACGCCTCCGGGCACCTCGTGTTCAACGTCAACGACTTCGACGAGGCGTACGTCGGGCCGTTCTCCTGGGACCTGAAGCGACTCGCCGCCAGCGTGGCGTTGCTCGGCTACGCAAAGGCCCTGTCCGACCGGGCGATCGGTGAGCTGGTCACCGGGTTCGCCCGGTCGTACCTGACCGAGCTGCGGGCCATCGCCGCCGGTGGGGACGACGCGATCGGCTCGATCACCCTGGACAACGCCGACGGGGTGCTGCGCCGGGTGCTCCAGGAGGCCCGGCTGAACACCCGGGTCGACCTGCTGGCCGCGCAGACCACCGTCGACAACTACGAGCGGCGGTTCTCCCTCGGCGACGGGGTGTTCGAGATCGACGCGGAGACCCGCAAGAAGGTGTGCGCCGCGTTCACCGGGTACCTGGACACCCTGCCCCCCTCGACGGCCCGGCTGCGACCGGTCGCCACCCAGATCAAGGACGTGGTGCTGCGCAAGGGGGTGGGCATCGGCTCGGCCGGGCTGCCGTCGTACAACCTGCTGCTGGAGGGGCACACCGAGGCGTTGGAGAACGACGTCGTCATCTACATGAAGCAGGCGCAGGTGCCGGCGGTGGCCCGGCACATCGACGACGAGCGGGTCCGGGGCTACTTCCGGCACCAGGGGCACCGCACGGCCGAGTCGCAGCGGGCGTTGCAGGCGCACGCCGACCCGTGGCTGGGCTTCACCGAGCTGGACGGGGCGGGTCAGCTCGTCGCCGAGGTCTCCCCGTACGCCGCCGACCTGGACTGGTCGGACGTCAACGAGCCGGAAGAGCTGGCCGGGGTGCTCGCCGACCTGGGTCGGGCGGTGGCCCGGATGCACTCGGTCGCCGACGACGAGTCCAGCCACGACCTGGTCGACTACTCCACCGAGGAGGCGATCGTCGCGGCGATCGGCGACGACACCGACGGCTTCGTCGGGCACCTGGTCGAGTTCGCCCACGCGTACGGCGTCCGGGCCCGCACCGACCACCAGCTCTTCGTGGACCTGTTCCGCAACGGCCGGCTGCCCGGCATCTGAGCCGGGCCGGCGGGCGTCACAGCCCGAACTCCAGCACCACCTTGATGTCGTCGTCGGCGTGGGCGTACGCCTGTGCGTACGCCGACACCGGCACCCGGCGGGTGATCAGCGCGTTCAGCCACGACTGGTCGGCCCGGGCGAGCGCCCGGGCGGCCAGGTCCCAGTGCCGCCGGTTGGCGTTGACCGAGCCGAACACCACGTTGTTCTCCAGCACCAACGCCCGGTTGAGCGCCCCGGCGTCGAAGTCGATGGTCCGCCCGCCGCTGGACACCCCGGTCAGGCAGACGATCCCGGCGGGGCCGACCTTGCACATGGTCTCCAGCACCACGGTCGGCGCGCCGGTGCACTCGACCACCACGTCCGGCTCGAAGTCCAGCTCGTCGACCGGCACCGTGTGGTACGTCGCCCCGAGCGCCCGGACCAGGTCCGGCTTCGGACCGGTGGTATTGCGGTCCAGCACGTGCACCGACAGGCCACGCTGGACGGCCAGCAGGGCCGCCAGCAGCCCGATCGGCCCGGCCCCGGTGACCAGCACGGTCTGCGGTTTCCACTCCGCCCGGGTGCCGATCTGCGCGATGTGGTCCCACGCCTTCGCCACCACGCTCGCCGGCTCCAGCAGCATGCCGACCGGGGCGAGGACGGGGTCCAACCCGACGGCGAACTTCGGCTGAACCCGCCACCGGTCCCGGGCGAAGCCGGTCAGCCCCTTGATCCCGTGCTCGGTGTACCGCCCGTTGCGGCACATGTCCCACTCGTCGACGGCGCAGTTCGGGCAGGGCACCGGGTCGGGGTGGCGGACGATGCCGGCCACCAGGTCGCCGGGTTGCAGGGTGCCGGACGGGTCCTCCAGCACCCGGCCGAGGGACTCGTGGCCGAGCACCAGTTCCCGCTGGCCGGGCGGGGCCTCCCCGTAGTCCCCGGCGATGATCTCCTGGTCGGTGCCGCAGATGCCGACGGCGACCGCCTCGACCAGGATGGCCCCCTCCTCGGCCGGCGGCTCCGGCCAGTCCTGCACCAGCCGCAGCGAGTCGCGGACCCCGGGAGTCACCGTCACAGCGCGCACGGCCCCATCTTTCCCCGCCCCGCCCCGCCCCGCCGGCCAAAGTGCCAGATGCCCGCCCCCGCCCCGCCGGACGAGCCCGCCGGGCCCGCCGGACGACGCCCGCCGGAACTGTCGTACGGCGTGACGCGGGGCCGTCCGTTCACCTCATCCAGGTGTCCGCCGGGCGCGTACGACCGGGCGGGCGGGCCCGGCGTCGGGGCGGCGGCCATAGGATCAACCGCATGACTCCGGAAGAGGTCGGTCGGCGGGTGGTCGCGCTGCTCACGCCGGTCGAGGCGACCGCGTCGGTGTCCGGCGGGCAGGCCCACGCCCGGGCCACCGTCGACGTACCCCCGGTGGCCTGGGCGGACACGCTCCGCGCGGTGCGCGACGACGCCGAGCTGGCCTGCGACTTCTTCGACTGGCTCTCCGCCGTCGACGAGTTGGCCGCCGGCTTCGACGTGGTGGTCCACCTGTGGTCGACCCGGCACCGGCACGGCGTGCTGCTGCGGACCCGGGTGCCGAGACAGTCGCCGACGGTGGCGTCGGTGGTCGACGTGTTCCCGGGCGCGGCCTGGCACGAGCGGGAGACCCACGAGATGTTCGGTGTCGACTTCACCGGCCACCGGGATCTGGCCCCGCTGCTGCTGCCGCCCGAGTTCGAGGGGCATCCGCTGCGCAAGGAGTTCGTGCTCGCCTCCCGGGTGGCCAAACCGTGGCCGGGGGCGAAGGAACCAGGCGAATCCGAGGCCGGTGGCGGTCGTCGGGCGGTCCGCCCGCCCGGGGTGCCCGCCCCGGGGGAGTGGGGCGCGGTGCCGGCCCCGGCCGGCCCGGTGACGGTGGGTGAGGGCGCTCCGGCCCGCGCGCCCCGGGAGCGGCCGGCCCGGCCCGCCGCGGGGGCCCGTCCGCCGCGTACCCCCCGCTCCGGCGCGGCCGGCGACGGCCCGGCGCGCGGTGACCAGGGTGGCGACCAGGGGGGTACGGCCTGATGCCGACCTGGTTGGAGCTGGTGATCCGGATCGGCGGGGTGCTCGTCGCCTTCCTCACCCTGCCGCTGATCGTCGGTCAGGCCGAGCACAAGGTGATGGCGCACATGCAGGGCCGGCTCGGTCCGATGTACGCCGGTGGCTTCCACGGCTGGGCGCAGCTCGTCGCCGACGGGATCAAGTTCGTCCAGAAGGAGGACATCACTCCGCGCGAGGCGGACCGGGCGGTGTTCCGGCTGGCGCCGGTGGTGGCCCTGGTGCCCTACCTGCTGGTGTTGCTGGTGATCCCGCTCGGCCCGGACGACCTGGTCGGGCAGCCGCTGGACATCGGCCTGTTCTTCGTCCTGGCGGTGGTCGGGGTCGGCGTGGTGGCGGTGCTGATGTCGGCTTGGGCCTCGGCCAACAAGTACAGCCTGCTCGGTGGGTTGCGCGGGGCGGCCCAGCTACTTGGCTACGAGCTGCCGTTGGTGCTGGCCGCCGCCTCGGTGGCGGTGGCGGCCGGGACGCTGAGTCTCGGCGGGATCGTCGAGGCGTGGCAGCCGTGGTGGCTGCTCTGGCAGGCCCCCGCCATGATCGTGTTCTTCGTGGCCGGGCTGGCCGAGATCCGACGGCCCCCGTTCGACATGCCGGTGGCCGACTCGGAGCTGGTGTTCGGCTACATGACCGAGTACACCGGCCTGCGGTTCGCGTTCTTCCTGCTCGCCGAGTACGTCGGGATCGTGGTGATCGCCGCGCTGACCACCGTGCTGTTCCTCGGTGGCTGGCAGGGCCCGTTCGCCGACGCACAGCTCGGGTGGCTGTGGACCCTGCTGAAGGTCTTTGCCGTCTCGTTCGTCATCATCTGGCTGCGGGTGTCGTTTCCCCGGCTGCGGGAGGACCAGCTCCAGCGGCTGTGCTGGCTGGTCCTGGTGCCGGCCGCACTGGCGCAACTGGTCCTCACCACCGCCGTACGCCTCACCCTGAACTGAGCGCCGGCCCGGAGGGGCCCCGGGACACTGTCCGGGGCCCCTCCGGCGCGCTCACGGCGCGGCGTAGAGCAGGCGGTTCGGGGAACCGACCCCCGGGTTGACGACCTTGCCGGTGGTGGCGGCGGTGATCAGGGCGCTCTTGGCGGTGGCGAGGGTCGCCGACGGGTTGGTCTGCCGGTAGCGGGCCAGCCAGCCGGTGACGTGCGGGGCCGCCATCGAGGTGCCGGACCAGCCGCTGGCGACGGCGGTGTTCGAGGCGATGCCGGCGGAGGTGATGTCGACCCCCGGGGCGAAGATGTCGACGCAGGTCCCGTAGCTGGAGAACGAGGCCCGGTTGTCGTTGATGTCGGTGGCCGCGACGGTGATCCCCCGGGTGGAGCGGGGGCCGTTGGTGCAGGCGTCGGTGTTGAAGTTGTTGGCGATGAACACCGGGTACACGCCGTGGTCGATCAGGTTCTCGATCGAGGTGTTGGCGGAGGTGCCGTAGCCCTGGAGGCTGAAGTTCGCCACCGAGACGGTCGCGTGGTTGGTGGCCAGCCAGTCGACGCCCTCGATCAGGTCGGTGCTCCACCCGGAGTTGTCGCACTGGAGCACCCGGACCGCCCGCAGCGTCACCGACTTGGCGACCCCGTAGGTGGTGCCGCCGATGGTGCCGGCGACGTGCGTGCCGTGGCCGTGGCAGTCGTTGGTGCCGTTGCCGTCACCGACCGCGTCGTAGACCCCGGCGGCCCGGGTGCCGAAGTCGACGTGGGTGGCCCGGATACCGGAGTCGACGATGTACGCGGTCACCCCGGAACCGGTCGAGGTGTAGCCGAAGCTGTTGCTCAGTGGCAGGTTGCGCTGGTCGATGCGGTCCAGCCCCCACGACGGCGGGTTGCTCTGCACGGCCTGGATGGACACGCCACCGGCCTGGGCCCGCTCGGCGCGGGCCGTCGTCGGTCCGGTCCGGTCCGGGGTGGTGCTGGTCAGCCCGCCCTCGATCCGGGTGTCCCGCTCGACGTACTGCACGGCCGGGTCGTTGCGGACGGCGGCGAGGGCGGCCGGCGGCAGCACGGCGGCGTACCCGTCGAGGACCTGGGTGTAGCGGTTCAGCACGGTGCCGCCGGCCCGCTCGGCGACGGCGGCCGACTGGTCGGTGCGGGCGAGGCGGGCGGTGCGCTCGCCGCTGACCGGCTTGTCGGAGAGGACGACGATGTACCGGTCCGGCGCGGCTTGCGCGCTGCCGGCCAGCAGCGGCGCGGGCGCGGCCCGCCCCGGGCCGGGGGTGGCCGGTGCCGCGACGGCGGCGTTGGTGGTGGTGGCGAGCGCGCCGGCGAGAACACCGGCGAGTACGCCCAGACGTGCGGTCCTGCTACCCAGCTTGCGCAAGGCTAGATCCTCCTCAAGAGGGGAGTCCGTAGTGGACTGGTAGCCCGTCGACGGGAATCGCGGCGACGGACATCCCCTAGTCGAACAGGTCATATTGACCATCGTGTTAACTCTTGGGCACTGAAGGTGAATGTGCGACAGCTCTCAGTGTCCGGATTCGACTGTGGTCCGGCGACCGGCCGGAACGGCGGTGGCCCGGTGACCGCCCGGCCGTAGTGGCTCGCGTTCAGGTGGGGCGACGGCAGCGCGCCCCCGCCCGGTGGTCCGGGCGGGGGCGCGTGGCCGGTGGCGGTTCAGCCGATCGGGGTGTGCTCCGCCGGCACCTGCTCGGCCGGCAGCGGGGGCGGCGGGGGCGTGCCGTCGCCGAACGGTCGGCCGCCGAGCGCCTCCCGCCCGTGCGGGCTGAGCCAGTTGACCAGGTCCGGGCCGAGCGGCACCACCCCGGTCGGGTTGATGTCCCGGTGCACCTCGTAGTAGTGCCGCTTGATGTGGTCGAAGTCGATGGTGTCGCCGAACCCGGGGGTGGTGAACAGGTCCCGCGCGTACGCCCACAGCACCGGCATCTCGCTCAGCTTCTGCCGGTTGCACTTGAAGTGGCCGTGGTAGACCGGGTCGAAGCGGACCAGCGTGGTGAACAGCCGCACGTCGGCCTCGGTGATGGTGTCCCCGACCAGGTAACGCTGGTTGGCGAGCCGGTCGCTGAGCCAGTCCAGCCGGTCGAACAGCCGCCGGTACGCCTTCTCGTACGCCTCCTGCGAACCGGCGAACCCGCACCGGTACACCCCGTTGTTGACGTCGGCGAACACCACCGCGTTCACCTCGTCGATCTCGGCGCGCAGCGCCTCCGGGTAGAGCTGCGGGGCGCCCTCGCGGTGGTACGCCGTCCACTGGGTGGACAGGTCCAGGGTCATCTGCGCGTAGTCGTTGGTGACCACCTGCCCGGTCGGCACGTCCACGATCGCCGGCACGGTGATCCCCCGGTCGTAGTCGGGGTAGCGGGCGAAGAACGCCTCGGCCAGCCGTTCGATGCCGAGCACCGGGTCGCGCCCGTCCGGGTCCAGGTCGAACGTCCAGCTCCGGGCGTCGTGGGTGGGCCCGGCCACCGCCATCGGCAGCGCCTCCTCCAGCCCGAGCAACCGCCGTACGATGATCATGCGGTTGGCCCACGGGCAGGCCCGGCTGACGACCAGCCGGTAGCGGCCCGGCTCGACCGGGTAGCCGTCCCGCCCGTCGACGGTGATCCGGGTGGCGATGTAGCGCTGGTCCCGGGTGAACTCACCGCCCGGCTCGACGTACTTGCCGCCGGTCTGGGTCGCCGTCGTGCCGTTGCTCTCCGCCATCGTGTCGCCTTTCGTCCGCTTCGGCTCCCATCATGGCGGGTCCGGCGTCCGGTGGCACGGTAACGCGGGCCTAGGCTGCCGGCATGATCGACGTGGAGGTGGTGGCCCGGCGGTTCGTGGCCGACGTGTGGAACGCCGGCCGCGAGGAGTCGGCCGACGAACTGGTCGCCGAGGAGTGCCCGGGGCTCGGCGGCACCGGCCCGGCGGCGGTGCTGGCCTGGCACCGGGACCGCCGGGCCGCCTTCCCCGACCTGCGCTACAAGCTGGTGGACGTGGTGGCGGCCGGGGACCGGGTGGCGCTGCGCTGGCGGGCCGCCGGCACCCAGGCGGGACAGTTCGGCCCGGTGCCGCCGACCGGGCAGGTGGTCAGCTACTCCGGGGCGACGTTCCTGCGCTTCGACGCCGCCGGGCGGATCGTCGACGTGTGGAGCGTCAACGAGCTGTTCCAACTGCTGCAACAGTTGGGTGTGGAGATGCTGCCGCCGCTCACCGACGCCGGGGCGTGATCCGGGCGATCGACAGGTTCACCGGGAACGGCTCACCGGTGTCGACGAACTTCGTCCACCGCCCGGTCTCCAGGTAGACCTCGTTCACCGCGTCGATCTTGTAGGTGTGCACGACCAGACCGTCGTCCTCCACCTCGATCCGCCAGTAGAACGGGATGCCGGCCTGCGCGTAGAGGGTCGGCTTGAGCACCCGGTCGATGGAGCGGGTGCTGGGGGAGACGATCTCGACGGCCAGCACCACCTCGTGCGGCTCGTACCGGGACGGTTCGCGGGCGGCGGCGGTGGACGTGGTCACCAGCACGTCGGGAATGAACGAGCGGGTCCGGTTGATCCGCACCTCCACGGCCTGGGTCACGTCGTAGTCGTCGGGGCACTCCTCTTCGAGCGCGACCATCAGGCGGCCGGCGATGGTCTGGTGGACACGGGTGGGGGAGGGGGACACGATCAGCACTCCATCGAGAAGTTCGCGGCGGCGGCCGTCCTCGGGCAGCGCGTCCAGATCGTCAGTCGTCCAGCCGCCCTCGGGCGGATGGTCGTTCTGCAGCGCGGCGGTCATCGGTCGGTCCTTCCCGGTGCGTCGTTCTCCCCGCCTGTCAGGGTAACGCCGGCAAACGCCGGGTGGTGGTCGCGCACGCCGTGGCCACAGGGCAGGATGACCCCATGAGCGAGCGAGTCGGGGCGACACGGTGAGCGAGCACGGCGGGGGCACCGGCGGCGGGCTGGTGAAGGGGCTGGCGGTCACGTTGAAGACGATGACCCGCCGGTCGCACACCCAGCAGTACCCCGACGTCGCCCCCGAGTTGCCGCCCCGCTCCCGGGGCGTGATCGCGCTGCTGACCGAGAACTGCACGGTCTGCATGCTCTGCGCCCGCGAGTGCCCCGACTGGTGCATCTACATCGACTCGCACAAGGAGGAGGTGGCGGTGGCCGGCGCGGCCCGTCCCCGCCAGCGCAACGTCCTCGACAAGTTCGACATCGACTTCTCGCTCTGCATGTACTGCGGCATCTGCATCGAGGTCTGCCCGTTCGACGCCCTCTACTGGTCGCCCGAGTTCGAGTACGCCGAGTACGACATCAAGGACCTGCTGCACGACCGGGACCACCTCGGCCAGTGGATGGCCACGGTGCCGCCGCCGCCCGCGCACGACCCGCACGGCGAGCCGGCCAAGGAGGAGACCACCGCCGCGCGCAAGGCCGCCGCCCCGACCAGCTCCGCCGCCCGCCCCACCGTGGTACGCCCCGAGCCCGGCCCCGCCGACGACGGAGGTGCTCCCCGGTGACCGGTGCGGACGTGCTGCTGCTCGCCCTGGGCGCGGTGGCGGTCGGGTCGGGGGTGCTGGTGGTCGCCACGAAACACCTGGTCCGGGCCGGCCTCTACCTGGTGCTCTGCCTGGGCGCGCTGGCCGGCGACTACCTGGTACTCACCGCCGAACTGGTCGCCTGGGTGCAGGTGCTGATCTACGTGGGCGCGGTGGTGGTGCTGCTGCTGTTCGCGGTGATGCTGACCCGGGCCCCGATCGGGGCGTCCGACGACCTGGACCGGCCGGGCTGGCCGGCCGCGCTGATCGGCGCGGGCACCGGGCTGGGCCTGACCGCGCTGCTGGTCGACGCGTTCCGCTGGTCGACGGTGGAGCTGCCCGCGGCGGGCACCGCCGAGGGCATCGGCGAGCAGGTGTTCCGCTCCTGGGTACTGCCGTTCGAGGTGCTGTCGGTGCTGCTGCTGGCCGCCCTGGTCGGCGCGGTCATCCTGTCCCGCCCCGACATCGGCCGCCGCCCCGACACCGCCCCGTCGTCGTCGCGCACCGAGGTCATCCGGTGAGGCCGGTCATCCCGTACGTCACGGCCGCGCTGCTGTTCGGCCTGGGCGTCTACGGCGTGCTGCGGCGACGCAACGCGGTGCTGGTGCTGATGGCGGTGGAGCTGATGCTCAACGCGGTCAACCTGATCCTGGTCACCGCCGACACCACCGTGCGGGCGGTCCTGCCGCACTCCGGGCAGGTCTTCGCGCTGTTCGTGATCGTCCTGGCCGCCGCCGAGATCGGTGTCGGGCTGGCCATCGTGCTCCAGCTCTACCGGCTGCGGGCCAGCGTCACCGTCGACGACGTGCCGCTGACCGAGCCGACCGGGGACCGGGCCGGTCCGACGGGTGACGTCACGGTCGGGTCGGCCGGCGTCCGCGCGGAGGCCGGGCGGTGACCGGGCTGCTCGGGGCGGCGCTGCCGGTCGTACCCCTGGTTGCCGGGTTGCTCGGGTTGCTGCTGCCGCCGGCACCGCAGGGCGCGACCACCGGGGAGGGCGCGGCCCGGCGGGCGGCGATCGGCCTCGGGGTGGCCGGCGCGGCCGGCGCGCTGCTGGTCGCGGTGCTACTGCTGGTACGGGTCGGCGACCCGGTGGAGACCAGCACCACCTGGATCGACCTCGGGGGGCTGCGGGTCACCCTCGGGGTACGGCTGGACGGCGTCGCCGCGCTGGTCGCGGTCGCCGTGGCGGCGGTGGCGCTGGCGGTGCAGGTCTACTCGGTGGCCTACCTGCGGCGCGGCCCGCACGACGACGTCGAGGTGGACCACCGCTATCCGCCCTACGCCGCGCAGATCAGCCTGTTCACCGCCGCGATGCTGCTGGTGGTGGTCAGCGGCGACCTGATCCTGCTGCTGGTCGGCTGGGAGGTGATGGGCCTCTGCTCGTACCTGCTGATCGCCCACGACCGACGGCTGCCCGAGGCGCCCGCCGCCGCGATGAAGGCGTTCCTGGTCACCCGGGTGGGTGACGTCGGGTTCCTGCTCGGCATCGCGCTGCTCGGCGTCTCCGCCGGCAGTTTCCGGATCGCCGACGTGCTCGCCCACGACCACTCCACCGGCATCCTGACCGCCGCCTGCCTGCTGCTGCTCGCCGGGGTGGCCGGCAAGAGCGCCCAGTTCCCGCTGCACACCTGGTTGCCGGACGCGATGGCCGGCCCGACGCCGATCTCCGCGCTGATCCACGCCGCGACCATGGTCGCCGCCGGGGTGTACGCGGTGACCCGGCTCTACCCGCTGTTCACCCGGGCCCCGGTGGCGCTGGCGGTGCTCGGCGTGCTCGCCTCGATCACCCTGCTGCTCGGCGCGCTCGCCGCCACCGCCCAGGACGACCTGAAGCGGGTGCTCGCCTGGTCGACGGTCTCCCAGCTCGGCTACATGACCGGCGCGCTCGCCGTCGGTGCCCCGGCCGCCGCGCTGTTCCACCTGCTCACCCATGCCGCGTTCAAGGCGCTGCTGTTCCTCGCCGCCGGTGCGGTGATCCACGCCGTCGGCACCACCCTGCTGTCCCGGATGGGTGGGCTGCGCCGCAGCATGCCTGTCACCTTCTGGTGCACCCTGATCGGCCTGGGCGCGCTGGCCGGGGTGCCGCCGCTGTCCGGGTTCTGGAGCAAGGACGGTGTGCTCGCCGCCGCCGAGGCCGCCGCGTTCGACGGCACCGGCCCCGCCCCGACCTGGGTGGGGTGGCTGGTCTGGCTGGCCGGGCTGCTCGGGGTGCTGCTCACCGCCGCGTACGCCACCCGGCTGCTGCTGCGCGCCTTCTTCGGCGAGCCCCGGCTGCCGCTGCTGCACCCGCACGACCCGCCGGCGGCGATGCGTTGGCCGGTGCTGCTGCTGGCCGTCCCGGCCGCGCTGCTCGGCCTGGCCGCGTTCTGGCCGCCGTTCACCGACCGGCTGCGGGGCACCGCCGCCGACGTCGACCTGGTCCACCTCGCCCCGGCGGTGCTGTTGCCGATCGTGCTGCTGCTGGCCGGGGCGGGGCTGGCCTGGGCCGGCTGGCGGCGGGACCCGGCAGCCGATCCGGCCCGCGCGCTGGGTCCGCTGCGGCCGGTGTTCGCCCGCGCCTTCCGCCTCGACGACCTGCAACACACCCTCGTGGTACGCCCCACGACGGCGCTCGCCCGGGTGACCCGTACCGGTGACGAGGTCGGGGTGGACGGCCTGGTGGAGGGGATCGGCCGGGGCACCTCCACCCTCGGTGCCGGGCTGGCCGCGCTGCACCGGGCGGCGCTGCCCCGCGCGACGGCGGCGGTGCTGGCCGGTGCCCTGCTGATCGGCCTCGCCGCCGCCCTGATCGGAGTCTCCTCATGAGCGCGAGGAGTGCAGCGCAGCGGAGCCCCGCAGTCGCGAATGAAAGGTCGGTTCGGTGAGCGCGAGGAGTGCAGCGCAGCGGAGCCCCGCAGTCGCGAACGAGAGGCGGGCCCGGTGAGCGCGAGGAGTGCAGCGCAGCGGAGCCCCGCAGTCGCGAACGAGAGGCGGGCCCC
Organism: Micromonospora humida; assembly: GCF_016901255.1. Lineage (NCBI taxonomy): Bacteria > Bacillati > Actinomycetota > Actinomycetes > Micromonosporales > Micromonosporaceae > Micromonospora > Micromonospora humida. The sequence goes on from NZ_JAFEUC010000004.1 coordinate 244,924, forward strand.
ATGACTGTTGGGCAGGTGTTGCTGGTCGCGGTGCTGGTGCTGCCGGCGGTGGGGGCGGCGCTGGTGGCCGTGCTCCCCGGGGAGCGGGCGGCCCGGCTGCTGGGTACGGCGGTCGCCGGCCTGACCCTGGTCGGGGCGGCGCTGCTGGTGCTCGGCGACCACGGCTGGTTCGGCTACGGTCCGGCTCCCGCCGTACAGCCCTGGCACGAGGTCGACCTGCCCTGGGTGCCCGGCCTCGACCTGCGTTTCCACCTCGGGGTGGACGGCATCTCCTGGCCGCTGGTGGTGCTCACCGCCCTGCTCACCCTGCTCTGCTGCGGCTACACCGTGCGCCGGGTGCCCGAGGGCCGGGGGAGCGGCCGGGCGTTGGTGGCGTTGCTGCTGGTGGTCGAGGTGGGCATCCTGGGCACCTTCCTCGCCCTCGACCTGGTGCTCTTCTTCGTCTTCTTCGAGGTCGTCCTGCTGCCGATGTACGCGATCATCGCCGGCTGGGGCGGCACCGGCGATGACCTGCCGGCACGCGACGCGGCCCGCGCGGCGGCCCGCAAGTTCGCCCTCTACACGCTCTTCGGCTCGGTGCTGCTGCTGGTCGGCGTGTTCGTCGTGGTGGCCGCCGCCGGCACCGCCGACATCGTCGCGCTGACCGGCGGGGTGGGGCTGTCGCGGGGCACCCAGTTGGCCGCGTTCGCCCTGCTCGGGTTGGCGTTCGCGGTGAAGGCCCCGCTCTGGCCGCTGCACACCTGGCTGCCCGACGCGCACACCCAGGCACCCACCGTCGGCAGCGTCATCCTCGCCGGGGTCCTGCTCAAGATGGGCACGTACGGCCTGATCCGGGTCGCCGTCGGGGTGGCCCCGGAGGGTGCCCGCTGGGCCGCGCCGATCCTCGGGGTGCTGGCCGTCGCGGCGATCCTCGTCGGCTCCCTGGTCTGTCTGGCCCAGGACGACCTGAAGCGGCTGATCGCCTACTCCAGCGTCGGACACATGGGGTTCGTGCTGCTCGGGGTGGCGACGCTGACCGCCACCGGCATCCAGGCGGCGCTGATCGGCAACGTGGCACACGGGGTGATCACCGGGCTGCTGTTCTTCCTCGCCGGGGCGGTCAAGGACCGGGCCCACACGGGGGCGCTGGCCGAGTTGTCCGGGCTGCGGGAGACCGCGCCCCGGCTGGCCGGTCTGCTCGGCTTCGCGGCGGTCGCCTCACTCGGCCTGCCCGGCCTGGCCGGGTTCTGGGGTGAGGCGTTCGCGGTGGTCGCGGCCGTCGAGCGGGGCGGGCCGCTGTGGACCACGCTGGCGGTGCTGGCGGCGGTCGGCGGGGCGCTCACCGCCGCGTACTTCCTGCGGTTGCTGCGCCGGGTCACCCACGGCCGGCCCAGCCCGGCGGTGGGCCGGTTCACCCCCGCCCTGGCCGGGGTGGAGCTGACCGCCTGGGTTCCGCTGGTCCTGCTCGCCCTCGCCGTCGGCCTGGCACCCACCCTGGTGCTCGGCTACGCCACCGGCCCGGTGGACGCCCTGGTGGCGGTGGTCCGGTGACGTCCGCAGTCGCGAACGGAGGTGAGCACCGATGAGCGTGGTGCAGAGCGTCGACAACGTGGCGTTGCTGCCGGCGTACCTGGCGGCCGGCACCGCCGTACTCGTGCTGCTGGCGGATCTGCTGGTCGGCCGGGCCGGCGCGACGGTGGCCGTGGCCTGCGCGGGCGTCGTCGCCACCGGGGTCGGTGCGGTGGTGGTGGGCGGGGCCGGCACCCGGCGGACCTTCTGCATGGGGGCCGACTGCTCGTGGGTGTTCGACGGCCGGGCGGCCCTGGTCGCCGGGGTCTTCGCCCTGCTCACCCTGGGGGTGCTCGGGCTCTCCGGGCCGCTGCTGCGGGGCGGTCCGACGCCCGTCGGGGAGTACTGCTTCCTGCTGGCCTGCTCGATGACCGGTGGCGTGGTGCTGGGCGCGGCCGGTGACCTGATCACCCTGATCGTCGCCCTGGAGACCCTGACCCTGCCGTTGTACGTGCTGGTGGGTCTGCGCCGGGGCAGCCTGGCCAGTGCCGAGGCGGCGGTCACCTTCTTCGTGGTGAGCGTGGTGGCCACGACGGTCACCCTGCTCGGCGCGGCCCTGCTCTACGCGGCGACCGGCGGTCTGCACCTGGACCGGCTCGGCGGGCTGCTGGCCGACGCGCCCGACGTGCCGCTGGTGCCGGCGGCGGTGGCGTTGGTGGTGCTCGGGCTGGCCTTCAAGGTGGCGGCGGTGCCGTTCCACGCCTGGGCGCCGGCCACCTACGACGGGGCGCCCCTGCCGGTGGCGGCCTACCTGTCCACCGCGTCGAAGCTGGGCGGGGTGGTGGCCCTGCTGGCGGTGGTGCAGCGGGCGCTGCCGGCCGAGGTGACCGGCCCGGTGCTGGCCCTGCTGGCGGTGCTCACCATGACCGTGGGCAACCTGGTGGCGCTGCGCCAGCGGCGTACCGTCCGGTTGCTCGCCTGGTCGTCGGTGGCCCAGGCCGGCTACATCCTGGCGCCGCTGGGGGTGCTGGCGTCGGCCGCCGGCCGGGCCGACGACGTCCGGGCCGGCGCGTACGCCGCCGCGGTGGCGTACGCGGTCTTCTTCGTGGTGGTGGAGCTGGCGGCGTTCGCGGCGCTGGTGGCGCTGCGTCCGGCCGGTGCGGACGGCGGCGCGGTGGCGGACCTGCGTGGGGTGGGCCGGCGGCGGCCCTGGGCCGGGGCGGCGTTCGCGTTGGCCCTGGTCGGGCTGGCCGGCCTGCCGCCCGGGCTGGCGGGGTTGTTCGCCAAGGTGACCGTGGTCCGGGCGGTGCTGGACGGCGGGGCCGGCTGGCTGGCCGTGGCGGTGGCGCTGAACGCGGTTATCGGCCTGGCCTACTACCTGCGCCTCGCCGCCACCCTGTACGCCGACCCGACCGCTCCTGCCCCTGCCGGGGAGCCGGCCGCGACCGGCGTCCCCGCCCGAACCGGGCAGCCGGCCGCGCCCGTCGGGGTCGCGCCCGGGGTGACGCCCGGCCGGGTGGCCTGGCCGGTCTCCGTGGCGCTGGCCGGGGCGACCGCGCTGGCCGTGGTGATCGGCTTCGCCCCCCAACTGGTGCTGGATCTCGCCTCCCGCTGACCGGCCCGCTCGGAGCTTGCGCGCCGGCGGGCCGGACGCCCCCGACCTGGTGTCCCGGGTCGTCCCCGGTGTCCGGTCCGTTCAGCGGGTTCCCAGCTTCTGTCAGTCAACTGCCAGTCATGAGCTGGATGGTTGGCGGGTACCGGTGACGTTGTACCGGTCAGCGGGTCCCGCGTGATCCGCGCACCGAAGGAGCGATCGTGCATCACAACCGTCTGAAGACCGCAGCGCTGCTGGGCCTGCTGACCTCGCTGATCCTCGCGGTCGGCTACTGGTTCGGTGGGAGCGGTGGCCTCGTCGTCGCCGTCGTCGTCTCGTTGCTGATGAACGGCGTGACCTACTTCTTCTCCGACAAGCTCGCGTTGCGCTCGATGCGGGCGCAACCGGTCAGCGAGGCGCAGTTCCCCGAGCTGTACCGGATGGTGCGTGAGCTGGCCACCGAGGCCGGGCAGCCGATGCCCCGGCTGTACGTGAGCCCCACCTCGCAGCCCAACGCGTTCGCGACCGGTCGTAACCCGGCCAACGCGGCGGTCTGCGTCACCCAGGGGATCACCGAGATCCTCGACTACCGCGAGCTGCGCGGGGTGATCGGCCACGAGCTGTCCCACGTCTACAACCGGGACATCCTGATCTCCAGCGTGGCGGCCGGGCTGGCCGGCATCATCACCATGCTGGCGAACCTGGCGTTCTTCATCCCGCTGGGCGGCAGCAACGACGAGGACGGCCCGAACCCGGCCGTGCTGCTGCTCACCATCATCCTCGGCCCGATCGCGGCCACCGTGATCCAGTTGGCGATCAGCCGCAGCCGGGAGTTCCAGGCCGACGCCTCGGGTGCGCAGCTCACCCGGGACCCGTTGGCCCTGGCCAGCGCCCTCCGCAAGATCCACCTGGGTACCCAGGCCCGGCCGCTGCCCGCCCAGGGCCAGCTCACCAGCACCGCCCACCTGATGATCGACAACCCGTTCAAGCGGGATGGCGGCATCGCCGCGCTCTTCTCCACCCACCCCCGGATGGAGGAGCGGGTGGCCCGGCTGGAGCAGATGGCCCGCAACACCGGCCCGGTGCAGTTCCAGCGCTGACCCCGACCGACACCGCGCCCGCGTCCACGTTCCGGACGCGGGCGCGGTCGTCTGCGCGCGGCGCCCCCGCGCCGGGACCACCGGCGCGCGGTGGTCGGGGTCAGCGGTCCATCGCGGTACCCCCGCCGGGGAGCCGGGCCGCCGGAGGGGGTCAGTGCGGGGAAACGGTCGGTTGCGGGCCGGCGTCGGCCGGCAGCCGGTCGGGGCGGGTCAGCAGCACCACGACCAGGAGCAGCACCCCGGCCAGCAGGTAGGCCACGGCCGGCCCGAACAGCGCGGCGGCCGACCCGAGCAGGAAGATCCCGCAGCCGGCGACGACGATGTTGGCGGCCACGATGGTCGCCTCCACCTGCCCCATCCGCTCCACCGGGGCCAGCTGGGCAAAGGTGGCCTGCGCGCCGATCAGCCACCCGCCGCCCGCCCCGATCAGGGCGTTGGCGCAGGCCAGCGCCCACACCGGGGCGTGCGTGGCGACCAGCAGGGCGGCCAGCAGCAGCGCCCCGGCCAGGGCGGCGGCCACGGTGACCTGCCCGGCCAGCCGGCCCAGCCAGGTGCCCCGCCCCAACACCAGCACGAAGACCGCGCCGCCCAGCGCCGAGGAGGCCAGCACCACCGGCCGCCAGGCCCCGGCGGCGAGGTCCGGGGCGAGGGTCTCCGGTAGCGCGCCGGAGAGCACCGTGGCGAGGGTGAGCAGGGCCACACCGCGCAGCACCGGGTGCCCGGCGATGGTCCGCAGGCCGGCGGTGGCCGGCGGGCGCGGCCCGCGCCGCCGCTGCTGCCCGGTCGGCAGACCGGCCAGCACCACCGCCGCGACGAGGAACGAGACCAGGTCGATCAGGAGCGCCACCCGGGGGCCGAGGGCCACGGTGATGCTCGCCCCGGCCAGCAGCCCCACCACCTGGCCGATCTGGTTGGCGAAGGCCGACAGCCCGAACAGCGGCAGCCGCAGCGGGGCGTCCACCGACTCGGCGGCGACCGCCACGTTGACGCTGGAGTAGGCGGCCCGGACCGCGCCGAGCAGACCGGCCGCGACGATCGCCGGCACCGGCCGGGGCACCGCGAAGGGGACCGCGATCAGCACCGCGCCGGCCACCGAGAGCCAGACCAGCAGGGTACGGCGGGCCGGCACGTCCAGCCAGCCGCTGAACACCGTGGCGACCAGCAGGGCGGGCAGGGCGCGGGCGGCGTACACGGCGGCCGGCCCGAGGACCGACTGCGTCTGGTCGTACGCGAGCAGCAGCAGCGCGGCCAGCCCCACGAAGTCGCCCAGCTCGGAGATCCCCCGGGCGGTGACCAGGCGGGAGGCGACCGGATGCCGGAACAGGGCCAGGTAACCGGGGGGCGGTGAGAACCGCTCGTCGGCGTCGGTCATCAGGTCGTCGGGTCCGCTTCCTCGACCCCGTTCTGCTGGTGACTGGTGCTCTTGCGGAGCACCGGGGCAGCTTCCCGGCGGCGGCTGCCCGGGGACGCCGGGCCGGGCCGGCGGCGTTCGGTCGTCGTGCCGACCATTGGACCTCCTACGACATCGGGGGCGATCCAGCGGTGTATGTATCTGGGTCGATCAGCAAGTTACCCTCTCGCAGCCACCGGGTCAGCGGCCCCGGATGTGAGTGAATCGACCATTCCCGGAGCGACCTGCGGCGTTAGGGTCTACAGGGTTCTGAGTCGTTACCTGATCGTCTCCTGGGAGGTGTGCCGTGTCCGCACTGCGCCAGTACCTGGGCGTCTGGCGGATTCCCGGCGCCCCACTGCTGCTGCTCCTCGGCGTCGTCGGCCGGCTGGGCATCGGCATGACCCCGCTGGCGTTGCTGCTGGTCGTGGAGCAGGTCACCGGGCGGTACTCCCTCGCCGCCGTGGCCGGCGGAATCTACGCGCTGTCCGGTGCCGCGCTCAGCCCGGTCGCCGGCCGGATCGCCGACCGGGTCGGGCCCACGCCGGTGCTGCTGGTCACCGCCGTGGCGCATCCGCTGGCCCTGTTCGCGCTGCTCGGGGCCAGTCGCGCCGAGAACGCCGACCTGCGCCTGATCTACCTGGCGGCCGGGCTGGCCGGGGCCACCTACCCGCCGCTGACCGCCGCCATCCGGGGTGCCTGGAACGACCTGACCGCCCCGGCGACCGGCCGCTACCAGCTCCGCAACACCGCGCTGGCCGCCGAGACGTCGCTGTTCGAGGTCGTCTTCGTGCTCGGCCCGCTGCTCGTGGCCGCCTTCGTCCTGCTGGCCGACGCCGCCGCCGCACTGGTCGGCGCGGCCGTGGTGACCCTGGTCGGCACCGGCGGGGTGGCGCTGGGCCGGGTGATGCGCGCCTGGCGCCCGCACGCCCGCGAGCACCACGCCCGGGGCCTCGGCCCGCTGCGGGTCGGCGGGTTCCCGGCGCTGCTGGTCTGCGTGGCGAGCCTCGGCATCGCGTTCGGAGCGGCCGGGGTGATCGTGCCGGCGTTCGCCGGCAACCAGCCCACCGACGACCCACAGAGCCTGGCCGGCCTGCTGCTCGCCGTCTGGGGGGTGGGCAGCGCCGTGGGTGGTTTCTGGTTCGGGGTACGCCGCCCGGCGGCCAACATGACCCGCCAGTTCGCCTGGCTGCTCGGGGCGGTGGCCGGCACCCTGGCGATCTTCGCGGTGATGCCCGGCCCGGTGTCCCTCGGCATCGCCCTGGTGATCGGCGGAGCCACCATCGCCCCCGCGCTGACCCTGGAGAACACCCTGGTCGGGCGGATCACCCCGACGGGCATGCTCAACGAGGCGTACACCTGGGTGGTGACCATGTCGGTGGCGGCGAGCGCGGCCGGCGGCGCGGTCGCTGGCCTGATCGTCGACCACGCCGGCGGGGTGCCCTGGGCGTTCCTGTTCGCCGCCGGGGCGGTCGGCGTCGGGGCCGGCGTCGCGGCGCTGCCCGGCGGCCCGATCGCCCGCGCCGAGGCCGCCGCCACCCGCGCCGAACACCCCGTTACCGTCTGACCATCGTGCGCGCCCCTCGGGGGTACGCGGTCCCGCTGTCGTCCGGGGTCCGTGCGTGCGCCGGGCGGCCGTCCCCGTGGGGACGACCGCCCGGCCGGGTGGAGCCTGGCTACCGGGTCAGCGGTAGTTGGTGAACTGGAGGGCCACCCCGAAGTCCTCGCCCTTGAGCAGCGAGATGACGGTCTGGAGGTCGTCCTTCTTCTTGCCGGTGACCCGGAGCTGGTCGCCCTGGATCTGCGCCTGGACACCCTTCGGGCCCTCGTCGCGGATCTTCTTGCTGATCGCCTTGGCCTTCTCCGACTCGATGCCCTGGATCACCTTGGCGTCGATCTTGTAGACCTTGCCCGAGGCGCGGGGGTCACCGGCGTCCAGGGACTTCAACGAGATGTTCCGCTTGACCAGCTTCTCCTTGAACACGTCCAGGGCGGCGCTGACCCGCTCCTCGGTCTCGGCCTGAAGGCTGATCGCCTCCTCACCCGACCAGGAGATCTCGGCGCCGGTGCCACGGAAGTCGAACCGCTGGGCAAGCTCCTTCTCCGTCTGGCGAAGGGCGTTGTCGACCTCCTGCCGGTCGACCTTGCTCACGATGTCGAACGACGGGTTCGCTGCCATGCTGATGCTCCTGCTTGTCCGGCGGTCTGTCAGGGTCGTCGCGGTGCTGACCAGCCCCACGACCCTCTGACGGTACCCGGTTGCCACGCCCCCGGGGGCGACCGCTATCCTTGCTCCGCTGCCGCGTTACGACGCGGCGGTGTGCCCTGGCGGGTTGCCCGAGCGGCCAATGGGAGCGGACTGTAAATCCGTCGCGAAAGCTACAGAGGTTCGAATCCTCTACCCGCCACCAGGAGCACAGAGAAGCCCCTTACCTGCTGAAACGCAGGTGAGGGGCTTCTCTCGTCGATCCCACTGAGTCTCACTCAGTGCCGTTGGATCTCCCTCGTCACGGCAAATACGCGGCGGAGTTCGGTCAAGATCCTTCCTGGTCCTCGATCCTGAGCGCATTCTCGATCCGCCTCTTGGCGGCCTCCTGCTGACCGTCGATACACTTCGCGTAGACCTTCATCAGGACGTGCACACTGTGCCTGGCCCACTCGGCGACCTGCGGAGAGGGAACCTCGGGCTGCCGTCCGAGTCGGTCGATGACCTGTAGTAGAAGCTCTCCCGGGAGAGGGCGCTGACCGAAGCGCAGGTCGCCTCGCCGCTCGTTCGCCGGCCACACGACCTACGTCACGTGGCGGCCTCGCTCTGGCCGAACACCAGCGTTCTGCCGAGCGAGGCTGCCCGGAGCCTGGGCCACGGCACCGCCGTCCTGCTCCCTGTCTACGCCAACTGTATCGACGGGGGAGATGACATCGTGAATGGCAAGATCAGCGATGCGCTCGCATATGTGCCGGCGGTTCGAACCGGCAGAGGTGGGAGTCGGGATAAATAGAGAGTGGCGGTGGACCGTCGATCGGGAGCGGCTTGACCAGACGGGGACACTCGTAATCATGTGGCGACCATGTGTAGCTTGCTCGGCGTCGAGGGTTTCAGCTCAGGCAGGCGGTACACGGTGAAGGTGCATTCTGCTTGCGATCGGGAGGTGGCAACGGCGGGCACCCGAAGCCTTGCACCAGTACGGCGATATCGAGACCGCGCCATGTGGTTGACGCTTATCCCGCTGCTCCTAGCGCTGGTACTCGCGGGCTGCGACCCGGAGGGGGAGGGCAAGGGCAAGGTCAAATACAAGCCTGCGCTGCTGCCGGTGGCCCTGACAGTCGGTCCGGATGGCGTTGCGGTTGAGGGCGAGACGAGCATCGTCACCCCGATCGGCGAGTTCTCAATCGGAGCGGAGTACTCCCTCCCACCTCGAGATGGAAGCACGATCTACGTCTTGCTTCGGGACCGCAAGAAGGGTGCCACCGGGTTCGACAGTGTGTTCAAGGTTCAGACCGGACGCGACCAGCTCACCGTGGTCGTGAACGGAACCACCACCATCCAGGTCAAGGATGGCCAAGTCTTGATCGACGTCACCGGTGGCGCTGTCAAGAGGATCCAGTTCAAGCGAGTGGATCAAGCGAACGTGAAGGAAGGTGGGGACTCGTACTGGTCCAGCATTGGCGTGAAGTGGAGCCAGGGCTGGGACTCCTCCCTCTACAAGCCCTTCGTGCTCACCCGCTGGGCATACGACGACTCGACAATCGACAAGTGGTACGGCCTGGGGTTTGTCTGGTTCCTGCTGCGCTTGGCGCTCACCCTTGTGCTGCTGCTCGTAGATTTGGTGCTGAGTTCGATCTTCTTGCTGGCGCAGATCGCCTATTTGATCTTCGGCTCGACTGGACGGAACGTTGTATGGGGGGTTGTCATCCTGCTGGCGGTCATCGGGGCGATCCGCGGGTTCCTCTACTACTGATCTGGACGTTCTGCGTGTGGGTAGATTGTGGACGGCCAGCACCTCAGTCTCGTATCCGTCCCCTCCGACCGGTCGACTGGGCCGACCGTGTCATACACGTGTCGCTGTTCGATCATGTTCACGAGGGAGCGAGGCCCGATCCAGCGGGTGCCTGTCGGGCGGCAAACCGGGTGCACCAGGCCAGTGTGGCGTCGTCGTACGCCTTGGCGCGCGGCCACCGTCTGCCCTGCGGATCGCCGGCCTCCGCCGCCCGGACCCGCCGGATCACCTCGCCCGGCCCCTCTGCGGCGATGAGCGCGAGCACCTCCGGCCAGTCCGCCAGCGCGAACTGGTCCACGATGCGGCTGGCCCCGTCACTGAGCAGGACGGCACCCCTGATGTCCGCGACAGGACGGCTCCCGGTCAGCGCTTCCGTCGCCACCCCAGGATCGTCGGCGGCGACCCAGAACCCGCCGGGCCGGTTGCGATGGACGCGCGTGCTTTCGATGTATTCGCGCAGCGCCCGGTCGTGTTCGGCGCTCCCGTTCGGGGTGGCGTCCATCGCGGCGCGGTAGCGGCTGCCGACGGCGTCCACCCGCCCGTCGGTGATCACCTCGGGGGCGTTCCCGGCGTGGTCGAGGACCAGCACGGAGTCGGCGAGCGCGAGGTGGTCGGCGCGGTCGTCGTCGATCCGGAAGATGGTGACGGTCGCTGACGGACTGCTCGGGTCGCCGATGTCGCAGGTGTCCCGGTGCGCGTCGGCGACCTCCGCGATGGCCTGACCGAGGATGGCGGTGAGTTCCCGACCGTCGTCGGCTGCGAGCTGGGCGAGCAGCGCCCCGCCGAGCCGGCGGGTGTACCAGGCGACGCCATGCCGGCAGGTCGAGGTGGTGCCGGCCAGCCCGGCCCCGTCGAGCAGGACGACGGCATTCGGTACGGCACCGACGAAGTCCTCATTCGGCTGGTCGGGCTTGGCCGGGCTCGTTGCCATGACGACCTGCATCAGCGTCCTCCATGCCGTTCAGGGACCGATGAACCGTGGCGTCGGTGGCCGGCTTCGGGGCGGTGACCCATGGGCAGGTCCGTCCGAACCACCCGAGGTACGAGGATCGCTGGTCGATGTGACGTGCGGGTTATCCGATTTCGGTGGACCGTCGCCGGGTCAGGGTGACCCCGGCGAGGACCAGGGCGATACCGACCACGATCGCGGTCGTGACAGCCTCGCGGAGGATCGCCCAGCCGAGGATCACGGCGACGACGGGCAGCAGGTAGGTGACCACCGAGGCGGCGGTCGGCCCCTCGTCGTCGATGATGCGGTAGTTCAGGACGTAGGCGGCCCCGGTGCCGAGCACCCCGAGAACGAGCAGGCTCGCCACCGCGTCGAGCCGCCACACCGGCGACTCCAGGCCGGCGAACGGCAGCGCAGGCACCAGCAGCACGGTGGCCGCGCCGAGCTGGGCCGCCGACAGTACGAGCGGCGGGATCCCGCGTCCAGACAGGAACCGGCCCATGTAGACGTAGCCGAGTCCGTAGCTGGCGGCTGCGGCGAGGCAGGCGAGGCCGCCCCAACTGGCGATCTCGCTCGCGGATTCCCACGGCGAGAAGATGACCACGACGCCGAGGAACCCGAGGGTGAACCCGGCGGCCTTCTTGACGGTGACGGCCCGGTCGACGCCGACGAGGAACGCCAACAGCAGCGTCCACAGCGGCGTGGTCGCGTTCAACACCCCCGCCACGTTCGACCCGATCGTCTCCTCCGCGACGCTGAACAACAGGTACGGCACGGCGTTGGCGACCAGGGCCGCGACGAACAGGTGACCCCACAGCCGACCCTGCCTCGGGAAGTGGAGTCCCCGGGACAGGGCGATCGGGGTCAGGACCAGGAAGCCGAGCAGGAGCCGGGCGAACACGATCTGCACCGGGTTGAAGCCCCGCAACGCGAGCTTGATCCAGAGGAAGCCGGAGCCCCACAGCAGCGCGAGACCGGTGACCCGGGCGATACCTGCCCGGGTCACCCGCTGGCGGTCAGTCTTCACCGAAATCCCGTCATTCAGGGTGTTCGCATCGGTTCGGGTCATGTGGATGACTTACCTGATCCGCTCGCGGAGGAACAGGGCCCGGTCTCCCGGAGCAGGTCGACGGGAGTTGACCGGGCGCGCGGATGATGCGGGCACCGGTGGGCGGGCCGGGGGAGGAGCGGTGAGCGGGGCGGCCCACAGCGGCGCGCCCCTGCGGCGTCGGCGAGGATCGCGGGATGTCCGACGACCGCTTCATGCGTATCCACAGCCCCGAGTTCCAGGCGATGGCGGCGAGGGTGCTGCGGGCCACCGAGTTGACCTCCCGGCTGAACGTGCTGCCCTTCGACGACGAGGCCGGCCGGACGGAGCTGTTGGCGCAGCTTCTCGGCCGGCCGCTGCCGGCGCGGGTCACCATCTATCCGCCGTTCTACACCGATCACGGCCTCAATCTGGAGATCGCGGAGCGGGTGTTCATCAACCAGAACTGCACGTTCCTCGACTATGCCGGCATCCGGCTCGGCGAGGGCGTCATGATCGGCCCGAAGGCCACCTTCATCACCCTCGGTCACCCGGTCGACCCCGTGCAGCGGCGGGAGTGGCTGACCGGTGCGCCCATCGACGTGGCGGAGAACGTCTGGATCGGGGCCGGCGCGACGATCCTCCCCGGCGTCCGCATCGGCCGCGACGCCGTGGTGGCGGCCGGCGCGGTGGTCGCCGACGACATCCCGCCCGCCACCCTGGTCACCGGCCCCAAAGCGGGTGTACGCCGCCAGTGGTGACCCCCGGCCGCCGCGCCGTTGGGTCGAGGTAGCGGTATCGGGGTGGGGCGGATACCGCTACCTCGGCCCAGTTGCGTTGATCATGCGCGACGCCCGTCCCGGTCGGGGAGGCCGCGCGGGCTACGGCGTGGCCTCGTGGCCGGGCATGCCGTGGGTACGCCGCCGCTGCTTCATCTCCGCCTCGTAGAGGTGCCGCCGGCCGTCGGCCAACATCTCCCGGGCGTACCGCTCGATCTCCTGGAACGTGGCGTAGTAGCCGTCGTCGAACTCCTCCACGATCTGGAACGTCCACCGGCCGGGCAGCAGGTTGCGCCCCAGCAGCTCGTGTTCGACCCGGTCGGCCACCTCGTCGTGCCCGGCCCCGCGCAGCAGCTCCACCACCCGGTCCAGGGTGAGGTCCGCGCCGCCGACGAGCTGGTGCGCGGAGTAGAGGTGACCGCGCACCCGGTGGATCGTCTCCAACGCCTCGCTCAGCTTGCCCAACGCCTCGACCGTCGCGTCGTCGACTCCCGTCGGCCGCGCGTGCTCCTCGTCCACCGCACCGTTCTGACCTGCCATAACCCCCGACATACCCCCAAACCGCCCCAGCTATCCCGCCCCTGCTCAATCCGCCAGGCGGAACGCCAGCTGCGTCTTCCACGTGCTGCGGTCGGGGTCGTCGTCCGGGCCGAGGTGGTATATCTCCAGCCGGCAGCCCCAGCGTTCACCCGTCCCGGTGTCGCCGGCGTCCCAGCGCAACCCGTGGCGCCGGGCCCACTCCAGGAACGCCCCGGTGACCGCCACCAGTTCGTCGGGGTCGCCGACGTGGGTGGTGGTGAGGTAGCGGCCGGCCGGCAGCACGCCGGTGCCCAGGGGCGCCTCGACCGCGAGCTGCGTGCCGGCCGGCAGCGGCACGCCCGCCTCGACCTCCAGCTCCCGCGCCATGTCGATCACGTGGTAGCGCAGGAAGTCCGGGCCGGCCGGGGTGATCCCCCGCGCGGTCAGCCAGTCGGCCAGGTCCGACAGGGCGGCCGCGGCGTCGCCGATGGTCGCCATGGTCACCGTGCGTCTGATCCCCAGATACGGCTGGGCCGCCCGTTCCTCGATCACCGGCGTCGCCGGTGTCTGCGATGTCATGGATTCACGACATCATCGGGGTACGACATCACGGGGCCCGCCCGCCTCGGCGGGTGTTTCACCTGCTCGCGCCGGCTCGCCACCGTACGCGCGTTTTGTCGTTGATCTGGTGCGGAGTCCGTCGACTCCCGACAGGCCGCTTCCGTACCTGACGAAATGAGCTATGGTGATCGATGTGACGGTTCCGGGAGCAGTCGTCGCGGCCCTCGACTACGACGGCCGCACCGCTACCCGGAGAACGGCCCCGCGCCGTTAAGATCGGGTTTGCGTCGATAGTGACATTGGGCGATTCGTGGAGGCTGTTACCCGTCCTGGTGCCGCTGATCTGGCACGGGGAGGTGACGGTGGTGGGCCGAACGGCGGAACCTCTCCGCTGCTCGGACCAGCGCCGCTCTCCCCGCTTTTCTGGGTACCCGAGGTGTGGCACGATCGTGGAACCTCCACCATCCCCCGTGAACACTCTCTCGACAGGAGCAATCATGTCTGGTCGAAGGCTGGGCCGGCTGTTTGGCTCGCTCCTCGTGCTCGCCACCATCCTGGGTGGACTCGCCGTCGCCGGCGTCCAGTCCATCGACGGCAGCGCGCAAATGGCGGACGTCGTCTGGACGATGGGCGGCGCGCGCTAAGCCCCCGCGTCGTCCCCGCTCCCGGTGTCCTGGGGGTGACGTCTCTCAGGGAGAGGGTGGCGCATGGCCAGCCGAGATCAGCGGCGTAAGTCCACCGAACGCGCCTGGTTCATCACCGCCCCCCTGGCCCTGCTGGCCATCGTCTTCAGCACCGCGATCGGTGTCCTGCGACCCGAGTTCGGGAAGTGGGGCCTGGCGTTCGTTCTCTTCGTGGCGATGACGGGGATCAGCATCCCGGTCCTCAACGTCATAGTCCGGCGGCAGTCCGTCGGGGTGACGTTGACCGAGGTGCCCCTCGTCGTCGCGCTCTTCTTCCTGCCACCGCTGATCGTGGTGCTCATATACACGCTCTCCGTGCTGATCTGGAGCGCGTCACACCGGTTCGCCCCGGCCAAGCTGTGGTTCAACGTCGCGAAGGCGGCGGCGGCCACCTCGTTGGCCGGGCTGCTCCTACTGGCCCTGCCCCCGCTGGAGGGGGTGGGGCCGGGCACCTGGGGCATCCTGTTCCTGGCGGTCAACACCATCACCCTGGTCAGCCTGCTCTCGGTGGCCGGGGTGCACGTGCTGCTACAGGGCTGGCAGGCCGGCCGGGAGGCGCTGCGTACCGCGCCGTCGGTCTTCCTCACCACCTCGATCAACGCCTCGGTGGGCCTGCTCGTCCTGATCGCGTTGAAGACCACCTGGTGGTCGGTGCTGCTGCTGGCGGCGTTGTTCGCGGCGTTGTTCCAGGTCTACCGCTCCTACTCACAGTTCTTCCGGCAGCACCGCACCCTGACCGGCATGTACGACCTGACCCGGTTGCTCACCAACAGCGCCGAGGGGGCGCTCGCCGACATCCTCCTCGACCGGGTGCGGGCCCTGATGCAGGCCGAGTACGCCACCCTGTGGCTGCCTGCCCAGCGTCGGCACCCCGAGGTGCTGCTGACCGCCCGGGTCGACACCCCGGGCCTGCTGGACTTCGCGCCCACCCCGACGGTCTTCCGGGAACAGGCCCGTGAGCTGGGCAAGACGCTGTCCATCGGGCGGCTGCTCGGCGACGACACGGCCCTGCGCCGGGAGGTCGGCGCGCAGCAGGTCAAGGACGCGATCGTGGTGCCGCTGCGGTCCGGCCAGGCGGTGATCGGCACCCTGGAGGTCACCAACCGGCTCAGCGACATCGGCCACTTCACCACCAGCGACATCCCCGTCTTCGAGACCGTGGCCGCGCACGCCGCCGTCGCCCTGGAGAATTCGCGGCTGGTCGACCGGCTGCGCCACGACGCCTACCACGACGCGCTGACAACGCTGCCCAACCGGCGGCGGATCACCGCCGCGCTGGCCGAGGCGGTCAAGATCCGGGCTCCCGGCGAGGTGGTCGCCGTCCTGCTCTTCGACGTCGACGGCCTGCGGCAGGTCAACGAGTCACTGGGCCACGCGGCGGGGGACAAGGTCCTCGTCGAGGTGGCCGAGCGGCTGCGCGCCTGCGCCCCCTCGTCGGCCCTGGTGGGTCGGGCCGGTGGGGACGAGTTTCTGGTGACGCTGCGGCTGGAGAACGCCGAGGCGGCTCTGGAACTGGCCGCCCAGCTCCGCGAGCAGATCCGCGACGAGATGGTCTTCGACGCGCTCACCCTCGACGTGGACACCGCGGTCGGGGTGGCGGTGCACCCGGATCACGGCAGTGACGCCGCCGTGCTCCTGCAACGGGTCGACCTGGCGGCCACCGCGGCCAAGGCGGTGCCGGGCAGCGTGCAGTTGTTCAACCCGGCGCTGGAGTCGCGGTCGCTGCGCCGGCTCGGGCTCGCCGGTGACCTGCGTCGCGCCCTCGACGAGGGGGAGCTGGAGGTCTACTTCCAGCCGAAGGTGACGCTGCGGGACCGCCGCCTGCTCGGGGTGGAGTGCCTGGCCCGCTGGGAGCACCCGGCGCACGGCACGGTCTCCCCGGAGGACTTCGTGGCGGTCGCCGAGCACACCGGGCAGTTGGGACGGCTCACCGAGTTCGTCCTGCGGGAGGGGCTGCGCCGCAGCCGGGACTGGAGCCGCACCGGGCAGCCGTTGGCGGTGGCGGTCAACATCGCCGCCCGCTCGCTGACCGACAGGCACTTCCCGGACCGGGTCGGTGAGCTGCTGACCGAGTACGGTGTCCCGCCGCAGCTGCTGACCGTGGAGATCCCGGAGGCGGCGGTCCTCGACGGCACCGAGCGGCCCATCCCCACCCTGCGCCGGCTGCGGGACCTCGGCGTCCGGCTGGCGGTGGACGACTTCGGCACGGGCAACTCGTCGCTGGCCCAGCTGCGTCGACTGCCGGTGCACGAGGTGAAGGTGGACCGGTCGTTCGTGCAGGGGATGGCGACCGACCCGGGGGACCTGGCGATCGTGAACGCGGTGGTGTCGCTGTCCCAGCAGTTCGGCCTGTCGGTGGTGGCCGAGGGGGTGGAGAGCGAGCTGACCCTCGAACTGCTCCAGGACATCGGCTGCGAGATCGGGCAGGGCTTCCTGTTCAGCCGGCCGCTGCCGTACGAGCGGCTGGAGGCCTGGTTCGGTGCCCAGACCGACCAGGAGGCGATCGACCCGGACGCGCTGCCGAGGCTCCGCGTCGTACCCTGAGCTGCGGCGATGCGGGACAGGGGGATCCCATTTCACCCCCGGCGCGGTGCCGTGTAATGTATCCCCTGCGCGACGCCCTCCGGGGTGATCGGGTAGGCCCCCTTAGCTCAGTCGGCAGAGCGTCTCCATGGTAAGGAGAAGGTCTACGGTTCGATTCCGTAAGGGGGCTCAGAGGGTCCGGCTGGACCCGCCTGCGGCGGTGTAGCTCAGATGGCAGAGCAAGCGGCTCATAATCGCTGTGTCGCCGGTTCAAGTCCGGCCACCGCTACTCTCGTCCTTCGGGCTCATCCCCGGTGGTCGGTGGGACGGGCGCCACTGGCGCCCGCTTTGCATGTCCAGGCGCTGTCCGCGTAGGCTGATGCGCTGTAGTTGATATCCGTAGCGAGGAAGGCACTCCGCCGTGGCGAAGGCGACCGATGTCCGGCCGAAGATCACTTTGGCGTGTGTGGAGTGCAAGGAGCGCAACTACATCACGCGCAAGAACCGCCGCAACGACCCGGACCGCATCGAGCTGAAGAAGTTCTGCCCCCGGGACGGCAAGCACACGATCCACCGCGAGACCCGCTGACCTGCGGCCGGCAGTAGCCGGCCCGGTCCGCAGCGCTTCCCCGGACGCCGATCCGCACGGTTGGCGCGACCCTTTTCAGGGTCGCCCGCCCGTACGGGTCGGCGTTCGTGCGTCCCGTGTAGGTTCGGCGGCATGTCCCTGGACCCGTCCTTCGTCGGCCGGACGTACCCGCCGACCGCCCCCTACCAGGTGGGCCGAGAAAAGATCCGCGAGTTCGCCACCGCCATCGGCGCGACCGACCCGGCCCACCACGACCCGGCGGCGGCCCAGGCGCTCGGCCACCCGGACGTGGTCGCCCCGCCCACCTTCCCGGTCCTGATCACCATGGCCGCCAGCCAGCAGATCGTCGACGATCCGGCGCTCGGGGTCGACTACAGCCGGGTGGTGCACGGCGACCAGCGGTTCGCCTACACCCGGCCGGTGGTGGCCGGGGACGAGTTGGTCTGTGTGAACACCATCGAGGAGATCAGCTCCCGCAGCGGGCACGGCTTCCTCACCACCCGCACCGACGTGACCACCGTGGCCGGTGAGCCGGTGGTCGCCGTCTGGTCCAAGCTCGTCGTCCGTGGGGAGTCCTGACGTGGACCTGTCGACCCGTACGTTCCGGGTGACCCGGGCGGACCTGGTCCGCTACGCGGGCGCCTCGGGGGACTTCAACCCGATCCACTGGAGCGACCGGACCGCCACGAAGGTGGGGCTGCCCGGGGTGATCGCTCACGGCATGTTCACCATGGCGCTGGTCGGTCGGGCGGTCACCGAGTGGGCCGGCGCGCCCGACGCGGTGGTCGAGTTCGGGGTGCGGTTCACCCGGCCGGTGGTCGTCCCCGACGACGACGAGGGCACCGAGATCACCGTCGACGCGGTGGTCAAGGAGGTCACCGAAACCGGCCTGACCAGGCTCGATGTGACCGCCCGGTGCGGTGGCGAGAAGGTCCTGTCGCAGGCGCGGGCGACCGTGCGGACGGCCGACTGAGGGCTCGTCGGCACCGACCGGGCGGGACCGGTTGGGAAAGTCGGGGTGCTACCCGTACACTGGTCCGCCGTGGGGCAAGTGACCCCTGCTCGGCCGTGCAGGCCGGGTGGGGCGAGCGTTGCCGCACAGGGGTGTAGCTCAATTGGCAGAGCAGCGGTCTCCAAAACCGCAGGCTGCAGGTTCAAGTCCTGTCACCCCTGCGCCTCAGGCCTGACCGTTCCCGTGGGTCGCGCCGCCGCAAGGCGGCGTCCGGCCCGTGGTGGTGGCATCGGCGGGGTGGCTTCGAGGCGACTCGGAGCCCTTCGTCCGGTCCGCCGGCCGCGGCCCGTCGCGGGACGGTTGGTCCGGCCGGCGTGACCAGCGCCGCGTACGCCTCCCGGCGTACGAACCGACATCCCGCGACGGAGGGCGAAGTGGCCGAGAGCAAGCGGCGCGGCGAGGACGCCGGCGACGACGGTCTGCGCGACGAGCGTGACGAGGTCGTCGACGAGGTGACCGCCGACAGCGACGCCACCGACGACGACGCCACCGACGCGGACGAGCCGGTATCCCGGGGTGGCACCGCGACCCGGTCGCGGACCCGTGCGGGTGCCGCCGACAGCAAGTCGAAGACCCGCTCCGAGACCGACCGGGTGGGGCCGTTCGGCCGCATCGCGCGTTTCTTCCGCGAGGTCGTCGCCGAACTGCGTAAGGTCATCTGGCCGACCCGCAAGGAGCTGCTGACCTACACCGCCGTGGTGGTCACCTTCGTCGCGGTGATGCTGACCATCGTGGGCCTGCTCGACTTCGCCTTCGCGAAGGGCGTGCTGTGGGTCTTCGGCAGCCCCAGCTGACCGGCCGACTGAGCCGATAGTGACGGAAGTGAGCAAGCGTGCCTGAGTACGACGAGACCGCCGGGACCACGGACGACCAGTCCACGGTCGCGACGGCGGCGAGTGACGAGTCGGTCGAGGCCGCCAGCGAGCCGGAATTCCCGACCACGGAGCCGGAGCCGGACGAGGACTACGACCCGGTCGCCGAGCTGCGCCAGAAGCTGCGCTACGCGCCCGGCGACTGGTACGTGGTGCACTCGTACGCCGGTTACGAGAACAAGGTCAAGACCAACCTTGAGACCCGGATCACCTCCCTCGACATGGAGGAGTTCATCTACCAGGTCGAGGTCCCGACCCGGGAAGAGGTCGAGGTCAAGAACGGCAAGCGTTCCCAGATCCAGGCCAAGGTCTTCCCCGGCTACATCCTGGTCCGGATGGAGCTGACCGCCGAGTCCTACTCCTGCGTGCGCAACACGCCGGGGGTCACCGGGTTCGTGGGGGCCACCGACCGGGCCGACCGGCCGGCGCCGCTGAGCCTCGACGAGGTGCTCAAGTGGCTGGCCCCGGCGGTGGAGACCGAGCAGAAGAAGGCCAAGCCCGAGATCAAGGTCCTCGACTTCGAGGTGGGCGACTCGGTCACCGTCACCGACGGGGCGTTCGCCTCGCTGCCGGCGACGATCAGCGAGATCAACGCCGACCAGCAGAAGCTCAAGGTGCTGGTGTCGATCTTCGGCCGGGAGACCCCGGTCGAGCTGAACTTCAACCAGGTCGCCAAGATCTGACGTCGTTGTCGTCGCCGGCGGTGGGCCACGGCCCGCCGCCGGCGACGTCGTTACGCCCCGGCGTGGACCTCGGCGCAGAGGGTCGCCGGGCGCTGCGCTACCCTTGAATGTCGTCGCTGTGGCACCGCGCTGACCGTGCGCGCCCGTGGCCGGCACCTTTCCCAGTTCCAAGCCCCAGGAAGTGACATGCCTCCGAAGAAGAAGCTCGTCAAGACGTTCACGCTTCAGCTGAAGGCGGGCCAGGCGACCCCGGCACCGCCGGTGGGCCCCGCGCTCGGTCAGCACGGCGTGAACATCATGGAGTTCTGCAAGTCCTACAACGCGCAGACCGAGTCCCAGCGGGGCGACATCGTCCCCGCCGAGATCAGCGTCTACGAGGACCGCTCCTTCACCTTCGTCCTGAAGACCCCGCCCGCCGCCCGGCTGCTGCTCAAGGCCGCCGGCGTGGACAAGGGCTCCGGCGTGCCGCAGAGCCAGAAGGTCGGCTCGGTGAGCCAGGCCCAGGTGCGCGAGATCGCCGAGAAGAAGATGGTCGACCTCAACGCCAACGACATCGACCAGGCTGCGAAGATCATCGCCGGTACCGCCCGGTCGATGGGCATCGTCGTCAACGACTGACGCCCGTCAGTCCCCCAGACCAGTTCGTGGGAGGGCGCGCGTCGACCGCGGCCCGCCAGAGACCACAGGAGTAACCCGAGATGCAGCGCAGCAAGACGTACCGCAAGGCCGCCGAGGCGATCGACAAGTCGAAGCTCTACACCCCGGCCGAGGCGGTCAAGCTCGCCAAGGACACCACCAGCGCCAAGTTCGACGCCACGGTCGAGGTCGCCATGCGCCTCGGCGTCGACCCCCGCAAGGCGGACCAGATGGTCCGCGGCGTGGTCAACCTGCCGCACGGCACCGGTAAGACCGCCCGCGTGATCGTCTTCGCCGCCGGCGCGAAGGCCGAGGAGGCCGCCGCCGCCGGTGCCGACGAGGTGGGCACGGACGAGCTGGTCGCCCGGATCCAGGGCGGCTGGCTGGACTTCGACGCGGCGATCGCCACGCCGGACCAGATGGCCAAGATCGGCCGGATCGCGCGGATCCTGGGCCCGCGCGGCCTGATGCCGAACCCGAAGACGGGCACGGTGACCATGGACGTCACCAAGGCCGTCTCGGACATCAAGGGCGGCAAGATCACCTTCCGGGTGGACAAGCACTCCAACCTCCACCTGATCATCGGCAAGGCCTCGTTCTCCGAGACCCAGCTGATCGACAACTACGCCGCGGTGCTGGACGAGGTGCTCCGCGCCAAGCCGTCCGCGGCCAAGGGCAAGTACCTCAAGAAGGTCACCCTGGCCACCACGATGGGTCCGGGCGTCCCGATCGACCCGAACGTGGTGAAGAACCTCCAGGAGACCGCCGTCGAGGGCTGATCTCGACCGCTCCCGCGCAGGGGCCCCGCCACGCACCGTGGCGGGGCCCCTGCCGTGTGTCGGGCTGTGGCAGGCTCACCCCATGCGACTGGAGGACGTCCGGCTCCGCTACCGCCGGGGCGGCCCCTGGGTACTGCGCGGCGTCTCGGCCCGCCTCGACCCGGGCGAGGTGGCGGTGGTGCTCGGCCGCAACGGGGCCGGCAAGTCGACCCTGCTGCAACTCTGCGCCGGGGTGCTACGTCCGGTCCGGGGCCGGGTGGTCGACCGCCCGCACCGGGTCGGCTGGGTGCCCGAGCGGTTCCCCGCCGACCAGCCGTTCACCGTGACCCGCTACCTCACCGCCATGGGCCGGGCCGCCGGCCTGGGCCGGGCCGACGCCGACCGGGCCGTCGACAGGTGGATCGACCGGCTGGGCCTGGCCCCGTTCCGTGCGGTCCGCCTGCCCGACCTGTCCAAGGGCACCGCGCAGAAGGTCGGCCTGGCCCAGGCGATGCTGCGGACCCCCGGTCTGCTGGTCCTCGACGAGCCCTGGGAGGGGCTGGACGCCGCCGCCCGGGGTCTGGTCCCGGAACTGGTCGACGAGGTGCTGGCGGCCGGGGGAGCGGTCCTGGTCAGTGACCACCGGGGCGAGACGGTCCGGCTCCCCGGGGCCCGGCACTGGACGGTCGCCGACGGCCTGGTCACCGACGAGCCGGCCGCCGGTGACGCCGCCGCCGCCGCCGTCGCCGTCGCCGTGGTCGAGGTCGCGGTGCCGGCCGCGCGGGTGGCCGGCACCGTCGCCCGGTTACGCGCCGACGGCCACCAGATCCTGCGGGTACGCGAACCCGCCGGCACGCCCCCGGGGGCGGCTGCGCCGCCGGCACCCGTCCCGCCCACCGGGGCCGGGTCGGCGGGTGAGCCGGTGCGGGACGGCCGGGCGGGGGAGGTGGCCCGGTGAGCGCGCTGGTCCGGATGCGGCTGGCCGGCTTCCTGCGTACCGGACGGGCGCTGGCGCCGCTGCTGGCCGGCCTGCTGGCCCTCGGCATCCTGTACGGCGGCGGCCGGGCCCGCCCGGCGGAGGCGTACGGCGTCAGTGCGGTGGTGCTCTTCCCGGTGCTGGCCTGGCAGACCAAGATCCTGCTGGACGTCGAGCCGGACGTGCAGCGCCGGCTGGCGCAGGTGCTTGTCGGTCCGGTCCGTGAGCGGCTCGCCGGGCTGCTCGCGGCGGTGCTCGCCGGGGTGGGCACGGTGCTGGTCGCGCTGCTCTTCCCGTGGCTGGTCGGCGGGGTGGCCGCGTCCGGTCCGGGTGATCCGCCGGTGGTGGCGGCGTTGGCCCTCGGCCTGTGGGCGCACCTGCTCGCCCTGCTGCCCGCGGTGGCCCTGGGCGCCCTGGCCAGCCGGGCGCTGACCCGCAGCGCCGGGTACGGCGTCGCCGTGCTCGCCCTGGGCGCGGTCGGCACCCTCGCGCTGGGCCTGCGCGGCTCGGTGGCGCCCTGGCTGGTGCCGCCGGTGCTGGCCACCGCGCGGGCGCTCGCCGGTTCCCTGCCCACCGGCACCGCGCTGCTCCTGTCGGCCTGGGCGCTGGCCTGGGCGGGGGCGGCACTGGCCGGCTACGTGCGGTGGCGGCGGGTCCGCCCGTGACCGGCGGAGGGCGATTTGGTGATGGCCGGGCCGTCGCGTAACCTGGTGCGGTAGTTCCACCCAGAGACCGCTGGTCACCGTGCTCCGGCACGGTCGAAGGCTCCGCGATGACGGGCGACCCGCGCAGGGCGGTAAGCGTAGTTCGGTTCCTCCCCGTGGTCCGCCGACCATGGTGATCGGCCCCGCCCTCGCCCCGCGCGCCCTGCGCCGGGGCTTTTTCGTTGTCGTGACGCCTCCGGCGCCGTCACCGAGCCCCGTGCTCCCCGACGGCGACCAGCTCCGAGTAACGAGAGAGGAGGGACATGGCGGACAAGCCGATCCGGGCCGACAAGGCCACGGCCGTCGCTGAGCTGACCGAGAGCTTCCGTACCTCGGGCGCTGCGGTGCTCACCGAGTACCGTGGTCTGACGGTTTCCCAGCTCACCCAGCTGCGGCGCTCGCTCGGCAAGGAGACCACCTACACGGTCGCGAAGAACACGCTGGCCAAGCGTGCCGCGACCGAGGCGGGCATCTCCGGCCTCGACGAGCTGTTCACCGGTCCTACCGCGCTGACTTTCGTTTCGGGCGACGTCGTCGAGGCGGCGAAGGGTCTTCGCGACTTCGCGAAGGCCAACCCGAAGCTCGTCATCAAGGGCGGTGTGTTCGAGGGCAAGGCCATTTCCGCGGCCGAGGTCACGAAGCTCGCCGACCTGGAGTCCCGTGAGGTGCTGCTGGCCAAGCTGGCCGGCGCGATGAAGGGCAACCTGAGCAAGGCCGCGGCCCTGTTCCAGGCGCCGCTCTCCAAGGCCGCCCGCGCGGCGGCCGCCCTGGCGGACAAGAAGCGCGAGCAGGAGGGCGCCGAGGCGGCCTGAGGCCTCCCGGCGCACCACGTTCTTTAATTTTCATTGCGAGAAAGGACGCCAGACATGGCGAAGCTCAGCACCGACGAGCTGCTCGACGCGTTCAAGGAGATGACGCTGATCGAGCTCTCCGAGTTCGTGAAGCAGTTCGAGGAGACCTTCGAGGTCACCGCCGCCGCGCCGGTCGCGGTCGCCGCCGCGGGTGGTGCCGGTGGCGCCGCCGCCGCGCCGGTCGAGGAGGAGAAGGACGAGTTCGACGTCGTCCTCGAGGCCGACGGTGGCAAGAAGATCCAGGTCATCAAGGTCGTGCGTGAGCTGACCGGCCTGGGCCTCAAGGAGGCCAAGGACGCGGTCGAGGCCGCGCCGAAGGCGATCCTGGAGAAGGTCAACAAGGAGACCGCCGAGAAGGCGAAGGCCAAGCTCGAGGGTGAGGGTGCCAAGGTCACCCTCAAGTGACCTGGGGTCGGCCCCTGTGGTCGACCGTGGCGCGTGTCCGGCTCGGGTGAGCCGCGGCACACCGCACAATGAACGGGCGGTGATCCGACAGACGGATCACCGCCCGTCATGCTTGGTGACTCCGGGTATCAGTGGTGTGAGCAGGGTGTTCGCACTCGTGGTGCGACATGGCGGTGTCGCGGTGGGTAGCCCATCCGTGGGAAACCCGGCGAGCAGGCGCTTGGAGCCTCTTGACGTGGCCCCGGCCTGCCAGGCACGCTGACACCAGCAAGACCTTCCGCGCTTGCGACGGCCCCCTCTTGGGTAAGGCTGCGGCAGCACCAGCAGCCGCTCCACCCGAGCGGTCCGACAGGAACGTCGTGTTCCGAGCGGCCCGGTACGACCCCCTTCTCCGGGGTCCCGAGGCGCGTTCCGCGACGACCTGCGGGATGGGCTGGACAGCGGTTAGCCTCTCGGCTACACTGCTAGTTTGCGCTGCCTTCCGACTTGACCCCTGCTCGGAAATGTCCGGTTACGGATATTTCTGGTGGGGTCATTGGAGTGCACGCGTACCAGCCGTTCTGCAGCACCGGTCCTCGGAAGGACGCATCTTGGCAGCTTCCCGCCCTGCGAAGACCAGTCGTACGTCGAGCGCTTTCGCGCCCCGCCGAGTTTCTTTCGGCAGGATCACCGAACACCTCGAGGTCCCCAACCTCCTCGCCATCCAGAACGAGTCCTTCGACTGGCTCGTCGGCAACGAGGCTTGGCAGGGCCGGTCGGCGGACGACCCGCACGCACGCTCGGGTCTCGCGGAAATCCTCGACGAGATCAGTCCCATTGAGGACTTTTCCGGCACCATGTCGCTGTCCTTCTCGGCACCGCGCTTCGACGAGGTCAAGGCCTCGATCGAGGAGTGCAAGGAGAAGGACCTGACCTACTGCGCCCCGCTGTTCGTGACGGCGGAGTTCACCAACAACACCACCGGCGAGATCAAGAGCCAGACGGTGTTCATGGGTGACTTCCCGATGATGACGCCCAAGGGCACCTTCATCATCAACGGCACCGAGCGCGTCGTGGTCAGCCAGCTCGTCCGGTCCCCGGGCGTCTACTTCGACAAGCAGCCGGACAAGACCTCCGACCGCGACCTCTCCAGCGTCAAGGTCATCCCCAGCCGGGGTGCCTGGCTGGAGTTCGACATCGACAAGCGCGACACGGTCGGCGTCCGTATCGACCGCAAGCGCCGGCAGGCCGTCACGGTCCTGCTCAAGGCCATCGGTTGGTCCGCCGAGCAGATCCGCGAGAAGTTCGGCTGGTCCGAGCTGATGATGACCACGCTCGAGAAGGACCACATCGCCGGCCAGGACGAGGCCCTGCTCGACATCTACCGCAAGCTCCGCCCTGGCGAGCCGCCGACCCGCGAGAACGCCCAGACCCTGCTCGACAACCTCTTCTTCAACCCGAAGCGGTACGACGTCGCCAAGGTCGGGCGCTACAAGTTCAACAAGAAGCTCGAACTCGACGTGCCGATCACCACCGGCACGCTCACCGAGGACGACGTCGTCGCCACCGTGGAGTACCTCTGCCGGCTGCACGCCGGTGAGGACGGCTACGAGGCCGACGACATCGACCACTTCGGCAACCGTCGCCTGCGTACCGTGGGCGAGCTGATCCAGAACCAGGTCCGGGTGGGTCTCTCCCGGATGGAGCGGGTCGTCCGCGAGCGGATGACCACCCAGGACGTCGAGGCGATCACGCCGCAGACCCTGATCAACATCCGCCCGGTGGTGGCGGCGATCAAGGAGTTCTTCGGCACGTCGCAGCTGTCCCAGTTCATGGACCAGACCAACCCGCTGGCGGGCCTGACCCACCGGCGGCGGCTGAGCGCGCTCGGCCCGGGTGGTCTGTCCCGGGAGCGGGCCGGCTTCGAGGTCCGCGACGTGCACCCGTCCCACTACGGCCGGATGTGCCCGATCGAGACGCCGGAAGGCCCGAACATCGGCCTGATCGGCGCGCTGTCCACCTTCGCCCGGGTCAACCCGTTCGGCTTCATCGAGACGCCGTACCGGAAGGTCGTCGAGGGTCGGGTCACCGACCAGATCGACTACCTGACCGCGGACGAGGAGGACCGGTTCGTCAAGGCCCAGGCCAACGCGCCGCTCAAGGCCGACGGCACGTTCGCCGAGGACCGGGTGCTGTGTCGCCGTAAGGGTGGCGAGACCGAGGACGTCGTCCCCGGCGCCGTCGACTACATGGACGTGTCGCCGCGGCAGATGACCTCGGTCGCGACCGCGATGATCCCGTTCCTGGAGCACGACGACGCCAACCGCGCGCTGATGGGCGCCAACATGCAGCGTCAGGCGGTGCCGCTGGTCAAGGCGGAGTCGCCGCTGGTCGGCACCGGCATGGAATACCGTGCCGCGGTCGACGCCGGTGACGTGGTGGTGGCCGAGGTCGGTGGCGTGATCGAGGATCTCTGCGCCGACTACATCACCATCCACCAGGACGACGGCCACCGCCGGACGTACCTGCTGCACAAGTTCCGCCGCTCCAACGCCGGCTCCTGCGTCAACCAGAAGCCGGTCGTCTTCGAGGGCGACCGCGTCGAGGCCGGCCAGGTCATCGCCGACGGTCCGTGCACCGACGAGGGCGAGATGGCGCTCGGACGCAACCTGCTGGTGGCGTTCATGTGCTGGGAGGGCCACAACTACGAGGACGCGATCATCCTGTCGCAGCGTCTCGTGCAGCAGGACGTGCTCACCTCGATCCACATCGAGGAGCACGAGGTCGACGCCCGGGACACCAAGCTCGGCCCGGAGGAGATCACCCGGGACATCCCGAACGTCAGCGAGGAGATGCTCGCCGACCTCGACGAGCGCGGCATCATCCGGATCGGCGCCGAGGTCGTCCCCGGCGACATCCTGGTCGGCAAGGTCACGCCGAAGGGCGAGACCGAGCTGACCCCGGAGGAGCGGCTGCTGCGCGCGATCTTCGGTGAGAAGGCGCGTGAGGTCCGGGACACCTCGCTGAAGGTGCCGCACGGCGAGACCGGCACGGTCATCGGGGTGCGGACCTTCTCCCGCGAGGACGGCGACGAACTGCCGCCGGGCGTCAACGAGCTGGTCCGGGTGTACGTCGCCCAGAAGCGCAAGATCCAGGACGGCGACAAGCTCGCCGGCCGGCACGGCAACAAGGGTGTCATCTCGAAGATCCTGCCGATCGAGGACATGCCGTTCCTGGAGGACGGCACCCCGGTCGACATCGTGCTGAACCCGCTGGGTGTGCCGTCCCGGATGAACATCGGTCAGGTCCTGGAGACCCACCTCGGGTGGGTGGCCAAGACGGGCTGGAGCGTGGACGGCGACGACACCGAGTGGAAGCGTCAGCTCCGCTCGATCGAGGCGCACGAGTCCGAGCCGGACACCAACGTGGCCACGCCGGTCTTCGACGGTGCCCGCGAGGAGGAGATCTCCGGTCTGCTCTCGTCGACCCTGCCCAACCGGGACGGCAAGCAGCTGATCGGTTCCTCCGGCAAGGCGCAGCTGTTCGACGGCCGTTCCGGCGAGCCGCTGCCCGACCCGATCGCGGTCGGCTACATCTACATCCTGAAGCTCAACCACCTGGTCGACGACAAGATCCACGCCCGGTCGACCGGACCGTACTCGATGATCACGCAGCAGCCGCTGGGTGGTAAGGCGCAGTTCGGTGGCCAGCGCTTCGGTGAGATGGAGTGCTGGGCCATGCAGGCGTACGGCGCCGCCTACGCCCTGCAGGAACTGCTGACCATCAAGTCCGACGACGTCCTGGGCCGGGTCAAGGTCTACGAGGCGATCGTCAAGGGCGAGAACATCCCGGAGCCGGGCATCCCGGAGTCGTTCAAGGTGCTGCTCAAGGAGCTCCAGTCGCTGTGCCTGAACGTCGAGGTGCTCAGCAGCGACGGGGTGGCCCTGGAGATGCGCGAGACCGACGACGAGGTGTTCCGGGCCGCGGAGGAGCTGGGCATCGACCTGTCCCGGCGCGAGCCGAGCTCGGTCGAAGAGGTGTAAGTGGTGCGGGTCGGGGGCCGGCTGTCCGGCTCCCGACCCCGCCCGTGATCTAGCTGTAAAGACGACGACATAGGGGACATAGTGCTCGACGTCAACTTCTTCGACGAGCTGCGCATCGGCCTCGCGACCGCGGACGACATCCGTCAGTGGTCGCACGGCGAGGTCAAGAAGCCCGAGACGATCAACTACCGCACCCTCAAGCCGGAGAAGGACGGGCTCTTCTGCGAGAAGATCTTCGGTCCTCAGCGGGACTGGGAGTGCTACTGCGGCAAGTACAAGCGGGTCCGGTTCAAGGGCATCATCTGTGAGCGCTGCGGCGTCGAGGTGACCCGCTCCAAGGTCCGTCGTGAGCGGATGGGGCACATCGAGCTGGCCGCTCCGGTGACCCACATCTGGTACTTCAAGGGCGTGCCGAGCCGGCTGGGCTACCTGCTGGACCTCGCCCCCAAGGACCTCGAAAAGATCATCTACTTCGCCTCGTACGTCGTGACGAGCGTGGACGCCGAGGCGCGTCACCGTGACCTCTCGACGATCGAGAACGAGATCCTCGCCGAGAAGCGGCAGTCCGAGAACAGCCGCGACTCGGAGATCGAGAAGCGGGCCGCCAAGCTGGAGGCCGACCTGGCCGAGCTGGAGGCCGAGGGTGCCAAGGCGGACGTCCGGCGCAAGGTCAAGGAGGGCGGAGAGCGCGAGATGCGCCAGATCCGCGACCGGGCCCAGCGCGAGATCGACCGCCTCGACGAGGTCCTCGACACCTTCCGCAAGCTCGACTCCAAGCAGCTGGTCACCGACGAGCTGCTCTACCGCGAGCTGCGTGACCGGTTCGGCGAGTACTTCACCGGTGGCATGGGCGCCGAGGCGATCAAGGCGCTGGTCCAGAACATGGACCTCGACGCCGAGGCTGAGAGCCTGCGCGAGACCATCCGCTCCGGCAAGGGCCAGCGCAAGATCCGCGCGCTCAAGCGGCTGAAGGTCGTCGCGGCGTTCCTGAACACCCGCAACTCGCCGCTGGGCATGGTGCTGGACTGCGTCCCGGTCATCCCGCCGGACCTGCGCCCGATGGTGCAGCTCGACGGTGGCCGCTTCGCGACCTCCGACCTGAACGACCTGTACCGCCGTGTGATCAACCGGAACAACCGGCTCAAGCGGCTGATCGACCTCGGTGCCCCCGAGATCATCGTCAACAACGAGAAGCGGATGCTCCAGGAGGCCGTCGACGCGCTGTTCGACAACGGCCGTCGCGGCCGGCCGGTCACCGGCCCGGGTAACCGCCCGCTCAAGTCGCTGTCCGACATGCTCAAGGGCAAGCAGGGCCGGTTCCGGCAGAACCTGCTCGGCAAGCGCGTCGACTACTCCGGCCGTTCGGTCATCGTGGTCGGCCCCAAGCTGAAGCTGCACCAGTGCGGCCTGCCCAAGCAGATGGCGCTGGAGCTGTTCAAGCCGTTCGTGATGAAGCGGCTGGTCGACCTCAACCACGCGCAGAACATCAAGTCCGCCAAGCGGATGGTCGAGCGGCAGCGCCCGGTCGTGTGGGACGTGCTGGAAGAGGTCATCGGCGAGCACCCGGTGCTGCTCAACCGCGCGCCGACGCTGCACCGCCTGGGCATCCAGGCCTTCGAGCCGCAGCTGGTCGAGGGCAAGGCGATCCAGATCCACCCGCTGGTCTGCACCGCGTTCAACGCCGACTTCGACGGTGACCAGATGGCGGTGCACGTGCCGCTGTCGGCCGAGGCCCAGGCCGAGGCGCGGATCCTGATGCTGTCGTCGAACAACATCCTCAAGCCGGCCGACGGCAAGCCCGTCACCATGCCCACCCAGGACATGGTCATCGGCCTCTACCACCTCACCCACCTGACCCCGGGCGGGGTCGGCGAGGGCCGGGCGTTCAGCTCGGACGCCGAGGCGCGGATGGCCTTCGACGCGGGCGAGCTGCACCTGCAGACCCCGGTCAAGATCCGGCTGCGGGACGTGATCGGTGTCGACAACGGCAACGGCGCGGAGCCGTGGGTCGCCCCGGAGGGCTGGGTCGAGGGTGAGCCGCTGACCGTGGAGACCACGCTCGGCCGGGTCCTGTTCAACGAGACGCTGCCGCAGGGCTACCGCTTCGTGAACTACGAGATCCGCAAGGGTCAGCTCTCCGCGATCGTCAACGACCTCGCCGAGCGCTTCCCCAAGGTGGCGCTGGCCGCCACCCTGGACGGCCTCAAGGAGGCCGGGTTCCACTGGGCCACCTGGTCCGGCGTCACCATCGGCATGGAGGACGTCATCGCTCCGCCGCGCAAGCGGGAGATCCTGGAGCGGTACGAGAAGGAAGCCGACCGGATCGACAAGCAGTACCAGCGTGGTCTGATGACCGCCGAGGAGCGTCGCGGCGAACTCATCGAGATCTGGACCAAGGCGACCAACGAGGTCGCCAAGGAGATGGACACCGCGCTGCCGCAGGAGAACCCGCTGTGGAAGATGATCAACTCGGGTGCCCGCGGTAACCTGCTTCAGCTCCGGCAGATCGCGGCGATCCGTGGTCTGGTGGCCAACCCGAAGGGCGAGATCATCCCGCGACCCATCAAGGCGTCGTACCGGGAGGGTCTGTCCGTGCTGGAGTACTTCATCTCCACGCACGGTGCCCGTAAGGGTCTGGCGGACACCGCGCTGCGGACCGCCGACTCGGGTTACCTGACCCGTCGTCTGGTGGACGTCTCGCAGGACGTCATCATCCGCGAGGAGGACTGCGGCACCGACCGGGCGATCCCGATGCAGATCGGCGAGCGTCTGGAGGGTGGCCGGCTGGTCGTCCACGAGCACGCCGAGACCAGCGTGCACGCCCGTACCCTGGCCGACGACATCAAGGGGCCGGACGGCACCGTGGTGGCCCACCGGGGTCAGGACATCAACTCCATCGGGGTCGACAAGATCGTCGCCGCCGGGGTGGAGACGGTCCGGGTGCGCAGCGTGCTCACCTGCGAGTCGAAGCTGGGCGTCTGCGGTGCGTGCTACGGCCGTTCGCTGCCGACCGGCAAGACCGTGGACGTCGGCGAGGCGGTCGGCATCATCGCCGCCCAGTCGATCGGTGAGCCGGGTACCCAGCTGACGATGCGTACCTTCCACACCGGTGGTGTCGCGGGTGAGGACATCACCCAGGGTCTGCCGCGTGTCCAGGAGATCTTCGAGGCCCGTATCCCGAAGGGCAAGGCGCCCATCGCCGACACCCCGGGCCGGATCCGGATCGAGGACGGCGAGCGGTCCCGGAAGATCATCGTGGTGCCGGACGACGGCAGCGACGAGATCGTCTACGACAAGATCTCCAAGCGGGTCCGGCTGCGGACCCACGACGGGGACCACGTCGAGGTCGGCGAGAAGCTCACCGAGGGCACCATCGACCCGCACGAGCTGCTGCGCATCCTCGGCCCGCGCGCGGTCCAGGTCCACCTGACCCAGGAGGTCCAGGAGGTCTACCGCTCGCAGGGTGTGCTCATCCACGACAAGCACATCGAGATCATCATCCGCCAGATGCTCAAGCGGGTGACGGTCATCGACTCCGGCTCGACCGAGTTCCTGCCGGGTGTGCTGGTCGACCGGGCGCTGTTCGAGTCGGAGAACCGCCGGCTCGTCGGTGAGGGTGGCGAGCCCGCCGCCGGTCGTCCGGTGCTGATGGGTATCACCAAGGCCTCGCTGGCCACCGACTCCTGGCTCTCGGCGGCCTCCTTCCAGGAGACCACCCGGGTGCTGACCGACGCGGCGATCAACTCGCGCAGCGACTCGCTGGTCGGCCTCAAGGAGAACGTGATCATCGGTAAGCTCATCCCGGCCGGTACCGGCATCAGCAAGTACCGCAACGTCCGGGTCGAGCCGACCGAGGAGGCGAAGGCCAAGGTCTACTCGATGACCGGCTACCCGGAGACCGACTACGGCTTCGGGCCGGCCAGCGGCCAGGCGGTTCCGCTGGACGACTTCGACTTCGGGTCGTACCGCTGAGCACCAGCTGACGAGGAAGGCCCCCGGCGTCGCGCCGGGGGCCTTCCTCGTTTCGGGCCGGTGTCCGTCGGCACGTGTCCGGTACGGCCGGCGGCCGGGCATGATGGTGGGCATGACGACCGCAGCGGGGCAGGTGCCGTTGGCGTACCAGCCACCACGTCATCCGCTCGACCCCGACCCGGTACGCGCCACCAAGGCACGGGCCGTTTTCGCGCTCGGGTTGATCGGGGCGTTGACCGGGCTCTTCGTCGGCGGGGTGGTGCCCGCCACGATCGCCCTCCAGTTGGCCCGGCAGGCCCGCCGGGAGGCGTACGCCTCGGGTGGGTTCCTCACCGGCGCGGCCTGGCTGCGGCGGGGGGAGCGGCTGGCGCGGGTGGGCCTGGTGCTGGTCGCGGTCGCGGTGGTGACGTTGGTGGTGATCGGCGTGGTCCGGCTGGCCGGTTCCCCGTACGGGCAGGACTTCGCCCCGAACGTCGACTGACCCGTCGGGGTGATGATCCGGCAGGGGGCACCCGCTGTGCGCGGCGGCGGTAGCCTGGCCGGGGTCCGTCGCGTGACGGTGGACCCACATCGCGACAGGAGGACCACGTGACGGAACCGGCGCCGCCGTCGGGAGGCGACCCGGGCCGACCGCCCGCCGGCTCCCCGGAGCCGGCCGCGCCCGGCACCGACGCCGGAGCGAACCGCCCACCCGACCCGTGGGCCGCGGGCCCGTGGGGCGCGCCGTCCGAGCCCGGCCCGGTGCACGGTGCCGGCATCCCGCCGGAGGCCACCCCCCTCGGGTACGCCCCTCCGCCGACGTCCGGGGCCGGCGGCACACCGTCGGGTGGCGGGCCGGCCGGCGCTGTTCCGTTCGGTGGTGGTCCGTCAGGTGGCGGGCCGTTCGGCGGTGGGTCACCGTCGGGTGGCGGGCCGTTCGCCGGGGTCGGCGGACCGCCCGCCGGGCCGTCGCCGTATCCCGGCCCGGGTGCGGCGTACCCCGGGACAGGCGCGCCCGGGGCGTACCCGGGACAGCCGGCGGCCGGGACGGGCTGGCGGGCGCCGTCGGGGCACGGGCACGGACCGCTGCCCCCACCGCCACCGGACGCCCCGCGCGCCCCCAAGCGGGTCGACGCCGTGCCGGGCACCCCCTTCGGGGTGGTGCACCTGGACGTGCCGGCGGTCACCTCCGGGCCGGCGGTGGGCTCGTTGATCGCCGGCATCGGGTCGATTCTGGTGTCGTTCCTGGTGATCTGCTTCGGCGTCGGGGGAGCGCAGCTCGGCGGGGCCTGGGCGGCCGGTGCGTTCACGGTGCCGGGGGTGCTGGCCGGTGCGGCGGCGATCGTCGCCGGGCTGCTGGCCCGCCGGCAGATCCGCCGGGCCGCGCCACCGCCGGCGGTGCGGTTCACCGGCCGGGGGCTGGCGACGGCCGGGATCAGCTGCGGTGGCGTGGGGTTGGTGCTCAGCCTGCTGGGCCTGGGGCTGGCGTTGCTGGTGCAGTTGGCGTGACCCCCGTCGCCCGGGGGTGACGGGCTGCGGCGCACGGCAGCCGGTACACTGGACAGCCTAGGGGCCCGTCACGGGCGAGCAGGCAGGGCGCAGGGCGCGACCGACGGGGATCTGAGACCCGGCGGACCAGCCCGTTTTGACCTGCGAGGCTGTGGTAGGTACTCTTTCCCCTTGCGCCCGGGCATGCCCGGGCGACTCGTGCGTGCGCGGGATCCGGATTGATCCGGAGATCGAGCGGCCGTACGACACAGTCGACAGGACCCGGCGGGCGGACGACCACGCGCCGGTGACAGAAGCCGGTGCCACCCGCGCGAGCGACGGCACCGGGACCGCGAACCGGGCGACACACCCGACCGCGGGTACCGGGACCGCCGCGAGGTGGATCCGGTCGGAATGTAGGAGAGTCGGCCATCAGGTCGGCTAACGAGCAGACGGCGCGGTCGCGTGATGCGGCCGAAGGGAGCGGAGAAACCCGGTGCCCACCATTCAGCAGCTGGTCCGAAAGGGCCGCCAGGCCAAGACGACCAAGACCAAGACCCCGGCGCTGAAGGGATCCCCTCAGCGGCGCGGTGTGTGCACCCGCGTGTACACCACCACCCCCAAGAAGCCGAACTCGGCGCTCCGCAAGGTCGCGCGTGTCAAGCTCAGCAGCCAGATCGAGGTGACCGCCTACATCCCGGGCGTGGGTCACAACCTCCAGGAGCACTCGATCGTGCTCGTTCGCGGCGGCCGGGTGAAGGACCTCCCCGGCGTGCGTTACAAGATCGTCCGCGGTTCGCTGGACACCCAGGGTGTCCGCAACCGCAAGCAGGCGCGCAGCCGGTACGGCGCGAAGAAGGAGAAGAGCTGACATGCCGCGTAAGGGACCCGCTCCGCGGAAGCCGCTGGTCGCTGACCCGGTGTACAACTCGCCGCTGGTCACCCAGCTGGTCAACAAGATCCTGATGCGCGGTAAGCGTCAGCTCGCCGAGCGCATCGTGTACGCCGCCCTGGAGGGCTGCCGCGAGAAGAGCGGCACCGACCCGGTCGTCACGCTCAAGCGTGCGATGGACAACGTCAAGCCGACCCTGGAGGTGCGCAGCCGCCGGGTCGGTGGCGCCACCTACCAGGTGCCGGTCGAGGTCCGTCCGGCCCGGGCGACCACCCTCGGTCTGCGCTGGCTGGTCACGTACTCCAAGGCCCGCCGCGAGAAGACCATGGTCGAGCGGCTGATGAACGAGCTGCTCGACGCGAGCAACGGTCTGGGCGCCGCCGTCAAGCGACGCGAGGACACCCACAAGATGGCGGAGTCCAACAAGGCCTTCGCGCACTACCGCTGGTAACAGCCTGGTTCCGGCGCCGGACCGGCGCCGGAACCGCCACCGGTCGAGTCGAGACGACGATAAGTAGGGATTGAAGTGGCCGCCGCAGACGCGCTCGCCAACGTACGCAACATCGGCATCATGGCGCACATCGATGCCGGTAAGACCACGACCACCGAGCGGATCCTGTTCTACACCGGTATCACCTACAAGATCGGTGAGGTCCACGAGGGCGCTGCCGTCATGGACTGGATGGAGCAGGAGCAGGAGCGTGGTATCACCATCACCTCCGCTGCCACCAAGTGTGAGTGGAAGGGCCACACGATCCAGATCATCGACACGCCCGGTCACGTCGACTTCACGGTCGAGGTCGAGCGGTCGTTGCGGGTGCTGGATGGTGCGGTCGCGGTCTACGACGGCGTGGCCGGCGTGGAGCCGCAGACGGAGAACGTCTGGCGGCAGGCCGACAAGTACCACGTCCCGCGGATGTGCTTCGTCAACAAGCTCGACCGCACGGGCGCGGACTTCTTCCGCTGCGTTCAGATGATGATCGACCGGCTCAACGCCACCCCGCTGGTGCTCCAGATCCCGATCGGGCTCGAGGGCGACCACATCGGCGTCGTCGACCTGATCGGCATGCGCGCCCTCACCTGGCGCGGGGAGACCCAGAAGGGTGAGGACTACGCCATCGAGGAGATCCCGGCCGACCTGGCCGACTCCGCGGCGGAGTGGCGCGAGAAGCTGATGGAGACCCTGGCCGACGTCGACGACGCGGTGATGGAGAAGTACCTGGAGGGCGAGGAGATCTCCGTCGAGGAGATCAAGGCCGCCATCCGGCGGGCCACCATCGCCAGCAAGGCCAACCCGGTGCTGTGCGGCTCGGCGTTCAAGAACAAGGGCGTGCAGCCCATGCTCGACGCCGTGGTCGACTTCCTGCCGTCGCCGCTGGACGTGCCGGCCATCGAGGGCACCGCGACCGACGGTGAGACGCCGTTGCAGCGCAAGCCGTCGAAGGCGGAGCCCTTCTCCGGCCTGGCCTTCAAGATCCAGACCGACAAGCACCTCGGCAAGCTCACCTACGTCCGGGTCTACTCGGGCGTGGTCGAGACCGGTAACCAGGTGGTGAACTCCACCAAGGACCGCAAGGAGCGGATCGGCAAGATCTACCAGATGCACGCCAACAAGCGGGAAGAGCGCGGCTCGGCCCAGGCTGGCGACATCATCGCGGTGCAGGGTCTCAAGCAGACCACCACCGGTGACACCCTCTGCGACCCGGCGAACCCGGTCATCCTGGAGTCGATGACCTTCCCCGAGCCGGTCATCGAGGTCGCGATCGAGCCGAAGACCAAGGCCGACCAGGAGAAGCTCAGCACCGCCATCCAGCGGCTGGCCGAGGAGGACCCGACCTTCCGCGTCAAGCTGGACGAGGAGACCGGTCAGACGGTCATCGCCGGCATGGGCGAGCTGCACCTGGACATCCTGGTCGACCGGATGCGCCGCGAGTTCAACGTCGAGGCGAACATCGGCAAGCCGCAGGTGGCGTACCGTGAGACGATCCGCCGCAAGGTGGACAAGATCGAGTACACCCACAAGAAGCAGACCGGTGGCTCCGGCCAGTACGCCCGCGTCATCGTGAGCATCGAGCCGCTGCCGCTGGACAACGAGTCGCCGACCTACGAGTTCGCCAACGCCGTCACCGGTGGCCGCATCCCCCGGGAGTTCATCCCGTCAGTGGACGCCGGTGCGCAGGACGCCATGCAGTACGGCATCCTGGCGGGCTTCCCGCTGGTCGGTGTCAAGCTGACCCTGCTGGACGGCCAGTACCACGAGGTCGACTCGTCCGAAATGGCATTCAAGATCGCCGGTTCGATGGTGATGAAGGAGGCGGCCCGCAAGGCCGACCCCGCGCTCCTCGAACCGATGATGGCCGTTGAGGTCACCACTCCCGAGGAGAACATGGGTGACGTCATCGGCGACCTCAACTCCCGCCGCGGCATCATCCAGGCGATGGAGGAGCGCAGCGGCGCCCGCATCGTGAGGGCCCTGGTGCCGTTGTCGGAGATGTTCGGCTACGTCGGCGACCTGCGGTCGAAGACCCAGGGCCGGGCAAGCTACAGCATGCAGTTCGACTCCTACGCCGAGGTGCCGCAGAGCGTGGCGAAGGAGATCATCGCCAAGGCGACGGGTGAGTGACGCTCACCTGCTGCTGATCCGGTGAGCCGGGGCCGGTCGCGGACGGGAGTCCCGCCCGCGACCACCTCGGTCGGGTTGTGTGAATCCGGGCCTGTAGGCTTCATCGCCGCAGAACCCACCAAGCTCTCCGGCCGTTGGCCGGAAAGGCTGTCGACAGAGTCCTAAGCGCCGTCCGGCGCGCCGGGGCGAGAAGAACCAAGAAGTCCACAGGAGGACACCAGTGGCGAAGGCGAAGTTCGAGCGGACTAAGCCGCACGTCAACATCGGCACCATTGGTCACATCGACCACGGTAAGACGACGCTGACGGCGGCCATCACGAAGGTCCTGCACGACCAGTACCCGGACCTCAACCCGTACACGCCGTTCGACGAGATCGACAAGGCGCCGGAGGAGAAGGCCCGCGGTATCACGATCTCGATCGCGCACGTCGAGTACCAGACCGAGGCGCGGCACTACGCGCACGTCGACTGCCCCGGGCACGCCGACTACATCAAGAACATGATCACCGGTGCCGCCCAGATGGACGGCGCGATCCTGGTGGTCGCGGCGACCGACGGTCCGATGCCGCAGACCCGCGAGCACGTGCTGCTGGCCCGTCAGGTCGGTGTGCCGTACATCGTCGTGGCGCTCAACAAGAGCGACATGGTCGACGACGAGGAGCTCCTGGAGCTCGTCGAGCTCGAGGTCCGCGAGCTGCTGTCGGCGCAGGAGTACCCGGGTGACGACCTGCCGGTCGTCCGGGTCTCGGCGCTCAAGGCCCTCGAGGGCGACCCCGAGTGGACCGGCCGCCTGCTGGAGCTGATGAACGCGGTCGACACCGCGATCCCGCAGCCCGAGCGGGAGACCGAGAAGCCGTTCCTCATGCCGATCGAGGACGTCTTCACGATCACCGGTCGTGGCACCGTCGTCACCGGTCGCGCCGAGCGCGGCATCCTCAAGCCGAACGAGGAGGTGGAGATCGTCGGCATCCGCGAGAAGTCGCAGAAGACGGTCTGCACCGGCATCGAGATGTTCCGCAAGCTGCTCGACGAGGCCCGCGCGGGCGAGAACGTCGGTCTGCTGCTGCGTGGCATCAAGCGCGAGGACGTCGAGCGCGGCATGGTGGTCGTCAAGCCGGGCACCAGCACCCCGCACACGGAGTTCGAGGCGACGGTCTACATCCTCTCCAAGGAGGAGGGCGGCCGGCACACCCCGTTCTTCCAGAACTACCGCCCGCAGTTCTACTTCCGCACCACCGACGTCACCGGTGTCGTCACCCTCCCCGAGGGCACCGAGATGGTCATGCCGGGCGACAACACCACGATGGCCGTCAAGCTCATCCAGCCCATCGCGATGGAGGACAACCTCAAGTTCGCGATCCGCGAGGGTGGTCGTACGGTCGGCGCGGGTCGCGTCACCAAGATCATCAAGTGACCCAGGTAACCCCGATTAGCGTCGCCGCCGGTCGTGCGGCATACTAGTCAGGTTGCGTAACGACGGTTAGTCGCCCGTGTCCGGCGAAGGCTGGACCTCCGGGAAGACCAACAGTCGCGCGTAGGGTGGTTGATCGCCCCTGGCGGTCAACCACCCTCGCACGGCGTCCAGATCGCTGTGATGCGATCGGCGCCTTGACCCACCGCGTGGTCAGAGGATCGCTCCGGAGTCCCGGGGCGGAGCCTGGTCCGAGGGCGCGACACGCCCGACCGCGGGGGTCGGCGAAGTGGGCCTGTGCCAGCCGGTACAGGTGCCCGCAACACAGCGGCATCGAGAGAAGGAACAGAAGCCACCATGGCGGGACAGAAGATCCGCATCCGGCTCAAGGCCTATGACCACGAGGTCGTCGACTCCTCGGCGCGGAAGATCGTCGAGACGGTGACGCGCACCGGGGCGCAGGTCGCGGGCCCGGTGCCGCTGCCCACGGAGATCAACCGTTTCTGCGTCATCCGCTCGCCGCACAAGTACAAGGACTCGCGCGAGCACTTCGAGATGCGTACGCACAAGCGGCTGATCGACATCATCGACCCGACCCCGAAGACGGTCGACTCGCTCATGCGCCTCGACCTGCCGGCTGGCGTCGACATCGAGATCAAGCTGTAGGGACCGGACAAATGGACAGGCAAGTCAAGGGGATCCTGGGCGCAAAGCTCGGCATGACCCAGGTCTGGGACAACAACAAGGTTGTCCCCGTGACCGTGGTTCAGGCCGGCCCCTGCGTCGTCAGCCAGGTTCGTAGCGCCGAGAAGGACGGTTACTCCGCGGTCCAGCTCGCCTACGGCACGATCGACCCGCGCAAGGCCAAGAAGCCGCTCGCCGGGCACTACGCCAAGGCGGACGTGGCGCCGCGCCGGCACATCGTCGAGCTGCGCACCGTCGACGCCGCGGACTACTCGCTCGGCCAGGAGGTCACGGTCGAGGAGTTCCCGGTCGGCGTGGTCATCGACGTCACCGGCAAGACCAAGGGCAAGGGCTACGCCGGCCCGATGAAGCGGCACGGCTTCCACGGTCTGCGCGCCAGCCACGGTGTCGAGCGCAAGCACCGCTCGCCGGGCTCCATCGGCGCCTGCGCGACCCCGGGTCGCGTCTTCAAGGGCACCCGGATGGCGGGTCGGATGGGTGGCGTGCGCTACACCGTCCAGAACCTGACCGTCCAGGCGGTCGACACCGAGAACAACCTCCTGCTCGTCCGTGGTGCCATTCCCGGCCCCAAGGGCGCGCTGGTCCTGGTCCGCACCGCGGCCAAGACGAAGGCGAAGAAGGGCGGTGTGGCCAAGTGACCACCGTTGACGTCCGCAACGTCGAAGGCGCCACGAGCGGCTCCGTCGAGCTGCCGGCCGACATCTTCGACGTCCAGGCCAACATCGCGTTGATGCACCAGGTCGTGGTGGCTCAGCTCGCGGCGGCCCGGCAGGGCACCCACAAGGCCAAGACCCGTGGCGAGGTCGCCGGCGGCGGCAAGAAGCCGTACAAGCAGAAGGGCACCGGTCGCGCCCGGCAGGGCTCGATCCGCGCGCCGCAGTTCGCCGGCGGTGGCGTGGTCCACGGCCCGGTGCCGCGCGACTACAGCCAGCGGACCCCGAAGAAGATGAAGGCCGCCGCCCTGCGTGGCGCCCTCTCCGACCGGGCCCGCGCCGGCCAGGTGCACGTCGTCGAGGCCTTCGTCTCGGGCGAGAAGCCGTCGACCAAGGCGGCCCTGGCCACCCTGGCCAAGCTGACCGAGGCCCGGCGGGTGCTGGTCGTGCTGAGCAGCACCGACGAGCTGAACTGGGTGTCGCTGCGCAACGAGCCGCGGGTGCACCTGATCGAGTCCGGCCAGCTCAACACGTACGACGTGCTGGTGGCCGACGACGTGGTCTTCACCAAGGACGCCCTGGACGAGTTCCTGGGCGTGCCCGCGGAGGCCGGCCCCGCGGCCGAGTCCGCCGAGACCACCGAGGAGGGTGGCAAGTGAGCACGATCGCCGACCCGCGGGACGTCATCGTCGCGCCGGTCGTCTCGGAGAAGAGCTACAGCGAGCTGAACCGGAACTGGTACACCTTCCTGGTGCACCCGGACGCGAACAAGACCGAGATCAAGATCGCTATCCAGCAGATCTTCAACGTCCGCGTCCTGACGGTCAACACGCTCAACCGCCAGGGCAAGCGCAAGCGCACCAAGACCGGCTTCGGTCAGCGCAAGGCGACCAAGCGGGCGATCGTGAAGCTGGCTGACGGTGACCGTATCGAGGCCTTCGGCGGCCCGGTCAGCTGAGGGGTGTAGACAATGGCTATCCGTAAGTACAAGCCGACGACGCCGGGCCGACGTGGCTCCAGCGTTGCCGACTTCGCCGAGATCACCCGGTCCACGCCGGAGAAGTCCCTGCTGGCCCCGCTGCCGAAGAAGGGCGGACGCAACGCCCACGGCCGGATCACCGCCCGGCACCACGGCGGCGGCCACAAGCGGCAGTACCGCCTGATCGACTTCAAGCGGGTCGACAAGGACGGCGTGCCGGCGAAGGTCGCGCACATCGAGTACGACCCGAACCGCACCGCGCGCATCGCGCTGCTGCACTACGCCGACGGCGAGAAGCGCTACATCCTCGCGCCGAAGGACCTGAAGCAGGGCGACCGGGTCGAGTCCGGGCCGGGCGCCGACATCAAGCCGGGCAACAACCTGCCGCTGCGCAACATCCCGGTCGGTACCACCGTCCACAACGTGGAGCTGCGTCCGGGCGGCGGCGCCAAGCTGGCCCGTTCGGCCGGCGTCGGCATCCAGCTGCTCGGCCGGGAGGGCGTGTACGCGACCCTGCGTATGCCGTCCGGTGAGATCCGGCGGGTCGACGTGCGCTGCCGCGCCAGCGTCGGCGAGATCGGCAACGCCGACCAGTCGAACATCAACTGGGGCAAGGCCGGCCGGATGCGGTGGAAGGGCAAGCGCCCGACCGTCCGTGGTGTCGCGATGAACCCGGTCGACCACCCGCACGGTGGTGGTGAGGGTAAGACCTCCGGTGGTCGCCACCCGGTGAACCCGCAGGGTAAGCCCGAGGGCCGCACCCGTCGTAAGGGCCAGCCGAGCGACCGGCTGATCGTCCGCCGCCGCTACGCCACGCGTAAGCGCGGCTGAGGGAGATAGAGCATGCCTCGCAGCCTGAAGAAGGGCCCGTTCATCGACGACCACCTGCTCAAGAAGGTGGAGACGCAGAACGACAAGGGCTCGAAGAACGTCATCAAGACCTGGTCGCGCCGCTCGACGATCATCCCCGAGATGCTCGGGCACACGATCGCCGTGCACGACGGACGCAAGCACGTCCCGGTGTTCGTGACCGAGGCCATGGTCGGGCACAAGCTCGGCGAGTTCGCGCTGACCCGCACGTTCAAGGGTCACGAGAAGGACGACCGGAAGAGCCGCCGGCGCTGACGCCGCGGGCATACGGATAGAGGAACAAGGGGTTACAGCGATGCCAGGAAAGGGCGACGCTCCGGTGCTTCCGGGCGCGCGGGCGGTTGCGCGACACGTGCGCATCTCGCCGATGAAGGCGCGCCGGGTGGTCAACCTCGTCCGCGGCCTGCCCGCGAAGGAGGCGCTCACGGTGCTGCAGTTCGCGCCGCAGGCGGCGAGCGAGCAGGTGTACAAGGTGCTCGCGAGCGCGATCGCCAACGCGGAGAACAACGAGCGGCTGGACCCTGACGCGCTGCTCGTCAGCGAGGCGTTCGTCGACGAGGGCCCGACCATGAAGCGGTTCCGGCCGCGGGCGCAGGGCCGGGCCTACCGGATCCGCAAGCGCACCTGCCACATCACGGTGGCGGTCGAGGCGGTCGCGCCGGCCGCGCCGAAGAAGTCCGCGGCGAAGAAGGCGGCACCGGCGCAGCAGGCCGAGCCCGCAGCGACCGAGAGCAAGACGGAGGGTGCCGAGTAATGGGTCAGAAGGTTCACCCCACTGGATTCCGGCTCGGCATCTCGACCGACTGGAAGTCCCGCTGGTTCGCGGACAAGCTCTACAAGGACTACATCGGCGAGGACGTCAAGATCCGCCGGATGATGTCCAAGGGCCTCGAGCGTGCCGGCATCTCCAAGGTCGACATCGAGCGCACCCGGGACCGCGTCCGGGTCGACATCCACACCGCCCGGCCGGGCATCGTCATCGGCCGTAAGGGTGCGGAGGCCGACCGGATCCGCGGCGAGCTGGAGAAGCTCACCGGCAAGCAGGTGCAGCTGAACATCATCGAGGTCAAGAACCCCGAGTCGGACGCGCAGCTGGTCGCCCAGGGCGTCGCCGAGCAGCTCTCCAGCCGGGTCAGCTTCCGTCGGGCCATGCGCAAGTCGATGCAGTCGGCGATGAAGAACCCCGTCTGCAAGGGCATCCGGGTCCAGGTCTCGGGCCGCCTCGGTGGCGCCGAGATGAGCCGGACGGAGTTCTACCGCGAGGGTCGGGTTCCGCTGCACACGCTGCGGGCCAACATCGAGTACGGCTTCTTCGAGGCGCGTACCACCTTCGGCCGGATCGGCGTGAAGGTCTGGATCTACAAGGGCGACGCCGTGCCGGGCCGGGAGGCTCCGGCCGAGGCCGGCCCGTCCCGCCCGCGTCGTGGTGAGCGTGGCGACCGGCCCGAGCGGCCGCGTCGTGGCCGGTCGGGTTCGTCGGGTACGACCGCCGGTGGTACCGAGGCCGGCCGGGCTGCCGCGACCACCATCGCGCAGCAGGCCGAGACGCCGAGTGGCGAGCCGGTCGACAGCTCCGCTGTCGCCGCGGCCGCCACCCAGCCGGCAGAAACGCAGCAGGAGGGCTGACAGATGCTGATGCCGCGCAAGCCCCCGAAGGGCTTCCGCAAGCCGCACCACCCGGACCGCCACGGCGCGTCCAAGGGCGGTAACCGGGTGGTGTTCGGCGAGTTCGGAATCCAGGCTCTCGAGCCGGCGTACGTGACCAACCGGCAGATCGAGTCGGCACGTATCGCCATGACCCGGCACATCAAGCGTGGCGGCAAGGTGTGGATCACGGTCTTCCCGGACCAGGCCCTCACCAAGAAGCCGGCCGAAACCCGGATGGGTTCCGGCAAGGGCTCGCCCGAGTGGTGGGTCGCGAACGTCAAGCCGGGGCGGGTTCTCTTCGAGATGTCCTTCCCCAACGAGCAGATCGCGCGAGAGGCGATGCGTCGCGCGATCCACAAGCTCCCGATGAAGTGCCGCATTGTTACGCGCGAAGTGGGTGAATCCTGATGGCAGCGGGCGTCAAGCCCTCCGAGCTGCGTGAACTCTCCGAGGAGGAGCTGGTCACGAAGCTGCGCGAGGCCAAGGCGGAG
Source organism: Micromonospora humida (assembly GCF_016901255.1). Taxonomy (NCBI): domain Bacteria; kingdom Bacillati; phylum Actinomycetota; class Actinomycetes; order Micromonosporales; family Micromonosporaceae; genus Micromonospora; species Micromonospora humida. Next base: position 288,753 of record NZ_JAFEUC010000004.1, read on the forward strand.
CTGTTCAACCTCCGCGTGCAGGCCGCGACCGGTCAGCTGGACAACAACCGGCGGCTGCAGGTCATCCGTCGGGAGATCGCCCGGATCTACACGATCATGCGTGAGCGCGAGCTGGGTCTCTCGGCCGCGCCGACTGAGGTGACTGCATCATGAGTGAGACCGAGAACACCGCCACCACCGTGCGGGCCCGCCGTAAGGTCCGTGAGGGCCTGGTGGTCAGCGACAAGATGGACAAGACCGTCGTGGTCGAGGTCGAGGACCGGGTCAAGCACGCGCTGTACGGCAAGATCATGCGCCGTACCAGCAAGCTGAAGGTCCACGACGAGCAGAACGCTGCCGGCATCGGTGACCGGGTCCTGATCATGGAGACCCGGCCGCTGTCCGCCACCAAGCGTTGGCGGATCGTGGAGATCCTCGAGAAGGCCAAGTAGCGAAGGCTCGAGCTCGGCCGGTTTCGGTCGGGCGCAGGTTCCGCCAGGCTCCGGCCGTCCGCGAGGGCGGCCGGAGAACCGGCAGACATAGGAGATAGACGTGATTCAGCAGGAGTCGCGACTGCGCGTCGCCGACAACACGGGTGCCCGGGAGATCCTGTGCATCCGGGTTCTCGGTGGCTCCGGTCGGCGCTACGCGAGCATCGGCGACGTCATCGTGGCCACCGTCAAGGACGCGATCCCGGGTGCCGGTGTCAAGAAGGGCGACGTCGTCAAGGCCGTCGTCGTCCGCACCGCCAAGGAGAGGCGGCGGCCGGACGGCTCGTACATCCGTTTCGACGAGAACGCCGCCGTCATCATCAAGGACGGCGGGGACCCGCGCGGGACCCGCATCTTCGGCCCGGTGGGCCGCGAGCTGCGGGACAAGCGGTTCATGAAGATCATTTCCCTCGCGCCGGAGGTGTTGTGACCGTGAAGGTCAAGAAGGGCGACACGGTCATCGTCATCGCCGGCAAGGACAAGGGTGCCAAGGGCAAGGTCATCGCGGCCTACCCGCGGCAGGACAAGGTCCTCGTCGAAGGCGTGAACCGGGTCAAGAAGCACACCCGAGTCAGCACCACCCAGCGCGGCGCCAAGACCGGTGGCATCGTCACCCAGGAGGCCCCGATCCACGTCTCGAACGTGCAGGTCCTGGACTCCGACGGGAACCCGACCCGGGTCGGCTACCGGTTCGACGACAACGGCCAGAAGGTCCGCATCGCGCGTAGCACCGGTAAGGACCTGTGATGACCACGGCTACCGAAACCAAGACCCTGCCGCGCCTCAAGGAGCGGTACCGCAACGAGATCGTGGCCAAGCTGCAGGAGCAGCACAGCTACGGCAACCCCATGCAGGTGCCGCGGCTGGTCAAGATCGTCGTCAACATGGGCGTGGGCGAGGCCGCCCGCGACGCCAAGCTGATCGACGGCGCCGTCCGCGACCTGGCCACGATCACCGGCCAGAAGCCGCAGGTGCGTCGGGCCACCAAGTCGATCGCGCAGTTCAAGCTGCGTGAGGGCATGCCGATCGGCGCGAAGGTGACCCTGCGCGGCGACCGGATGTGGGAGTTCCTGGACCGGCTGCTGTCGATCGCGCTGCCGCGTATCCGTGACTTCCGCGGTCTGGACGGACGCAAGCTCGACGGGCACGGCAACTACACGTTCGGTCTGACCGAGCAGTCGGTGTTCCACGAGATCGACCAGGACAGGATCGATCGCCAGCGGGGCATGGACATCACGGTGGTCACGACCGCCACGACCGACGACGAGGGCCGGGCGCTGCTCAAGCTCCTGGGCTTCCCGTTCAAGGAGAACTGAGATGGCCAAGAAGGCGCTGATCCTCAAGGCCGCCGCGAAGCCGAAGTTCTCGGTTCGCGCGTACACCCGCTGCCAGCGGTGCGGGCGTCCGAAGGCGGTCTACCGCAAGTTCGGCCTCTGCCGGGTGTGCATCCGGGAGATGGCCCACCGCGGTGAGCTGCCCGGCGTGTCCAAGGCTTCCTGGTAATAGCCCGGCGCGCTCCGCGCGTCAGCTGAACTGTCTCTTCGCCGTAGGCCCCGGGCCGTGCCCGGGGAACCCCGGCGAGAAAGGTTGACGAATTTCATGACGATGACCGACCCGATCGCAGACATGCTCACGCGTCTGCGGAACGCCAACCAGGCGTACCACGACCGGGTGACGATGCCCTACTCGAAGATCAAGGCGAACATCGCCGAGGTCCTCAAGGCCGAGGGTTACATCGCCACCTGGTTGGTCGAGGAGCCCGAGGAGGGCGCCGTCGGCAAGCGACTGGTCGTCGAGCTGAAGTACGGCCAGAACCGGGAGCGGAGCCTGGCCGGCATCAAGCGCGTGTCCAAGCCCGGTCTCCGGGTGTACGCCAAGTCGGACGGGCTCCCGCGGGTGCTCGGCGGGCTGGGCGTGGCGATCATTTCGACGTCCCAGGGGCTGCTCACCGACCGGCAGGCCCGCAAGCGGAGCGTTGGCGGGGAAGTCCTCGCCTTCGTCTGGTAACGGGAGACAGGTAGAAATGTCGCGTATTGGACGTAAGTCGATCCCGGTGCCTTCCGGCGTCGACATCACGATCGAGGGCCAGACCGTCAAGGTCAAGGGCCCCAAGGGCGAGCTGTCCCACACGCTCGCCGAGCCGATCTCCGCGGAGCGGGGCGAGGACGGCCAGCTGCACGTCAACCGGCCGAACGACGAGCGCAAGGCCAAGGAGCTGCACGGCCTGAGCCGTACCCTGGTCGCCAACATGATCGTCGGGGTCACCGAGGGCTACCGCAAGAGCCTGGAGATCGCCGGCACCGGTTACCGGGTCACCGCCAAGGGCAAGGACCTGGAGTTCGCGCTCGGGTTCTCGCACCCGGTCCTGGTCCCCGCGCCGGACGGCATCACCTTCACGGTGGAGCGGCCGACGCTGTTCCACGTGGCCGGCATCGACAAGCAGCAGGTCGGTGAGGTCGCCGCCAACATCCGGAAGATCCGCCCGCCGGAGCCCTACAAGGGCAAGGGTGTCAAGTACCAGGGCGAGGTCATCCGCCGCAAGGCCGGAAAGGCAGGTAAGAAGTGAGCGCCACGCTGCTCAAGCGCCGCCGCGGCGTCGCCGCCAAGCGCGCCGTCGGCCGTGCGCGTCGACACTTCCGGGTCCGCAAGAACGTCAGCGGCACCGCCGAGCGTCCCCGCCTGGTGGTCACCCGCTCGCTGCGGCACATGGTCGCCCAGATCGTCGACGACACCAAGGGTCACACCCTGGCGTCGGCCTCGACCCTGGACGCGTCGCTGCGCGGTGCGGAGGGCGACAAGAGCGCCCTGGCCGGCAAGGTCGGCAGCCTGCTCGCCGAGCGGGCCAAGGCCGCCGGTGTGTCCAAGGTCGTCTTCGACCGTGGTGGCAACCGGTACGCGGGGCGGGTCGCCGCGCTTGCCGACGCCGCCCGCGAAGCCGGGCTCGAGTTCTAGAAACCCCGTCACGAGAGATAAGGAAGGCTGCTGATGCCAGGTCAACAGCGCCGTGGCGGCGGGTCCGGTGGCAACGAGGGTGGTCGCCGCGACAACCGCCGTGAGGGCGGCCGCGGAAACGCGCCCGTCGAGAAGACCCCGCACCTCGAGCGGGTCGTCGCGATCAACCGCGTCGCCAAGGTCGTGAAGGGTGGTCGTCGCTTCAGCTTCACCGCCCTGGTGATCGTGGGCGACGGCGACGGCACGGTCGGCGTGGGCTACGGAAAGGCCAAGGAGGTGCCCGCGGCGATCGCCAAGGGCGTCGAGGAGGCCAAGAAGCACTTCTTCAAGGTGCCGCGGATCGGCCAGTCGATCCCGCACCCGATCCAGGGTGAGGCCGCGGCCGGTGTGGTGCTGCTCAAGCCGGCGTCCGCCGGTACGGGCGTCATCGCCGGTGGCCCGGTGCGTGCCGTGCTGGAGTGCGCGGGCATCCACGACGTGCTCTCCAAGAGCCTCGGCTCGTCCAACCCCATCAACATCGTGCACGCCACGGTGGCGGCGCTGAAGGGGCTCGAGTCCCCGGAGGCCGTCGCGGCCCGTCGTGGCCTGCCGGTCGAGGACGTGGCACCGGCCGCCATGCTGGCGTCGCGGGCGGGGGTGGCGTCCTGATGGCACGCCTGAAGGTCACCCAGATCCGGTCCGAGATCGGGAGGAAGCAGAACCAGCGGCACTCGCTGCGTTCGCTCGGCCTGAAGCGGATCAATGACGTGGTGGTCAAGGAGGACCGTCCCGAGATTCGGGGCATGATCTTCACGGTCAGCCACCTCGTGAAGGTCGAGGAGGTCGAGTAATGACGATCAAGGTTCACCATCTGCGTCCGGCCCCGGGCGCCAAGACCGCGAAGACCCGGGTGGGTCGCGGTGAGGGCTCCAAGGGCAAGACCGCCGGTCGCGGTACCAAGGGCTCCAAGGCCCGCAAGAACATCTCGGCGGCGTTCGAGGGTGGGCAGATGCCCATCCACATGCGCCTGCCGAAGATGAAGGGCTTCAAGAACAAGTTCAAGGTCGTCTTCCAGGTGGTCAACCTGGACCGGCTGGCCGAACTGTTCCCCAACGGCGGCCAGGTCGGCCCGCTGGAGCTGGTCGAGGCCGGCGCGGTCCGCAAGGGCCACCCGGTCAAGATCCTCGGCACCGGCGACCTCGGCGGCGTGACCCTCCAGGTGTCGGCGCAGGCGTTCAGCGCGTCGGCCAAGGAGAAGATCACCGCTGCCGGCGGCTCGGTCACCGAGCTGTAGGTCAGGCAGACCATGGCGCCCGCTCAGTTCATCGTGACTGGGCGGGCGCCCTGGTCTACCCGGAGCGTGTGCGCCGGGTAACATCGGATTCGGTTTATGTAGCCGGGCACACCTGCCCGGAGCGGGATCGGGCTGTTAGAGTCCCTTCCCAGCCATGGATATCGGGCACTTGCCCGGCACCCACCCCACCCGCCAGGGACCACCACCGGGCGGCCCGCGCGCAGGAGGAAGAAGTTGCTGTCCGCCTTTCTCAGTGCGTTCCGTACGCCTGACCTGCGCAAGAAGCTGCTGTTCACAGTAGGCATCATCGCGGTCTACCGGCTCGGCGCCACTCTGCCCAGCCCCGGCGTCTCGTACGGCAACGTGCAGAAGTGTCTCGACAGTCTGCAGGGCCAGAACACGGGCGTGCTCAACCTGCTCGACCTGTTCTCCGGCGGCGCGCTGTTGCAGCTCTCGGTCTTCGCGCTGGGCATCATGCCCTACATCACCGCGTCGATCATCCTGCAGCTGCTGACGGTGGTCATCCCCCGGCTGGAGCAGCTCCGCAAGGAGGGCCAGGCCGGCCAGGCGAAGATCACCCAGTACACCCGCTACCTGACCCTCGGCCTGGGCATCCTCCAGTCGTCGGCGTTCGTGGCGCTGGCCCGTTCCGGCCAGCTGTTCCAGAACCGCTGCGACCAGTTCCCGATCGTGCCCGAGGGCACCGGCATCCCGGACTGGCTGACCCTCAGCATCCTGGTCATGACGATGACCGCCGGCACCGGCATGGTGATGTGGCTCGGCGAGCTGATCACCGACCGGGGCGTCGGCAACGGCATGTCCGTCCTCATCTTCACCTCGATCGCGGCCCGGCTCCCCAGCGAGGGCTGGAAGATCAAGACCAACGAGGGCTGGGGCAAGTTCGCCCTGGTGCTCGCCCTGGTCCTGGTGGTCATCACCGCGGTCTGCTTCATCGAGCAGGCGCAGCGCCGCATCCCGGTGCAGTACGCCAAGCGGATGATCGGCCGGCGGATGTACGGCGGCACCTCCACCTACATCCCGCTGAAGGTGAACCAGGCCGGTGTCATCCCGGTCATCTTCGCCTCGTCGCTGCTCTACCTGCCGCAGCTCGCGCTCCAGTTCTTCGACCAGAACGACCCGGGCAAGACCCAGGCCTGGATCCAGAACAACATCGTGCAGGCCGACGCGCCGCTGCACATCGTGATCTACTTCCTGTTGATCATCTTCTTCACGTACTTCTACGTGTCGATCACGTTCAACCCGACCGAGGTCGCGGACAACATGAAGAAGTACGGCGGCTTCGTGCCGGGCATCCGCCCCGGCAAGCCGACCGCCGACTACCTCGACTTCATCCTCAGCCGGATCACCCTGCCGGGCGCGCTCTACCTGGGTATCGTGGCGGTCCTGCCGAACTTCTTCTTCATCTGGCTGAACAGCCAGCAGTTCCAGAACTTCCCGTTCGGCGGCACCGCTGTGCTCATCATGGTCGGCGTCGGTCTGGAGACCGTGAAGCAGATCGAGAGCCAACTCATGCAGCGGAACTACGAAGGGTTCCTGCGGTAGATGCGACTCGTTCTGGTTGGCCCGCCGGGCGCGGGCAAGGGCACACAGGCGGAGTTCATCGCCGCACACCTCTCGGTGCCGAAGATCTCGACCGGTGACATCTTCCGGGCCAACGTCTCCCAGGGGACGCCCCTGGGAGTCGAGGCGAAGCGGTACATGGACGCGGGCAAGCTGGTTCCGGACGAGGTGACCATCAACATGGTCCGGGACCGGCTCGCCGAGCCGGACGCCTCCGAGGGCTTCCTGCTCGACGGGTTCCCGCGTACCACCCCGCAGGCCGCCGCGCTGGACAAGCTCCTCGCCGACCTGGGCACCGCGCTGGATCTGGTGCTGGAGCTGGTCGTCGACGACGACGAGGTGATCCGGCGGCTCTCCGGCCGGCGCACCTGCCGGGGCTGCGGCAAGATCTGGCACGTCGAATTCGACGCCCCCAGCCGGGAGGGTGTCTGCGACCGGTGCGGCGCCGAGCTGTTCCAGCGCGACGACGACAAGCCGGAGACCATCGCGGCCCGCCTGCGGGAGTACGCCGACAAGACCGCTCCGCTGGTCGACTACTACGGCGCGCAGAACAAGCTGGTCGGGATCGACGCCACCGGCCCGGTGGAGGACGTCACCGTCCGCGCGATCGACGCGCTGCGCTCGTACGGCGGCTGACCTCCCGCCGGGGCCCGGCGGATAGAGTGCGAACAGCGGGGTACGCGACGTGCCCCGCTGTTTCGCTGTGCAAGGCAACGAAAGGTGACCGCTCCATGCGCCGTGCCCAGCTGGACATCCAGCTGAAGACCCCTGACCAGATCCAGAAGATGCGGGCCGCCGGCCTGGTGGTCGCCGAGGCCCTGCGCCGGATGAGCGCGGCGGTCGCCCCCGGGGTGAGTACGGCAGACCTCGACGCCATCGCCGAGGCGACCATCCGCGAGGCGGGCGCGATCCCGTCGTTCAAGGGCTACCACGGCTTCCCCGCCTCGATCTGCTCGTCGGTCAACGAGCAGGTGGTGCACGCGATCCCCGCCGCCGACCAGGTGCTCAGGGAGGGCGACCTGATCTCGATCGACTGCGGCGCGGTGCTGGACGGCTGGCACGGCGACGCGGCGGTCACCGTCGGGGTGGGCGAGGTCGACCCGGCGCTGTTGAAGATGGCCTCGGTCGCCGAGGACGCCATGTGGGCCGGGATCGCCGCCGCCGCGCGGGGTGCCGCGAACGGCCGTGGCCGGCTCACCGACATCTCGCACGCCGTCGAGACAGCCGTGCGCCGGGGTGGCCGGTACGGCATCGTCGACGGCTACGGCGGCCACGGCATCGGCACCGAGATGCACCAGGATCCGCACGTGCTCAACCACGGCCGGCCCGGCAAGGGGCCACGCCTGGTGCCGGGCATGGCGCTGGCGATCGAGCCGATGATCACGATGGGTTCCCCGCGTACCGTCGAGTTGTCCGACGGGTGGACGGTGGTCACCCGGGACCGGTCGATGGCGGTGCACGTCGAGCACTCGATGGCGCTGCTGGAGGACGGGGTCTGGGTGCTGACCGCGTTCGACGGCGGGCGGGCGCGGCTCGGCGACCTGGTGACCGCCCGGCAGCCGGCCGACTCCCCGGCCACCTGACCCGTCACGGTTCCCGACCTACGGCCTCCGCCCCACGGCCACACCCGCACGAGGCCCCCCGCGCTACGGCTCCGGCCCCCTGCCCGGCCGACGTCCGCCTCGCCGGTGTCTCTCGTCGCCGCCGGCCCGGTCGAGGCACGTCCCGAGCTGGCTGGTTCCCCGGGCGGGGTGGTTCCCTGGGCGGGCGGTGTCCGGTTGGGGCGTGGCCGGGCGGTGCGGTGGTGCGGTGTCGCGGTTGCGGTGTCCGGGCGTGCTGTTCTCGGTGGTTCACGCCGTCGTGTCCCGTTCTCCGGCGGGGCCGATGCCGGTAGAGCACCCCGGGTCCTTTCGAGCTGATGTGGTTGACGACTCAACCGCCGGCCGGGAGCGGACGTGATCCCCGTCGTGGGCGGAGGGGAGCGTCGGTGGATCGCAGGCCGTGAAGATCACCCGGGGCACGGAAGAGGCACCTGAATCGCTGATGTCATCAGGTCGAAAGGACCCGAGGACGGATGCGGTGGGGAGGGGCGGTCACCGGTGAGCGGAGACACGGGTGGCCCTTCGCGGAGAGCGCCGAAGCGGCCCGACGACCCCTCGGGGTCGGTTACCGAGAGGACCGCCCGGTAGCCGCGGACCGGGCTGGTCGGGGCCGGTGTCGGTGCCGTTGCGCCGGCCGGGCCAGCGCCGTGCGGGCCAGCGCCGGCCGGGCCAGCGCCGTGCGGGCCAGCGCCGTGCGGGAGTGCCGGTCGGGCCAGCGCTGGCCAGGTCAGCGCCGGCCAGCGGTGACGGTGACGGTGGCGGTGCCCCCCGGTCCGGTAGTCGCCCTGTGGCCCGGTGGGCGGTTGCGGGTTCGGCGGCGGTGGACCCGTGGTGTCATGCTTGCCGGCATGGAGGGGCGAGCCGGCACGCCGGGGCGGGAACGGATGCGGGCGGCGGACGCCGACCGGGAGGCGACGGCGGAACGACTCCGGGTCGCCCTGGAAGAGGGCCGGCTGGACCTGCACGAGTACGACGAGCGCCTGCAACAGACGTACGGGGCGAAGACGTACGCGGAGCTGGACACCGTCCTGGCTGATCTGCCGGCACCGGCGTCCGCGCAGCGCTCCGCGCTGGCCCCGCTCGACCCGCAGGCCCCGCCGGTGTCCGGTTCCGGGGAGTCGGTGCCCGACCGGGAGGTGACGCCGGAGCCGCCGGTGACCGGGGGCACCGTGGTGGGCGAGCCGGTGCCCGTGGGTGCCGGCTCCGGCCGGTGGCCGGTCGAGGTGTGGGTGCCCTGGCTGCGGGTGGCGGCCCTGCTCACCGTGATCTGGGCGATCTCCTCGGTCGGCAGCCGGGAACTGCTGTTCTACTGGCCGGTATGGGCGCTCGGCCCGTGGGGGGTTCTGCTGCTCCTGCGTACCACGGGCGGGGTTGCCGGCGGCGCTCCCGCCCGGCGGGACCGCCGGCGGGCGGCGCGCGACACGCGGCGGCGCAAGCGCCGCAAGTAGCGCCGGAACGACCGCCGACAGCCGGGCGTTGCGGGGGAGGACGCCCGGTTTCGTCCGGATGGGCGACACCACCGGTGGCCGGTTTGGCGACCACCAGTGGGCGGGCGTACACTTTCAGATCGGCGCACAGCGTCCACTCCGGCATGCCCACCACGCGCTTCGGTGGGAGCCCGGAGCCGCGGCTGGCGCGGGTCCCCGATGACCGTCGGGCGGCCCGTGTAAGACGTTGTGGGTCGTCCGGAACAACCGACGTCAGGACAGCGGAGTACATGCCGAAAAAAGACGGAGCCATCGAGATCGAGGGTCGGGTCATCGAGCCTCTGCCGAACGCCATGTTCCGGGTGGAACTCGCGAACGGCCACAAGGTGCTGGCTCACATCAGCGGCAAGATGCGGCAGCACTACATCCGCATCCTGCCGGAGGACCGGGTCGTCGTCGAACTCTCGCCGTACGACCTGACCCGCGGACGCATCGTCTACCGCTACAAGTAAAGCCTGACGGCGGCCGGGAAGTCCCCGTGTCCGTCTTCGACGTCCGGAGTCGCGGTCACCGCGTCACCGGGCCGGATGGGAAGTAAGGCAACCGTGAAGGTCAAGCCGAGCGTCAAGAGGATCTGCAACAAGTGCCGGGTTATCCGCCGGCACGGCCGGGTCATGGTGATCTGCACCGACCCGCGCCACAAGCAGCGCCAGGGCTGATCCGAGCCCGCCCTCCGCGTGACGGAGGGCGGCGGACCGGTCCGGGTCGCGCAGATCCGACGACAACACGTCACCAGCTCGTCCCAGCCGCGGAACGTACGCATGCGTACCTTCTCGTGGCCAACCCCCGGTCGGAGGCCGGGGCCCGCTCGGGCAGCGGCCGTCCGGTCGCCGGCGCACGACGCGCCGGACCCGGAACTGGTCGGTAGCGGGGTGGGACGGGTCCACACCTCCGCCACACATCACGAGGAGTACGCCCGCACATGGCACGTCTAGTCGGCGTGGATCTCCCCCGCGAGAAGCGGATGGAGATCGCGCTCACCTACATCTTCGGGGTCGGTCGCACCCGTGCCCAGGAGACGCTCGCCGCTACCGGCATCTCGCCGGACAAGCGCGCTCGGGACCTCACGGACGAGGAGCTCGTTCAGCTCCGCGACCACATCGAGTCGAACTACAAGGTTGAAGGCGACCTGCGCCGCGAGGTCGCCGCCGACATCCGCCGCAAGGTCGAGATCGGCTGCTACGCCGGCATCCGGCACCGCCGGGGCCTGCCCGTGCGTGGCCAGCGGACGCGGACCAACGCCCGCACCCGCAAGGGCCCGAAGCGGACCGTGGCCGGCAAGAAGAAGCCCGGCAAGAAGTAATTCCCACGCCGGCGCCCAGGCGAAGAGCCAGCAGCCGATCGAGAACCCATACAGGAGCGCAGAAGACTTATGCCACCGAAGGCTCGTGCCGGAGCCGCAGTCAAGAAGGTCCGGCGCAAGGAACGCAAGAACGTCGCCCACGGGCAGGCGCACATCAAGAGCACGTTCAACAACACCATCGTGTCCATCACGGACCCGACCGGTGCGGTCATCTCCTGGGCCTCCGCCGGCCAGGTTGGCTTCAAGGGCTCCCGCAAGTCGACCCCGTTCGCCGCGCAGCTGGCCGCCGAGGCCGCCGCGCGCCGGGCGATGGAGCACGGCATGCGCAAGGTCGACGTGTTCGTCAAGGGTCCCGGCTCCGGCCGGGAGACCGCCATCCGTTCGCTGCAGGCCGTCGGGCTTGAGGTCGGCCAGATCGCCGACGTCACCCCGCAGCCGCACAACGGGTGCCGTCCGCCGAAGCGTCGCCGGGTCTGAGAGGTTAGAGAGAGATGGCTCGTTACACCGGTGCTGACTGCCGCCGTTGCCGGCGGGAGAAGATGAAGCTGTTCCTCAAGGGCAGCAAGTGCGATGGCCCGAAGTGCCCGTTCGAGTCCCGGCCGTTCCCGCCCGGACAGCACGGCCGTGGCCGCACGAAGGAGACGGAGTACCTGCTCCAGCTCCGCGAGAAGCAGAAGGCCCGCCGCGTGTACGGCGTGCTGGAGAAGCAGTTCCGCGGGTACTACGAGGAGGCCGTGGCCAAGCAGGCCAAGACCGGTGAGGTCCTCCTGCAGATCCTCGAGTCGCGGCTCGACAACGTGGTCTACCGGGCCGGGTACGCGCACTCCCGGGACATGGCCCGCCAGCTTGTCAAGCACGGTCACTTCACCGTGAACGGCAAGAAGGTCGACATCCCGTCGTACCGCGTCAAGGAGCACGACATCATCGAGGTCCGGGGCAAGAGCAAGGAGCTCACCCCGTTCATCGTGGCGCAGGCCCAGGCCGGCTCGAAGACCGTTCCGGCGTGGCTGGAGGCGATCCCGAGCCAGATGAAGGTCCTGGTGCACTCGCTCCCGGCCCGCCAGGTGATCGACACCCAGGTCCAGGAGCAGCTGATCGTCGAGCTCTACTCCAAGTAGGGCCCGTTGCGGTGGCCCGTCCTGCGGGGCGGGCCACCGGAACAGTTTGTGTCGTGGACGTCATATAGCGGGCGTCCCGGAAGAGAAGAGAAGAAATGCTCATCAGCCAGCGACCGTCTCTCTCCGAAGAGTCGATCAACGAGACCCGATCCCGGTTCACCATCGAGCCGCTGGAGCCCGGCTTCGGCTACACCCTGGGCAACTCGCTGCGGCGTACGCTGCTGTCGTCCATCCCGGGTGCCGCGGTCACCTCGATCAAGATCGACGGTGTGCTGCACGAGTTCACCACGATCCCCGGGGTCAAGGAGGACGTGGTCGAGCTCGTCATGAACATCAAGGAGCTCTGCGTCAGCTCCGAGCACGACGAGCCGGTCAGCATGTACCTGCGCAAGCAGGGGCCGGGCGACGTGACCGCCGGTGACATCCAGCCCCCGGCCGGTGTCTCGGTGCACAACCCCGACCTGAAGCTCGCCACCCTCAACGGCAAGGGCCGGCTCGACATGGAGCTGACCGTCGAGCGGGGTCGCGGCTACGTGACGGCGGCGCAGAACAAGCAGGCCGGCGCCGAGATCGGCCGGATCCCGGTCGACTCGATCTACTCGCCGGTGCTGAAGGTGACGTACCGCGTCGAGGCGACCCGTGTCGAGCAGCGGACCGACTTCGACCGGCTGATCATCGACGTCGAGACCAAGCCGTCGATGGGCCCGCGTACCGCGCTGGCCTCCGCCGGTTCGACGCTGGTGGAGCTGTTCGGGCTGGCCCGGGAGCTGGACGAGACCGCCGAGGGCATCGACATCGGGCCGTCCCCGCAGGACGCCCAGCTCGCGGCCGACCTCGCCCTGCCGATCGAGGAGCTGGACCTCACCGTCCGCTCCTACAACTGCCTCAAGCGCGAGGGCATCAACTCCGTTGGTGAGCTGATCGGGCGTACCGAGGCCGACCTCCTCGACATCCGCAACTTCGGTCAGAAGTCGATCGACGAGGTCAAGATGAAGCTCGCCGGGATGGGTCTGGGGCTGAAGGACTCGGCTCCGAACTTCGACCCGGCACACGTCGTGGACGCCTTCGGTGAGGCCGACTACGACACCGACGACTATCGCGAGACCGAGCAGCTCTAGTCCGCGCTGCCGCCACACCTGAGGAGCACCAAGCATGCCCACGCCCACCAAGGGCCCCCGCCTCGGCGGCAGCCCCGCGCACGAGCGGCTGATGCTGGCCAACCTGGCCACCGCGCTGTTCCAGCACGGCAAGATCCAGACCACCGAGACGAAGGCCCGGCGGCTGCGTCCGCTGGCCGAGCAGCTCATCACCAAGGCCAAGCGGGGCGACCTCGCCTCCCGCCGTCGGGTGCTGGGCGTCGTCAAGGACAAGGACGTGGTCTACTCCCTGTTCGACCAGATCGCGCCCCGGTACGCCAACCGCAACGGTGGCTACACCCGGATCGTGAAGACCGGCCCGCGCAAGGGTGACGCCGCTCCGATGGCGATCATCGAGCTGGTGGAGGAGCTTCAGGTCGCCGAGCCGAAGGCGAACAAGAAGACCGCCGCCCGCAAGTCCGCCCAGCAGGACAAGGTCGAGGCGCTCGCCCCGGCCGAGGAGACCCCGGCGGCCCCGGCCGACCAGGACTCCGAGGCGCCGGTCTCGGCGTCCGGTGACACCGCCGCCGCCCGCGAGGACAGCGACGAGGCTACCGAGACCGAGGCCACCGAGAAGAAGGCCTGAGCAACGGCAGCACCGTCGGGCCCGGCATCCCTTCCTGGGGTGCCGGGCCCGACGTCGTGAACGGGAGGTACGAGATGGACGAGCGGATCCGGCTGCGGCTGGACGTCTCGTACGACGGCACCGACTTCTCCGGCTGGGCCGCCCAGCCGACCCGGCGCACGGTGGCCGGGGTGCTGGTCGCGACGCTGGACCTGGTGCTCGGGGCGGGCACCGTGACCGGCCTGACCGTGGCCGGGCGGACCGACGCCGGGGTGCACGCCACCGGGCAGGTCTGCCACCTCGACCTGCCCGCCGCCGTCTGGGCGGAGCACCGGGAGCGGCTGCTGCGCCGGCTGGCCCGGCTGCTCCCCGGTGACGTCCGGGTCCGGGCGATGACGGAGGTGCCGGCCGACTTCGACGCCCGTTTCTCGGCCACCTTCCGCCGGTACGAGTACCGGGTGACCGACGCCCCGTGGGGTGCCGAGCCGCTGCGGCGGTGGGACACCCTCGCCTGGCCCCGGGCGTTGGACCCGGCCGCCCTGAACGTCGCGGCGGCCGGCCTGGTCGGGGAGCACGACTTCGCCGCGTACTGCCGGCGCAAGGAGAACGCCACGACGGTGCGCGAGGTGACCCGGCTGGACTGGCGGCGGGACCCGGACGGCATCCTGGTCGCCACCGTGCAGGCCGACGCGTTCTGCCAGGCGATGGTGCGCAGCCTGGTGGGGGCGATGCTGACCGCCGGGGACGGTCGACGTCCGGTCGGGTGGCCGGCGGGGCTGCTCGCCCGGCGGGAACGCTCAAGCGAGGTGACGGTCGCGCCGGCGCACGGGTTGACCCTGGTGGCCGTCGGCTATCCGGCCGACCCGGCCGACTACGCCGACCGCGCCGACCGGACCCGCCGGTTGCGGCTGCCGGTGGAGTCCTGACCCGGGGCTACCGGCGGGCGGCGGCGTTGCGCTGGCGTGCCGACTCGTAGAGCACGACGGTCGCGGCGGCCGCCGCGTTCAGGGAGCTGGCGGCCCCGGACATCGGCACCCGGACGAGCTGGTCGCAGGCGTCCCGCCAGCCGACGCTGAGACCGGTGGTCTCGTTGCCGATCAGGGTCAGCGTGGGCTGCGTGAAGTCGTAGTCGGCGGCATCCAGTGTGGCGTGCTCGTCGGCGCCCGCGATGCCGATGTGGACACCGCCGGCCCGCACGTCGGCGACCCACGACAGCACCGCCTGGTGCGAGGGTGCCCGGACCACCGGCAGCGCGAACAGTGAGCCGGTGCTCGCCCGTACCGACTTCGGGTCGTACACGTCGGCGGCGTGGCCGGTGACGACGACGCCGGACGCGCCGAAGGCGTCCGCGGACCGGATGAGGGTCCCGATGTTGCCGGGGCTGCCGGGCCTGTCGAACACGACGGTGAGCATGGTCGGCCCGACCGGGATGCGGCGCAGGTCGTCCTCGGGTAGGGCGACCACGGCCAGCAGCTCCGGCACCGTGTCCGCCTTGCCGCCCAGCTCGTGCATCAGGTCGGGGGCGACGGCGTACCGCTCGGCCCGGACGGTGTCCAGGGTTGCGCGGGCCCAGCCGGACAACTGGACGTCGGCGTCGTAGAGCAGCTCCCGGACCTGCCAGCCGTGTTCGACGGCCATCGCGATCGGGCGTACGCCCTGCACGAGGAACTCGCCGCGACGCTGCCGCTTGGTCCGGTTGCGCAGCAGGGCCTCCCACTGCTGGAACCGCGCGCTGCGGCCACTCACCCGTCCCCTCACCGGTGGTCCCGCCTCCCCGGTACCGCAGGGTCGGGGGTGTCCTGCCCGAGTCCCCGGCGGATCGCGATCTCCACGGGCGAGTACGCGCCGTCGGGTCGTTCCAGTTCGTACGGTGCCGCCGGCATCAGCGGCGGCTGGGCCATGAAGCGCGGTCGCGTCCCGTGGTGCGGCTGCGCCGCGTGCACCAGGAACGGATGGCAGAGGAAGACGTCACCCGGGGACCCGGTGGCCAGGGCGACCGGCCGGTGGTCCGACGCCGCCACCAGGTCGGGCGCGAGGTCGAGGCCGCTCGCCCCGTCCTCCCCGTACTTTTCGAGCACCTTCGGCACGTCGAGGTGTGAGCCGACCCTGATCCGGGTCGGGGCGTCCCCGTCACCGACCTCGCTGAACAGGAACAGCATCAGCAGTGCCCGACCCCGGGAGCGGATGTTCGTGAAGTACCAGTTCGCGCCCTCCGGAAGGTAGCTGCCCTCGATGTGCCAGCCCGCGTCGTCCGGCTCGTCGGGGTGTGGGAAGCGCAACGGGAACGTGCCCAGTGAGTAGCGCGGCTCCCAGCGTCCCGCGCCGACGAGCAGGTCGTACGCGTGGTGGAGGAACGGGGAGTTGGGCGCGGCGGCGAACGGCCCCTGCGCCATGCCGGGCACCCAGTGCACGGGTTTCGTCCAGGTGTCCGGGTCGTCCGGGTCGCAGCCGGTCTCCCGCCACAGCAGCCGCGCGCAGTCCGTGGCCACGCGCGGCGCGACGGCGCCCGCCAGCTTCACGAAACCGTCGCGCAGGAACCGGGATACCAGTGTCGTGTCGTCCATGCGCCCATCGTGTGGCGGCACCGGTACCGACCGCCCGACACTTCCCGCTCCGCTTCTGTCGGGTGTGCCGCCCGCGCGTCGGCCCACGATACGAACGACCGGGTCGCCCCGCACCACGGCTCAGGTTCCGCCGCAGCGCCGAAGGGAACGAACGCATGGACACCCGCATCGTCGGCCGTCCCGCATTCCGGCTCGTGGGGCACGCCACCCGGGTTCCCCTGATCCACCGGGGCGTCAACCCGTACATCAAGCGGCATGTCGCGGCGCTGCCGGCGCAGGAGCACCTGCGCCTGAAGACGCTCGGTGACGCCGAGCCGGCCGGTCTGCTCGCGGTCTGCGACGACCTCGACGCGGACTACGACGAGGGCAGCGAGCTGACGTACCTGCACGGGGTGGCCGTGTCCCGGTGCACGCCGGTCCCGGCCGACCTGGACGTGATCGAGGTGCCGGCGGGCCGTTGGGTGGTCATCCGGGTCGTGGGGCCGTATCCGCAGATCCTGCAGCGGACCTGGGCGGCTGCCGCGACCGGGTGGTTCCCCTTCAACCCGTGGCGTCTGAGGCCGGGCCCGGAGATCGTCGCGGTGCCCGAGCCGACGGACGACCCCGGCAGTCCGACCCGCGAACTCTGGTTGCCCGTCGAACCGGCGTAGCGACCGGGCACGCCGCCGGCCAGTCCCAGGCCGGCTCCTCAGACGCAGGCCCGGCCGCTCCGGCCGGGCCTGCGTCGCCGGCGGTCAGTCGCCGGGCAGTTCGTCGGTGTCCGGGTCGTCGCCGGGCGGGGAGGCGGTGGGCGTCCGGCGGGTCCCGGCGGACGGGGTGGCCGAGGCGCCGCTGGCCCTGGCGGTGGGCTGGTCCACGCTGACGCCGGCCGCGCGACGGTCCAGCACGCCCTTGTCCAGGTGCAGCTCGATCAGGTCGTAGATGATCTCGCGGACGTCGCGGTCACCGGCCGGGACGGCACCGGCGTCGTCCCGGGTGACCAGGCAGTAGGCGACGTAGTGGCCGCGTACCTGCCAGGCGACACGGGCGGCGGCGGTGGCGACCGACTCGGTGTCCTCCCCGGCGGGCATGCCCCGGAACCGGCCACGCCGGTCGTCGAGCAGCGGCCTGATCCGTTCCCGGACGCGTTGCGCGGTGGCCAGGTCGGTCAGGTTGAGCAGGCCGGCGGTGAGCAGGTGGTCGCCGTCGGGGGAGCGCAGGGTGGCCCGGACCACCTGGCTGCATCCGAGGGTGACCAGCAGGTCGGCGATCTCACCGGTGGCGGCCACGGCGCAGTTCGCGCCGGCCTGGGTCTTGAGCACCTGGTACTCGTGCCGGTCGACGCCGACGACCAGGGTCTTGTCGGGGAAGACCTCCTTGACGGTCAACGGCTGCCGGTCGACGTCCCGGGAGTCCAGCGGACCGGTGGCGGCCTGGTCGGTCGGGGCGGCGCTCACCGTCGCCGTCGGCGCCGCCCCGTTCTGCGCCGGGTCGTCGGTGGCGGTGCGGTCGATGAGCAGCAGGGCACCGCTGATGCCGCAGAGGCCGAGCAGCATCAGCACCGCCGCCCCGCCGACGGCGATCTGCCAGAGCCGGCCGCCGCGGGCGTCGCCGGAGCGGCGGGACCGGGACCGCTGCGGCGAGGACGTCGGGGCGGGCACCTGGACGGCGGAGCGGATCGGGACGGGATCGGCCTCCGGCGGTGCCGGCCGGGTGGTCCGGGGCAGGGAGGGGGCCGGGAAGCGGGACGGGGAGGGCCCGGCCGGTGCGGTCGGGCCGGGTTGCACCAGCGGCAGGTCCGCCCCGGGCCGCGGGTTCTCCTCAAACGCGTCCTCAGCGGACTCGTACCGATATACCATGTCGCCCAGAGTAGGGTTCATTGCCCCTTTAGGGGATAAAACTAGGAAATACCGCGCATGGCGCGTCGGGTCCACGGACCACCACCCCGGCGACCCACCGGGCACACCGACCGCCGACGACGGGACCGGTCGGGGCCGGTGGAAGAATGCCCCGGTGACCGGCGACCACTACTTCACCCCGGAGCCCAGCGCCCCGGCCCACCCCCGCGAGGTCGAGTTCCACGTCGCCGGGCGCGACTACACGCTCGTCTCCGCCAGCGGGGTCTTCTCCGCCGCCCGGCTCGACCCCGGCACCGCCGTACTGCTGCGCAAGGCCGCGCTGCCGACCGCCGACACCGGCGGTCACCTGCTCGACATCGGCTCCGGGTTCGGGCCGATCAGCTGTGTGCTGGCCGACCTCGCGCCGACCGCCACCGTGTGGGCGGTCGACGTCAACGCGCGGGCCCGCGAGCTGACCGCCGCGAACGCCGCCCGCGTCGACGCGGCCGACCGGGTGCACGCGGTCGCCCCGGACGAGGTGCCGGCCGAGGTCACCTTCACCCAGATCTGGTCCAACCCGCCGATCCACATCGGCAAGCCCGAACTGCACGCGCTGCTGCGCCGCTGGCTGCCCCGGCTCGCCCCGGACGGCGTCGGCTGGCTGGTGGTGGCCCGGCACCTCGGCGGCGACTCGCTGCACCGCTGGCTGGGCGACGAGGGATTCACCGTCGTGCGGCAGGCCAGCCAGCGGGGCTACCGGGTGCTGCGGGTCACCCGGTAATCGAGTGTCGCCCGGCCCCGCGCCTCGGGCAGGATGCCGACGTGGGATACGTGGACGTGGCAGCGGTCGGGTACATCCTCCCGGACGGTCGGGAACTCTTCGCCGACGTGTCGTTCCGGGTCGGTGAGGGCGCCAAGGTCGCCCTGGTCGGGCCGAACGGCGCCGGCAAGACGACGCTGCTGCGGATGGTCGCCGGTGACCTGCCGGTGCGTACCGGCGTGATCGCCCGATCCGGTGGGCTCGGCGTGATGCGGCAGTTCATCGGCATGATCGGCGACGAGTCGACACTGGCCGACCTGGCCCTGTCGCTGGCCCCACCGGCGCTGCGCGCGGCCGGCCACCGGCTCGCCGACACCGAACGGGCCATGCGTGAGGCCGAACTGCGCGGCAAGTACAGCACCGCCGCCGGCAAGGCCCAGCTGGCGTACGCCGACGCGCTGGCCGCCTGGGGTGAGGCCGGCGGGTACGACGCCGAGGTGCTCTTCGACACCGTCACCACCACCGTGCTCGACCTGCCCTGGGAAGCCTCCCGGGACCGCCCGGTGCGCACCCTGTCGGGCGGGCAGCAGAAGCGCTTCGCCCTGGAGTTGCTGCTGCGCGGCCCCGACGAGGTGCTGCTGCTCGACGAGCCGGACAACTTCCTCGACGTACCCGGCAAACGCTGGCTGGAGCAACGGCTGCGCGAGTCCACCAAGTCGGTGCTGTACGTCTCGCACGACCGGGAACTGCTCGCGCACACCGCCGACCGGGTGGCCGCCGTCGAAGGGGGCAGTGCCTGGGTGCACCCGGGCGGCTTCGCGAGCTGGCACGAGGCCCGTACGGCCCGGCACGCCCGCCTCGACGAACTGCGCCGCCGCTGGGACGAGGAACACCAGAAGCTGCGCGAGCTGATGCTGATGTACAAGCAGAAGGCCGCGTACAACGACGGGCTCGCCTCCCGCTACCAGGCGGCACAGACCCGGCTGCGCAAGTTCGAGGAGGCCGGGCCGCCGCCCGTACCGCCGAAGGACCAGGACATCCGGATGCGGCTGGCCGGCGGGCGGACCGGCAAACGCGCGGTGATCTGCGAACAGCTGGAGCTGGACGGCCTGACCTACCCCTTCGACCTGGAGCTGTGGTACGGCGACCGGGTGGCGGTGCTCGGGGCCAACGGCACCGGCAAGTCGCACTTCCTGCGCCTGCTGGCCCGGGGCGGCACCGACCCCGACCCGGCCAACGGCCCGGTGGACGGGGCCGCCGCGCTGGCCCCGGTGGCCCATGCCGGGGTGGTCCGGCTGGGCGCCCGGGTCCGGCCGGGACACTTCTCGCAGACCCACGACCGGCCGGAGCTGATGGCGAAGACCCTGGTCGAGGCGCTGTGGCGCGGTGACGAGCACCGGGACGGGATGGACCGGCACGCGGCGATGGCGGCGCTGAGCCGCTACGAGCTGGCCGGCCAGGGCGACCAGCGGTTCGGCACCCTCTCCGGCGGCCAGCAGGCCCGGTTCCTGGTGCTGCTGCTGGAACTGTCCGGGGCCACCCTGCTGCTGCTCGACGAGCCGACCGACAACCTCGACCTGGCCTCGGCGGAGGCGTTGGAGGCGGGACTGACCGCGTTCGCCGGGACGGTGGTGGCGGTCACCCACGACCGCTGGTTCACCCGCTCGTTCGACAGGTTCGTGCTGTTCCGGGGTGACGGCGACGTGGTGGAGACCCCGGAGCCGGTCTGGGACGTCGGCTGAGCCGGTCGCGCTCATCGTGAGGCGACGACCACGCCTGGTCATCGGGCGCGGTCGTCGCCGGTCGGGGCCGATCCGGGCGGCATAGGGTGGCTCTCGTGACTGAGATGACCTACCGCCGGCTGGGCGACTCCGGGCTCGTGGTGTCCGTGGTCGGCATCGGCTGCAACAACTTCGGCCGCAAGCTCGACATCGACGGCACCCGGGCGGTGGTCGACGCCGCGCTCGACGCCGGGATCACCTTCTTCGACACCGCCGACATCTACGGCGAGCCGCCGGGCGGTTCGGAGGAACTGCTCGGGCAGGCCCTCAAGGGGCGGCGCGACGACGTGGTGCTGGCCACCAAGTTCGGCATGTCGATGGGCGGGCGCAACGGCCGCGACTTCGGGGTACGCGGCTCCCGGCGGTACGTGGTGCGGGCCGTCGAGGCGTCGCTGCGCCGGCTCGGCACCGACCACATCGACCTGTACCAGCTGCACGAGCCCGACCCGGACACCCCGGTCGACGAGACGCTCGCAGCCCTCGACGACCTGGTCCGTGCCGGCAAGGTACGCTACCTGGGCAACTCCAACTTCTCCGGCTGGCAGATCGCCGACGCCGACTGGACGGCGAAGACCCGGGGGCTGACCCGGTTCATCAGCGCGCAGAACCACTACAACCTGCTCCACCGGGACGCCGAGGTCGAGATCATCCCGGCCTGCGAGCGGTTCGGCCTCGGACTGCTGCCGTTCTTCCCGCTGGCCAACGGCCTGCTCACCGGCAAGTACCGGCGCGACAGCGCCCCGCCCGCCGGCAGCCGCCTCGCCGGTGGCGGCCGGTACGCCGAACGGCTCGCCGCCGCCCGCTGGGACACCATCGAGGCGCTGGAGGCGTTCGCTGCGCAGCGGGGGCTGACGCTGCTCCAGGTGGCCATCGGCGGGCTGGCCGCCCGCCCGGCGGTGGCCTCGGTCATCGCCGGCGCCACCACCGCCGAGCAGGTCCGCGCGAACGCCGCCGCCGGCGGTTGGCAGCCCACCGACGACGACCTCGACGCGCTGGACGCCCTGCTCTGAGCACACCGGCCGGACACGGTCGGGCCCGGACACCGTCGCGGTGTCCGGGCCCGACCGGTCACGTGGTGCTCAGCCGCCCAGGCCGGCCGGTTCGTCGGGCCCGGGGTGCGCCCGGCGACGCCACCACAGCAGCGTCAACCCGGCGACGACCACCACGGCGAGGCCGCCGGCCAACCACCGCCACCAGACCGTTCCGGTCTCCCGCGCCCCGGCCGCCGGGCGTTCGACGGCGACCGGCGACGGCGACTGGGCCACCCGGGCCTGCACCTGCGCGGTCGCCGTGCTCTGGTAGGGGGCGGGGGCGCTGACCGTCACCCGCCAGTCGCCGGGGGAGAGCAGCGGGCCGCTGCTGTAGAAGCCCTGCCCCTCCCCGGACGGCTCGATCTGCACCGGCCCGGCCGTCCGGCCACCCTCGCCCTCGGCGGTCAGGGTGAGCCGGACCGGTTGGTCCAGCCGGTGTCCGTCGGCGTACACGGCCATCACGGTCACCCCGCCGGCACCGTCACCGGCCACCGTCAGCTTGACCTTCCCGCCGTGCGCCGCCGCCGGCCCCGCCGGCAGGGCCACCAGGGCCGCCACGACCAGCGCGGCGAGGGCTCTCAAGCTACGCATCGACGTCTCCCTTCCGATGTGGAGGGGCCGCCCCCACCGTCGGTGTCGACGGTGGGAGCGGCCCCGTGGTGCTCCTTACAGCGAACCGCCCTTGGCGATCCGGGTGGGGTCGGCACCGAGCCGGCCGGCCCCGTCGACCGACTTGTTGTTGTTCGCCTTGACGCCGGCCTTGGTGGCCGCGCCGCCGAGCCGGACGATCATGGCGTCGGCGTCACGGACCAGCACGTCCCGCACGTCGGTGTCGGTCACCACCGCGGTGTCGGTGGCCAACGCCTTGAAGGCGGTCAACTGCTGCACCGCCCGCTTGTCGTTGCCCGCCGCCTCGGACTCCCGCACCGCGTCCAGCTTGTTGGACAGCTGACGGTGCGCCTTGGTGGTGAGTCGTCCGGTCGCCTTGAACCGGTCCAGCAGGTTCTGCATGTCCCGGAACGAGGTGGTGACGAAGAACCGGACCGTCGAGGTGGTGGAGTTGCCCGCCTTGTCGGTCGCGGTCACCGTCAGCTCGTGCAGGCCGAGCGGCAGCTCGTACAGCGCCTGCAGGGTGCCGCTGGTGTACGCCCGGCCGTCCAGCACGCCGGAGGTCGTCTTGATGCCGGAGGTCGGGTCGACCGCCTGCCACGAGATCCGGACGTCCTGGCTGTCACCGTAGAGCTGGCCGTCGGCGATGCCGGAGACCAGCAGCGTCGGCTTGGTGCCGTCGATCTTCACGACCGCCGACTTCAGCGCCTCGACGTTGCCGGCGGCGTCGGTGGCCCGGTACAGCAGCTCGTGCGTGCCGTCCCCGGTCACCTCGACCGGCGTGGTGTACGCCGTCCAGGCGCCGCCGTCGAGCGACCACTCCAGCTTCTTCACCCCGGAACCGGCGTCGGTGGAGGTGATGACCACCGGGACGGTGCCGTTGTGCCAGCCGTCGTCGTTGGCCGGGGCGAACGACGCCGAGCTGACCGGCGCGGTGGCGTCGATCTTCACGGCGACCTTCTTCGTCGCCTCCACGTTGCCGGCCGCGTCGGTCGAGCGGAACCGCACCTCGTGGGTGCCGTCCCCGGTGACCTGCACCGGCTCGGTGTACGCGGTCCACGTGGTGGCCCCGTCGAGCTGGTACTCGGTGCTCGCCACCCCGCTACCGCCGGCCTCGTCGGCCGCCGCCAGCGTCACGGTGACCGGGCCGGTGTACCAGCCCTCGGTCGGGGTGCCGGAGACGGTGGCCGTGGTCACCGGGGCGGTCGTGTCGGCCGCCTTGGTGGAGAGCCGGAAGTAGTCGAACGAGGCCGTCTTCGAGGTGGCCGCGTTCGCGCCGAGGGTGAACAGACCGATCTTCGGGGTGGCCCCGACGGCGGTGTTCGTCACCGTCTCGAACGTGGTCCACTCCTGCCCGTCCGCCGAGTAGGACGCGGTGAAGGTGTCACCGGCCCGGGCGAGGCGCAGGTACCACACCCCCGAGGTCAGGTTGGAGACCTGGGGCTGCGGGTTCTGCGTCACCCCGGCGAGTTCGCCACGGAACTCGATCCGCCGGGAGACCGCCTGCCCGGCCTGGTTGTCCACGATGTAGTCCAACTTGACGTAGTTGTCGTCGTCGGCGTGGACGATCAGACCGGCCTGCTGGTACTGCTCGGCCAGCGCGCTGCCGTCGACCTTCGTCTCCAGGGTCCAGTCGCCGCTCGGCGCGGTCTGGAGGATGAAGTTCGTCGGCCCGGTGTTGCTGGTGCCGTAGATGTCACCCTTCGGCACGTCGATCTTCAGTGCGCCGTCGGCCACCCGGTAGGCGGCCGGGTCCTCCCGGAGCACCGCGTTCCACCGGCACTTGTCGAGCGTGGTGCCGGTGAACTCGTCCGACGGGCTGACCGGGCCGGCCGGGGCGTCCGGCGAGACCAGGAACGAGTCGAACACCGCGTCCACCACCGGGGCGGTGGTGCCGCCGTTGAGGGCGAGCAGACCGATCCGCGGGTTGGTGATGCCGGCCAGCGCGGCGGACCGGCCGACCGGGGTGAACGTGGCACCGTCGGTCGAGAACTGCGCGGTCAGGTTGGTGCCGTCGCTGATCAGCCGCAGCCAGATGGTGTCACCGGCCGGGGCGGCCACGGCGTCGGCCGCGTCGTTGCGCGGAGTCCCGGCGGTCTCCCGGATGAACTCCACCTTGCGCGACCCGCCGTAGAGCAGGTCCACCTTGGCGTAGTTGTCGTCGTCGCCGTAGATCAGCAGGCCGGCCTGCTGGTAGTCGGCGGTGACGGGCACGGTGACCTTCGTGGTGGCCTGCCAGGCCCCGCTGGGTGCGGGCTGGAGCACCAGGTTGGTCGCGTCGTTGCGGGAGCCGTACAGGTCACCGGAGGAGGTGGGCAGCCGCAGCGACCCGCCGGAGACCGAGTAGAGCTGGTTCTCCCGGACCACCGTCCAGCGGTCCTTGTCCAGGGTGTTGCCGGTGAACTCGTCCGACCGCGCCCCGAGGCAGGAGTTGTTCGGCGCGTCCACCTTGACCGGGACGGTCGCGTAGGACTTCGCGCCCCGGCTGTCCGTCACCGTCAGGGTGGCGGTGAAGGTGCCCGGGGTGGTGTAGGTGTGGGTGGCGTTCAGGGTCGTCGCCGTCCCGCCGTCACCGAAGTCCCAGGCGTACGTCAGCGGGGTGTCACCCTCGGTGTCGGTGGCCGTGCCGGTGAAGGTCACGGTGACCGGCGCGGTGCCGGTCGCCGGGGTGGCGGTGGCCGTCACCTGCGGCGGCGCGTTGTCGGTCACGCCCCGTCCGATGAAGTCCATCCAGTTGACGTTGAACAGCGAACCGGTGCCACCGGCGGGGTCCTTGGCGACGAAGTACAGCGCGCCCTCGGCACCGGCCGTCACCGGCGCGGTCACGTCGACGAACTGCTGCCAGCCGCCCGTGCCGGGCACGGTGGCGGTGGCCACGACCGGACCGTCGACGGCACCGGCGTGCACGTCGATCCGACCGCCCTGGACCTCGGAGGCCACCCGGAACCGGATCTGCTCGACCCCGGTCAGGTTGGCCGGGACGAGCGACCACCAGTCGCCGTCCTCGATGAAGCCGATGTTCTGGCCGCCACCGGCGGGGTCGGTGGTGGTCTCCTTCTGCACGCCCGGGTCACCGCCGCCGGTGCTGCCCGGGGCCCGCCCGGTGGCCGTGAAGTACTCGGCCTGCTTGCGCTTGGGCTGGAGGATCTCGATCGCCCGGCCGGTCAGCGGGCCGGCGCCGCCGGTGCCGCCGTCGTCGGTGTAGGTGGCCTCGAAGACGGCGAAGACGTTCGCCTCCGCGCCGTGCCCGGACGCCAGCGAGGTCTGCACGGTGCCGGTGCAGCCGGTGTGCTGCTCCAGCGGGTGGGCGTGCTCGTCGTGGCCGAGCAGCACCTGCAGCTGCACCCGGTCACAGTCGACGGTGCCGTCCTCCGGGTCGGTCACCTTGATCGTGTACTTGACCTGGTCGCCCCACTCGAAGAAACCGCCGCTGGGCGGGAACTCGATGGTCACCGTCGGGGCGGTGTTGCCGACCGTCACCGGCACGTTCGCCACGGCGGTACGGCCCTTGGGGTTGGTGACGGTGAGCTGCGCGGTGTAGTCGCCGGCCGCGGTGTAGGTGTGGGTGGGGTTCGCCTCGGTGGAGGTCTGCCCGTCACCGAACTTCCACGCGTAGGTCAGCGTGCCGCCGTCCGGGTCACGGGACCCGGCGCTGGAGAACTTCACGGTCAGCGGTGCCGCCCCGGAGGTGGGGTCGGCGCTGGCCTCGGCGATGGGGGCGCGGTCACCTGCGGTGTAGTCGATCCGGTAGATCCCGGAGTCGTCGTTGTTGCCGCCGAAGCCGGTGCCCCACTCGATCATGTAGAGCGCGCCGTCCGGACCGAACTCGAAGTCCATCGGGCGGATCATCGGCATGCCGGTGAGCAGCTGGTTGATGTCGATCAGCGTCTTGCCGTCCGCGCTGACCTGCATCGTGTACATCTTCGACTGGTTCCACTCGCCGAGCAGCGCCTTGCCGTCGTAGTACGCCGGCCACTTGCGGCTCGACGTGCTGTCGGCGTCGTAGCGGTAGACCGGGCCACCCATCGGGGCGCCGCCGCCGCCGATCTCGGGGAAGCGCGGGTCGCCGGCGTAGCCGTAGTCCACGGTCGCCGCGATGGCCGGCGGCAGGTTGGTCAGGCCGGTGTTGTTGGGCGAGTCGTTGACCGGCGCGGCGCAGTCGAACTTCGCCCCGCTCGGCCCGGACGGGAAGGTGTAGTCGTTGTACGCCTTGTTGTTGCCGGTGCAGTACGGCCAGCCGTAGTTGCCGGCCGTGGCGACGATGTTCCACTCCACCAGGCCCTCGGGGCCACGGTTCGGGTTGGCCGCCGAGGCGTCCGGCCCGTAGTCGGCGACGTAGAGGGTGTCGGTCTTCTGGTCGACGCCGATCCGGAACGGGTTACGGAAGCCCATGCCGAAGATCTCCGGACGGGTCTTCGCGGTGCCCGGGGCGAACAGGTTGCCCGTCGGGACGGTGTAGGTGCCGTCGTCCTCCGGGTGGATCCGGATCACCTTGCCGCGCAGGTCGTTGGTGTTGCCGGCGCTGCGCTGCGCGTCGTAGTCCTGCCGGCCGGCCCGCTCGTCGATCGGCGTGAACGCGTTCGACTCGAACGGGTTGGTGTTGTCGCCGGTGGCGAGGTAGAGGTTGCCCTTCGAGTCGAAGGTCATGCTGCCGCCGGCGTGGCAGCAGGTGTTGCGCTGGGTGTCGACCTGGAGCACGACCTTCTCGGTGGCCTTGTCGATGGTGTCACCGTTGACGGTGAACCGGGACAGGTAGTTGCGCGGGGCGCCACCGGCCGGTGCGTAGTACAGGTAGATCCACTTGTTGGTGGTGAAGTCCGGGTCGAGGCGCAACCCGAGCAGGCCGTCCTCGTTGCCGGTGAACACGTCCAGCCGGGTCGCGGTGACCGTGTTGCCGGTGTCCGGCTTCACGATCTGCACCCGGCCGTCACGCTCGGCGTAGAACACCCGGCCGTCCGGAGCGATGTCCAGCTCCATCGGGTTGTTGGTGTTGCTGTCGAGGGTGATCTTCTCGAAGTTCGAGGTCTTGGTGGCGCCGCAGTCGGCGTTCTCGACCCCGGCCGCGGTGCGGATGCCGCCGAGCAGGTGGCTGAGGAACTCCGGCTCGGTGTACGACGCCTGGGTGTGGCCGCCGCCGGTGTACCAGGAGCGACCGCCGTCGTAGTCCTGGCACCAGGCGGTGGGGTGGTCGGCGCCCATCGCGCCGGCGCCCGGGCTGTAGGACTTCTCGTCCAGGCTGGCCAGCACGTGCACCTTGGAGCGGGGGTTGGTGCGGAAGTTGTACCACTCGTCGAACCGGGACCAGCGGGCCGGCAGGTCGGCCGTCGACGGGTGCGCGGGGTCCTCGACCTTGACGGTGGCCTGCTGGTTGGCCGGGTGGCCGGAGAAGTACGCGCCGACCAGGTTGCCGTACCAGGCCCAGTCGTACTCGGTGTCCGAGGCGGCGTGCACGCCGGCGTAGCCGCCGCCGGCCTTGATGTAGCGCTCGAACGCGGCCTGCTGGGTGGCGTCGAGCACGTCACCGGTGGTGGAGAGCCAGATCACCGCCTGGTATTTCGCCAGGTTGGTGTCGTTGAAGGCGGCTCCGTCCTCGGTGGTGTCGACGGTGAACCCGTTGTCGGTGCCGAGCTTCTGGATCGCGGCGATGCCGGCCGGGATGGCGTCGTGCCGGAATCCGGCGGTCTTGGAGAAGACCAGGACCGAGAAGGGTTCGGCGGCGGCTGCTGCCGCCGGTGCCGGTGCGGCCTGTGGCAGGGCCGACGCGGCGGGAGCGGCCTGGGCGGCGGTGCCGCCGATCAGGCCGCTGGCGAGTAGGGAGAGGGCCAGTAGACCGGCACCCAGTGGGCCGCGACGTGCGCGGCGATGGCGGGATGGAGACACTCCATGCTCCTTTTGTCCGTGCTGGACAGTGGTGGGGGCATGGGGACGACTCGCCGCAGACCGTCCCCGGTCGGATCGGTGTGGGCCCGCCGAGGTCCGCACCAGTGGCGATCAGGTGCGGGCCACGCCGAGGCTCCGCACCGGAATAATGTCGATCGGTTGAACAAATTAGCGCCGCTGGATTGGTTTCCGGCAAGGCATGAGCATGTAACGATTCGGTATCGGCGACTCGCTTTTCCGGCCTTATGTGGATACAAGCCGACAACCGTATGCATCGATAGTCCTGGATCAATCTAACACCCCTTGGCGGATCAGCGGATCTGTCGTACGGTCACAGACACGTGACCCACGGGAGCCCGGTACACCGGGCTGAGAGGGGGGCTGAGAGCCCCCGACCGTAGAACCTGATCCGGGTAATGCCGGCGCAGGGAGGAGAGTTGCCGTGCCGTCCCTCGGCCGACTGCATCTGATCACCGACACCCGCCCCGGGTGCGACCCGCTCGCCGTCGTACGGGCCGCCCTCCCGGTGGCCCGCGCCGACCTCGTCGTCCAGGTACGGGTCGACGACGACACCACCGACCGGCAGGCGTACGACCTGGCCCGACGGGTACGCGCGCTCTGCGTGCCGTACGGGGCGACCTGCCTGGTCAACGACCGGCTGCACGTCGCCCTCGCGGTGGACGCCCACGGCGGCCACGTCGGCGCGGACGACCTACCCGTCGCGGCGGCCCGCCGGGTCCTCGGCCCCGCCGCCGTGCTCGGCGCGACCGCCCGGGAACCGGGTACCGCCGCCCGGGCCGTCGCCGCCGGGGCCAGCTACCTGGGCGTCGGCCCGTGCCACCCCACCGCCACCAAGACCGGCCTGCCCGACCCGATCGGCCCGGCCGGCATCCGCGCCGTCGCCGCGGCCGTCGACGTGCCGGTGATCGCCATCGGCGGGGTCACCGCCGCCACGGTGCCGGCGCTGCGGGCCGCCGGGGCCCACGGGGTGGCGGTGGTCGGGGCGCTGTCCGCCGCCGCCGACCCGGGCCGGGCCACCGCCGAACTGATCGCGGCACTGACGTGCTGACCCGGCCCGACGTCGCCATCGTGGGCGCGGGGCCGGTCGGGTTGGCGATCGCCTGGCGCTGCGCCACCCGGGGCCTGCGGGTGGCCGTGCACGACCCGGCCCCCGGCTCCGGCGCGTCCCGGGTCGCCGCCGGGATGCTCGCCCCGGTCGCCGAGGCGTACTTCGGGGAACGGGAGCTGACCGGGCTGCTCACCGCGTCCGCCGCCCGCTGGCCGGGTTTCGCCGCCGAACTGACCGAAGCCACCGGAACGGAGTTCGGCTACCGCACCGACGGCACCCTCGTCGTCGGGCTGACCGGGGACGACCTGGCCGAGGCACGCCGGCTCTGGTCGTACCAGCAGGGGTTGGGGCTGCCGATCAGCGCGCTGCGGCCGTCGCAGCTACGGGAGCGCGAACCGGCGCTGACCCCCCGGCTGCGCGGCGGCGCGGTCGCCCCCGGCGACCACCAGGTCGACCCGCGCCGGCTGGTCGACGCGTTGCGGGTCGCCGCCGGACAGGCCGGCGCGACCCTGCTGCCCGGCGCGGTGACCCGACTGGCCGAGGTGGACGCGCCCGTCGTCGTGGTCGCCGCCGGCTGCGGCGCCGCCGCGCTGACCGGGCTGCCGGTCCGCCCGGTCAAGGGTCAGGTGCTGCGGCTGCGCGCGCCCGACCACCGCCCGCCCGGCTTCCGGCACGTCATCCGGGGGTACGCCGACGGCGAGTCGGTCTACCTCGTCCCCCGCGACGACGGCGAGGTGGTGCTCGGGGCGACCGTCGAGGAACGCACCGACACCGAGGTGACCACCGGGGCGGTGCTGCGGCTGCTGCGGGCCGCCGTCGACCTCGTCCCCGAACTCGCCGAGTACGCGCTGACCGAGGCGACCGCCGGGCTGCGCCCCGGCACCCCGGACAACGCGCCGATCCTCGGCCCGCTGCCCGGCCGGCCCGGCGTACTCGCCGCCACCGGCCACCACCGGCACGGCATCGTGCTCACCCCGGTCACCGCCGACCTGATCACCGACCTGATCGTCACCGGTCAGCCGGACCCCCTGCTCACCCCCTTCACCGCCGACCGGTTCCACTGAGGAGGAAGACGTGCGACTGATCGTCAACGGCGTCGGACGCGAGCTGACCGGCGGCACGACCGTCGCGGACCTGGTCGCCACGGTCACCGGGCAGCGGCGCGGCCTCGCCGTCGCGGTCAACGGCGAGGTGGTCCCCCGGGGCGGCTGGCCGGCGACCGTGCTGCGCGACGGCGACCGGGTCGAGGTGCTCAGCG
Organism: Micromonospora humida; assembly: GCF_016901255.1. NCBI lineage: Bacteria > Bacillati > Actinomycetota > Actinomycetes > Micromonosporales > Micromonosporaceae > Micromonospora > Micromonospora humida. The sequence goes on from NZ_JAFEUC010000004.1 coordinate 319,008, forward strand.
CCGCCCAGGGCGGGTGACCCGGATGCCCCTCACCATCGCCGGACGGACCCTCACCTCCCGGCTCATCCTCGGCACCGGCGGCGCGGCCAACCTGCACGTGCTGGAACAGGCGATCCGGGCCTCCGGAACCGGACTGGTCACCCTCGCCCTGCGCCGCGTCGACACCGCCCCCGGCACCGCCGGTGGCCTGCTCGACCTGCTCGACCGGTGCGCGGTGCGGCTGCTGCCCAACACCGCCGGCTGCTACACCGCCGCCGAAGCGGTCAAGGTGGCCCGGCTGGCCCGGGAGGCGTTCGACACCGACTGGGTCAAGCTGGAGGTGATCGGCGACGAACGCACCCTGCTCCCCGACGGGGTGGAGCTGCTGCGGGCCGCCGAGGAACTCGTCGCCGACGGGTTCGTCGTGCTGCCGTACACCTCCGACGACCCGGTGCTGGCCCGCCGGCTGGCCGACGTCGGCTGCGCGGCGGTGATGCCGGCCGGTGCGCCGATCGGTTCCGGACTGGGCATCACCAACCCGCACCACATCCGGCTGATCCGGCAGAGCGTCGACGTGCCGGTGATCCTCGACGCCGGGATCGGCACCGCCTCCGACGCGGCGCTCGCCATGGAACTGGGCTGCGACGGGGTGCTGCTGGCCAGCGCCGTCACCCGGGCCGCCGACCCGACGGCGATGGCCACCGCCATGCGGTACGGCGTACGGGCCGGGCGGCTCGCGTACACCGCCGGGCGGATCCCCCGCCGCTTCCACGCCCTCGCCTCCACCCCCGACGACGGAAGACCCGACCTGTGACCCCGCGCGGGGTGGTGCTGCTGACCGACCGGCTGGTGGCGCGTGGCGACCTCGTCGACGTGGTCGCGGGGGCGGTACGCGGTGGCGTGCGGTGGGTGGTGCTGCGGGAGAAGGACCTGCCCCGCGCCGAACGGGCCGCCCTCGCCGTCGACCTGCGGGCCGTCCTGACGCAGGCCGGCGGCACCCTGATCGTGGCCGGCCCCGACCCGCTGGACGGGGACGCCGTCCACCTGCCCGCCGCCGGACCGTACCCGCCGCCGGCCGTCGGGCTGGTCGGCCGGTCCTGCCACGCCGCGGCGGAGCTGGCCCGACTCGGCACCGAGGACTACGTGACGCTCTCCCCGGTCTGGCCCACCCGCAGCAAACCCGGTTACGGCCCACCGCTGCGCCCGGACAAGCTGCGCGACCTGATCCGGCGCAGCCCGGTGCCCGTGCTCGCCCTGGGCGGGATCGAGACACCGGAGCAGGTGACGGCCTGTGTCGACGCGGGCGCGGTCGGGGTGGCGGTGCTCGGGGCGGTCATGCGGGCCGCCGACCCGACCGCGGTCGCGGCGACCCTCACCAGGGTCTTCGCCACCCGCACCCCGATCACCGACGCGTCGCCCGAGGAGACGACATGACACCGACGACAGTGCTCACCATCGCCGGTTCCGATTCCGGCGGCGGCGCCGGCATCCAGGCCGACCTGAAGGTGTTCGCCGCCCTCGGCGCGTACGGGACCAGCGTGCTGACCGCCGTCACCGCGCAGAACACCCGGGGCGTGGACGCCGTGCTGCCGCTGCCGCCGCGCACCGTCACCGAGCAGCTCGACAGCGTGCTCGGCGACTTCGCGGTCCGGGCGGTGAAGACCGGGATGCTCGGCACCCCGGCGGTCGCCGACGCGGTGGCCGAGGCGGCGAAGGCGGGCCGGCTGCCGCACCTCGTCGTCGACCCGGTGCTCGTCGCCACCAGCGGACACCGGCTCGGTGTGGTGGCGGCGGTCGAGCGGCTGCTGCCGTACGCCCGGGTGGCGACGCCGAACTGCGCGGAGGCCGCCGCCCTCACCGGACGCCCGGTGACCACGGTCGAGGAGATGGTCGCCGCGGCGCAGGCCCTGGCGGCCGGCGGCCCCGAGTACGTGGTGGTCACCGGCGGCGACGTCGACGCGGCGGGCGAGTCGGTCGACGTGCTGGCCGGCGGTGCGACGACCACCCTGCTGCGCGCCCCCCGGGTGGACACCCGGCACAGCCACGGCACCGGCTGTTCGTTCTCGGCGGCGATCGCCGTCCGGCTGGCCGCCGGCGACCCGGTGCCGGTCGCGGTCGCCACCGCCAAGGAGTACGTCACCCGCGCGCTGACCGGCGCGCGGGGTTGGGAACTGGGCGCGGGACGCGGCCCGCTCGACCACTTCGGCTGGTCCCGATGACCATCAGGGAGGCTGTCATGCAGGCACGTCGCAAGGTCTACGTCGAGGGGTCCCGGCCGGACGTCCGGGTGCCGTTCGCCGAGGTGGAGCTGGCCGGGGACAACCCGCCGCTGCGCCTCTACGACACGTCGGGCCCCGGCTCGGATCCGGAGGTGGGGCTGCCGCCGCTGCGCGGGCCGTGGATCGCCGAGCGGGGTGACGTCGCGCCGGTCCGGGGCGCGGGCACCCCGCTGGCCGGCGTCGACGCCAGGCGACCCACCCAGCTCCGGTACGCCCGCGCCGGGGTGGTCACCCCGGAGATGGAGTTCGTGGCGATCCGGGAGGGGCTGCCGCCGGAGCTGGTGCGCGACGAGATCGCCGCCGGCCGGGCGGTGCTGCCGCTCAACGTCAACCATCCCGAGTGCGAGCCGGCGATCATCGGCAAGGCGTTCCTGGTGAAGGTCAACGCCAACATCGGCACCTCGGCGGTGACCTCGTCGGTCGCCGAGGAGGTGGAGAAGCTGACCTGGGCCACCCGGTGGGGCGCGGACACCGTGATGGACCTGTCGACGGGCAAGCGGATCCACGAGACCCGGGAGGCGATCGTCCGCAACTCGCCGGTGCCGATCGGCACCGTGCCGATCTACCAGGCGCTGGAGAAGGTCGGTGGCGACCCGGTCAAGCTGAGCTGGGAGGTGTTCCGGGAGACCGTCATCGAGCAGGCCGAGCAGGGCGTCGACTACATGACGGTGCACGCGGGGGTGCTGCTGCCGTACGTGCCGCTGGCCGTCGACCGGGTCACCGGGATCGTCTCCCGGGGCGGCTCGATCATGGCGGCCTGGTGCCTGGCGCACCACGAGGAGAACTTCCTCTACACCAACTTCCGCGAGCTGTGCGCGATCCTCGCCCGCTACGACGTGACGTTCTCCCTCGGCGACGGCCTGCGCCCCGGCTCGATCGCCGACGCCAACGACGAGGCCCAGTTCGCCGAGCTGCGCACCCTGGGCGAGCTGACCCGGATCGCCTGGGAGTACGACGTGCAGGTGATGATCGAGGGCCCCGGTCACGTGCCGATGCACAAGATCAAGGAGAACGTGGACCTCCAGCAGGAGTGGTGCCACGAGGCCCCGTTCTACACCCTCGGCCCGCTGACCACCGACATCGCCCCCGCGTACGACCACATCACCTCGGCGATCGGGGCCGCGATGATCGGCATGTACGGCACCGCGATGCTGTGTTACGTCACCCCGAAGGAGCACCTCGGACTGCCCGACCGGGACGAAGTGAAGGCGGGCGTGATCGCGTACAAGATCGCGGCGCACGCGGCCGACCTGGCCAAGGGGCACCCCGGAGCGCAGGCCTGGGACGACGCGCTGTCCAAGGCGCGGTTCGAGTTCCGCTGGGAGGACCAGTTCAACCTGTCGCTGGACCCGGAGACCGCCCGTTCCTACCACGACGCGACCCTGCCGGCGGAGCCGGCGAAGACCGCCCACTTCTGCTCCATGTGCGGCCCGAAGTTCTGCTCCATGAAGATCACCCAGGAGCTGAAGGAGTACGCCGCCCAGGGCATGCAGACCAAGTCGGCGGAGTTCCGCTCCACCGGCAACCGCGTCTACCTCCCCCTCGCCTGACCGGTTCTGCTCCGGTGATCAAGAGCTTCGCGTCAGTTTCCGCGCGGCGGATGACGCAAAGCTCTTGATCACCACCCTCCGCCGGCTGCTCGCCCGTTTCGTCCTGGTTGTTGTTCGGTGATCAAGAGGTTTGCGTCAGGTCTTGCCGGGCGGGTGGGGTGACGCAAAGCTCTTGATCACCGGGGGCAGACCGGGGGTGGGGTGGGCTGGGTGGGGGGAGTGGGGGTGGGGGGTTAGTCGCGGTGGTGGTGGCGGCCGCTGGTGCGCAGGGAGCGTCGGCCGCTGTCCCGGTCCGGTTCGTTGTCGGCCAGGGGCTTGCCCAGGCCGGTGACCCAGTCGACGTACTCGTCGTCCGGCGTCGCCGACTTCGGGTCGACTTCGTCCGTTGGGGCGTCCTGCGGGGAGCGGTTACGCCGGAACAGTCCCCGTCGGCCCCTGGCCTTCCCGGTCTGCTCCGGCGCGTTGCCGTCGCCGGGCGCGTTGCCGTCCTCCGGAGCGGGCCCGGACTGGTCAGGGTCGGCAGGCGGACCGTCCACCGGCGCGGTGCCGCTGGACTCCTCCGGCTCCCAGCGGAGACTGACCGGCTTCGGGGCGTCCGTCTGCTCGGTGGCACCCGGTTCGGGAAACGGCAGGGCGGCCCGGGCCGGTGCGGGCCGGTGGGCACCGGCCGGGCCACCCGTACCGCCGAGATCCGGCAGGTGGTGGCGGGGGCGGGGGGTGGCCTCGACGCCACCCGGCGCGACGTGCCGTACGCCGGCCACCGGCGGCACGTCCTCGGTGATCGGCGTGGCCGCAGCGGTGCCGCCCCGGCTGGTGGTCTCCGGTGCCGTCGTGCCGACCGGGGCGGCGTTGACGCCATCCGGTGTCGGGCTGCCGGTCGGGCCGGAGCCGGCCGGTCGGTCCTCCCCGGTACCGCCTGTCTCTGCGACGGGCGAGGGTTCGGGGCGTCCAGCGGGGACGGCCGCAGCTCCGGTCGCGGTGGACCGGGCGCGGCTGGCCCGCTTCGCCCGGGGCTTGGGCGTGGCCATGGACTCCTCCCCGGTGGCCGGCCCGGCACCTGCTGCCGGCCGCACTGCGCCGACCTCGCTGCCCGCCTGTTCGGCGGCTGCCGCCTTCCGCTGGCCTGAGCGGCTTCGCGGCGACCCGGCCCGACCAGCTCCCGCCCCCGCGGACGACGTCGCATCCGGTGCGTCCCCGGCCGGCCCGTCCGGGGTGGCTGCCGCCGGGTCCGGCCCGGTCGGGGCCGGCCGGTTCGGGCTCGGAGCCGGCTCGATCGGGGTCGAGCCGCTCCAGGTCGCCCCGGTCGTGCTCGCCCCGGTCGGGGTCAGGCCGGTCGGGGCCGCAGCGGCCGGGGCCGCGCCGGTCCGGCTCGGTTCGGGCCTGGTCGGGGGTGGGGTGGTGCGGGAGGCGTGCCGGTCGGCGACCGTGGCGGCGGGGTCCGGCCAGTCCCAGTGGGCCGGGTGGCGGCCGGTGCCCGGCGCGTCAGGCGACGGCCACCCCGGACCGGTGCCCGGTACCGCCGGCACCCCGCCGACCCCCGACGCGATGTCGGCCGAGGACCCGGAGGCCATCGCGGAGGCGGCGGCAGCGGGCCGGTCGGTGGCGCGAGAGCGGGCGGCGTCCGGTCGGTCGGGGTGGAGGGCGCGGGTGGCGGCGCTCAGGTCCACGGTGACCGGCTCGTCCGCGCCGGTGCCGGCCAGCTCGGAGCCGGTGAGATCGGAGCCGGTCAGGCCGGTCCGGTCCGGTCCGGAGCCGGCAGCGGCGGTGCGGGCCGGGTCGGACACGGCCGGCAGCGGGGCGAGGATGTCGGTCGGCTCGATCGCCGTCCCGCCGTCGCGGCGGGCGGCGCGGGCGGGCAGCAGCGGCCAGCGCGCCACGGTGGCGGCGACCGAGCCGAGCGCGCCGGCGACGACCGCGATCACCGCGCCGTAGTACGGGGCGAGCTGGTACCGGTCCACCTGGTCACCCGGCCCGGCGGTCAGGTAGGCGAAGGCGAGCAGCACCGGCCCGGCGACCCCGGTCGCCCCTCCGGTCAGCGGGGGGTGTCCCCGTCGCCGGGCCAGCCCGCCGGTCACCGCGCCGGCCACCAGCGCGATCACGGGCAGCAGCAGCATAGCCAGCCGCTGTGCCTGGTCCGCCCCGAGCCAGGAGGGTTCCAGCACCCCCAGGCGTACGGTGCGCAGCGGCTCGCTGGACAGCACCGCCGGTGCGACCGACAGGAGCGCGACCAGCCAGATCGTCCCGCCCAGCAGGGCGACGTTCCAGCCCAGCGGGGGGCGCAGCAGGACGGCCGAGGCGGCGCCCGCGCCGACCACCGCCCCGGCGACCGCGCAGATGCCGACCGCCCAGACCGGGTCGACGGCGGTCAGGTCGGCGGCCCGCGCGGGCTGCATGCAGAGCGGGGCGACGACCAGCGCGCCGAGCGCGGCGACACCGGAGATCGCGAGCTGGACGGGGGTGCCCTCCGGCAGTCCCTCGCGCCGGGCGAGCCGGCCGGTGAGGACCGCGCCGACCACGGCGGCGGTCACCGCGAACCAGCCCACCCAGGCGAGCTGGGCCGGCCAGCGGTTGACGTCGGTGAAGTCGCCGGTGAGTCGGACGATGCCGAAGCCGTACGCGATGCCGAGTTGGCCGGCCCCGGCCAACATGCTCACCCCGAGTGCGGTGAGCAGCAGTTTGCCCCACGTCCGAAAGGCCATGTGGCGCACGTTACGGCCCGGTGCCCCCGATCGCCACTGCGGCGCGGCGCGGCCGGGACGACCTGTTACCCAAGCTCTACCAGCGACTACTTCAGCTCGACCAGGCGGGCCAGGTAGGTCGTGTCCCCGACGTTGGTGAGCATGTGGACGGCGCCCGGGTCCCGGTAGACCACCCCGCCGGTGGGTTCGTCGGCGTCGATCCGGGTGCCGTCGATCGTCTGCACCACGTTCTTCGCGCCCTCGATCGCGACCACCAGGTACGGGTGGTCGTGCCGGTGCAGCGGCTGCCGCTCGCCCGGGGCCAGCCGGATGTGCCAGACCCGCACCCGGTCGTTCTCGAAGACGATCTCCTGGCCGACCGGGCCGAGTTCGAGGTCGTGCGTCACGTCGGTCATCGGGTTCCGTCCAGTTGGGGGAGCACCTCGGCGGCGATGAGCTCCAGGTGGTCGAGGTCGTCGAGGTCGATCAGCCGCAGGTGCACCCGGGTCGCGCCGATCGCGGCGAACTCGCCGATCCGGTCGACCAGTTGGGCGGGGGAGCCGACCACCGGGTCCTCCGGCGGCAGGGCGCTCTTGACGTGCAGCGGCGCGGCCCGGCGGTGGGCTTCGGCGTCGGTGCGCCCGATCGCCACCACGATCCCGGCGGAGAGCACCAGCGGGGCCCGCCCCGACTCGGCCCGGCCGGCCCGGTCGCAGGCTTCCCGTACCCGGTCGTACGCCTCGGCGGTCTCCTCGACCGACTTGAACGGCATGTTGAACTCGTCGGCGTACCGGGCGGCGAGGTCGGGGGTGCGCTTCGGTCCCCGGCCGCCGACGATGACCGGCGGGCCGGGCTGCTGGACCGGTTTGGGCAGGGCCGGGGCGTCGACGAGCCGGTAGTGCTCACCGGCCCAGCTGTACGTCTCGCCGACCGGGGTGCGCCACAGCCCGGTGACGATCTCCAGTTGCTCGGCGAGCCGGTCGAAGCGTTCGCCGACGCCGGGGAAGGGGATGCCGTAGGCGGTGTGTTCCCGCTCGTACCAGCCGGCGCCGATGCCCAGCTCGACCCGTCCGCCGCTCATCTGGTCGACCTGGGCGACCATCACGGCCAGCGGGCCGGGCAGCCGGAAGGTGGCCGAGGTGACCAGGGTGCCGAGCCGGATGCGGGAGGTTTCGCGGGCGAGCGCGGCCAGGGTCAGCCAGGCGTCGGTGGGGCCGGGCAGCCCGGGTTCGTCGCCCATCGCCCGGTAGTGGTCGGCCCGCAGGAACCCGTCGAAGCCGCCGGCCTCGCAGAGCTGGGCGAACCGGAGCTGGTCGTCGTAGCTGGCACCCCGGTGGGGTTCGGTGAAGATCGCCACCCGCACGGTCATCATCCCTCCACCCCGGCTGTCGCCGGCAGGTCCCGCTCCATCAGCAGTTCGTGCAGGTCGGCGCTGACCCGGGCGACGTCGGCCAGGTGCGCGTTGCGGCCGAGGGTACGGGGCCGGGGGATGTCCACGTCGACGATCTTGCGGATCCGGCCGGGGCGGGGGCTGAGCACGACCACCCGGTCGGCCAGCAGCACCGCCTCGTCGATGGAGTGGGTGACGAAGACGACTGTCGCGCCGGTCTCCATGTGCACCCGTTGCAGTTCCCCGGAGAGTTCCTCGCGGGTGAGCGCGTCCAGGGCGGAGAAGGGTTCGTCCATCAGCATCACCCGGGGCTCGCCGATCAGCGACCGGCACAGTGACACCCGCTGCTGCATGCCGCCGGAGAGTTCGTGCGGCAGGCGTTTCTCGAAGCCGGCCAGGCCGGAGAGTTCCAGCAGCTGGCGGGCGCGGTCGCGGTGTTTGGCGCGGCTCCAGCCGAAGATCTCGGCCGGCAGCAGCACGTTGTCGAGCACGGTGCGCCAGGGGAGCAGGGCCGGCTTCTGGAAGAGCATCGCGACGTCCCGGCGGGGCCGGGTGATCCGGCTACCGGCTACGGTGATCTCGCCGCCGCTGACCGGCAGCAGCCCGGCGATCATCCGGAGCAGGGTGGACTTGCCGCAGCCGGAGCGGCCGAGCACGGCGACGAACTCGCCCTCGGCCACGTCGAGGTCGATCCCGCGCAACGCCTCGACCCGCCCGGAACGGCCGTCGAACGTACGCGACACATCGGACAGTCGGATCATCGCCGTCGGTCTCCCCTGATTCGGCGGTCAGGAATCCGACAAGGATATCCCCAGCGTGCTGGCCGCTCACTGTCCGGGGTGGAACGCAGTTGTTTCCGTTCCGCAACCCGATCCGCCTGGTGTGGTGACGGTAAGTGTCTCGTACTCTGTGCCAGCGAAGAGTCCCTTCACGACGGCGGCTCGGTGCCCCCTCACGCCGTGCCGCCGACCGACAACCCCCTCCGGGTACACCGCCCGGTCGGAAAGGACATGGTGCACAGATGACAAGGCTGACCCGCACGGTCGCCGCGGCCACCCTGGCCACCGCCCTCGCCCTGGTCTCCGCCTGCAGTGGCGGGTCCGACTCGGCGGATGCAAAGACCGGCGACGGCTCGTCGCTGGAGAAGGTGACCTACCTCACCTCGTTCGGCAACTTCGGCCGTGACTCCTACGCCTGGGTGGCGAAGGACAAGGGCTTCTTCAAGGAGGCCGGCTTCGACGTGGAGATCAAGCCCGGTCAGGGCACCGGCGCGGTGATCCAGACCATCGTCGGCGGCCAGGCCGACTTCGGTCCGATCGACCTGACCGGTGGCCTGCTCCAGGTCGGCAACGGGCAGGCCAAGGACTTCGTGGCGGTGGCCGCGATCCAGCAGCGCACCATGGCCGCCATCGTCTCGGTCGAGGGCAAGAACATCGCCACGCCCAAGGACCTGGAGGGCAAGAAGCTCGCGGACACCCCCGGCTCCGTCGTGCGCAACCTCTTCCCGACCTACGCCCGGATGGCCGGGGTGGACTACACCAAGGTCACCTGGGTCAACGACCAGGCGCAGAACCTGATGGGCACGCTGGCCTCCGGCCAGGTCGACGGCATCGGCCAGTTCGTCGTCGGCCAGCCGACCGTCGAGGCGGTCACCAAGAAGAAGCCCGTCGTGCTGCCGTACAGCAACGTGATGCAGGACCTCTACGGCAACGCGCTGATCACCTCCAGCAAGATGGCCAAGGAGAACCCGGACAAGGTGAAGAAGTTCACCGCCGCGCTGCTCAAGGGCCTGGAGTACGCCCTGGCCAACCCGCAGGAGGCGGCCGACATCCTGAAGAAGAACGTGGCCGCCACCAACCCGGCCGCCGCCGCGGCCGAGCTGCAGCTGATGGCCGGTTACGTCCGTTCCAGCAACTCCGGCACCGCCATCGGCACCCTGGACAGCGACCGGGTGGCCAAGAGCATCGCCATCCTCCAGGGCGCCGGCGCGCTCAAGTCGAACATCACGCCGGACCAGATCATCAACTTCGACCTCGTACCGAAGGCCTGACCGACACCGACGGTGCCACGGGGGTGCGACCCAGCGGGACGACCGGTGGGCGCACCCCCGTCGTGTGCCGGCCCTGGTGCCGGCAGGAGAGGAGGACCCTGTGACGGAGTCGATCCGGACCCGTCCCGTACCCGGGTCGGCCGGACCGCCGAGCGCCGTGCCGACCGTGCCCCCGACGCCCGGCCGGTCACCCTGGTCCCGGATACGCCCCGCGACGGTCGGCCTGCCGCTGCTCGGCCTGGTGGTCACCGTGGCCGTCTGGTGGGCGGTCACCTCCGGGCTGCACCTGGTGCACCCGGCGTCCCTGCCGCCGCCGCAGGCGGTCGGGACGTCACTGACCTCCTCGGCTGACGTGCTCTTCCCGGCGCTGGGTACGACCACGCTGATGACGGTGCTCGGCTTCCTGCTGTCGGCGGTCGCCGGGGTGCTGATCGGGATGGCGCTGGCCGCCTCCCGGCGGGCCGAGCGGATGTTCGCCCCGCTGCTGGTGGCGATCAACGCGGTCCCGAAGATCGCGCTCGGGCCGCTGCTGGTGGTTTCGGTCGGCTGGGGGACCAAGCCGATCCTGACCATGGTGTTCCTGCTCTGCTTCTTCCCGATCGTGCTCTCCACCGCCACCGGCCTGACCACCACCCCGGCCGACCTGGCCGAGTTGGCCCGGTCACTGAACGCCTCCTGGTGGCAGTCGTTCCGCAAGGTCCGGTTCCCGGCCGCGCTGCCGCAGATCTTCGTCGGGCTGAAGGTGGCGATGCCGCTGGCCGCGATCGGCGCGGTGATCGGGGAGTTCTACTCTGACAAGCCGGGGCTGGGCTACCAGATCCTCCAGTACAACGGCGTCGGCGACACGGCGACCGCGTGGGCGGCGATCGTGCTGATCGCCGCCATGAGCATCCTGCTCTACTCGGCGTTGTCGCTGGTGGAGCGGCTGGCCCTGCCCTGGGTGCGGGCCACCACCTCGGCCCGCTGACCCGTCCCGGGGCGACACCCCGACGCCACTGACGGGCCGACCCCACCCGGGGTCGGCCCGTCAGCGAGCGGTGGTCAGCCCGCCAGCCGCCACCGGCCGCCGCGCGCGACGAGCGTGGTCAACGCCTGCGGCATCAGGCCGGAGTGGTTGTCCGGGGTCATCCGGATCGGCCCGGACAGACCGTCGAGCTGGGACGTCTCCAACACGTCGCGCAGTCCGTCGCGGTCGACCCTGCCGTCGGAGCCGCCGGAGCGCAGCGCCGAGTCGGCGATCAGCTGCACGGCGTCGGCGGCGAACGACGACAGTCCGTTGTAGCCGCCGAACCGGGCGGTGTAGTCCTGGAACCACTGTCGACGGGCGGCCTTGGCCGGGGTGGTGGCGATGACGTCGTCGATCACCATGGTCTGCGTGAAGATCAACGTGGCCCGTTCGGTGGCCTGGCCGGAACCGCCCAGGAAGAGGTCGCCGGCCGCGGCGGCGTCGAAGAAGAGCGATCCGCCGTAGCCGGACTGGTCGGCGGCGGTGGCGGCGAGGGTGGCCTGCTCCGGCGGGGTCCAGATGATCAGGGCGGCGGGGTCGCGGTTGGTCAGCCGGCGCACCGGCGCGGCCAGTTCGGTGTCGGTGGTGCGGACGGCCTCGGCGCGTACCCGCTTGATGGTGGTCTTGCCGAACTCGGCGTCCAGCGCGGTCAGGCCCTCACGCCCGTAGTCGTCGTCGCTGTGCAGGACACCGACCTCGGTGATCCCGCGCCGCCGCAGCTCGGCGGTGAGCGCGGCGGCGCTGTCGGTCGCGTTCGGCGCGAGCTTGAACACGTACCGGCGTTCGGGGACCGGGTTGGCGACCGCACCGGACGGGGCGAGCGCGATGGTCGGGACCTTCCGCTCGTTGATGGTGCGCACGGCGTCGACGGCGCACTGGTTGCAACCGCCCATGATGATGGCGTTGACCGTGGCGTCGTTGCTGAAGTCGCCGATGTTGCGCAGCGACTCGGCGGCGTCGGAGCGGTTGTCCTTGACCACCAGCCTGATCTTCCGGTCGCCCAGGGCGCCGGACGAGTTCAACTGGTCGACCTTCAGTTCCAGGGCGCGCTGGTACGCCTTGCCGACCGGTGCGGCGACACCGGAGAGTTCGAGATCGGCGGCGATGGTGATCGGGCTGCTGTCCTTCTCTGCCGCGCCGAACGAGCAGCCGGTGAGCGTGGCGGCCAGCACGGCCGATGCGAGCGCCACGATGGTCGCGGAGCGGATGGGGCTCAACTCAGTCCTCCAGGTGCGGCGCGGGCGGAGCCCGGTCACCGCCGCTAGTCCGTCCTCAGTGGAGAAACGGGATTGTGTGCCGTACGGTGTGCGCGAAAGCCTGCAAAACCTTGCCAATGCGGGGGCGTGCGGTCAAGCGCGATGCTGACGGCGGTTTCGGGACGCGAATCTCACATTGTGGGGACATCAGATATTTACCCATGCTCACTCATCAGAGGCGAACGAACACTCTGGAGTGACATGCCCTGTTCAGGGGTGGCCTGCTCAGCAGGGAAAATGGTGACCAGACCACTGGTCGCCCGATTCCTGTCCGAACGCGGCTTCCCAAACAGGATCTTCTCTGATGAAATCGCGGCCGTGCCGCGCGTGGCGCTGTCCGTCGCACCAGGCGCGGGTCGGCGGGTCAGGCGTATGGAAGATACGACGGAGGCGATGTCGTGAGCACCGGACCGACGACCCTGCCCGAGCCAGGCGAAAACGCCCGACCCGAACGGGAACGCCGACTGCCCCGGTTGCGGGATGCGCGGATTCGTTCCAAGCTCGCCCTCATTCTGGTCGTACCGGTCGCCGCGGTCATCGCGTTGGCAACAATCCGACTTGTTTCCACTACTGAGGGTGCTGTCGACGCGACCCAGATCCGGTCGCTGACCGCACTGTCCATCGACGTCTCCGCGCTGACGCAGGATCTGCACAAGGAACGGATGGCGGCCGCCGCCTACCTGGCGAACCCGCAGCTGCGCCCGGACGACTACAACCTGCGGGTGCGGGCCACCGGCGAGCGGATCAACGAGTACCGGGCCGAGCGGGCCGACCTCGGCGAGGTCCCGTCCGCCGTACGGGACCGGCTCAAGGTGATCGACGACCACCTGCGCACGCTCGACGCGACCCGGCAGGAGGTGCTCGACCGCCGGCAGATGCCGGTCGCCGAGGCCACCCTGCGGTACGGCGTGATCCTCACCGACCTGGTCTCGTACGGCGACACCCTGGCCCAGTTGCCCGGCCAGGAGAGCCTCGCGGACGCCCGCCGCGCGGTGGCCGCGTTCAGCCGGGCCAAGTCGGCCGTCGCCGAGGAGGAGGCGGTCGCCTACACCGCGCTGGTCGGCGGACGCCTCGACGAGGAGCAGTTCTCCTCCTTCGTGGCGACCCTGACCAGCCAGCAGGAGGCGCTGCTCGGCTTCGCCCTCGCCGCCGACCCCACCCAGCGCGCACTCGTCAACAGCGCGGTCTCCGGTGACGCCGTCGGCCTCGCCGACCGGGTGGCCGCCGACATCACCCGCTCGGTCGGTCAGCGCAGCCCGGTCAGCGCCGGTGATGCCAGCGCCGCGATCGGCGCGGTCAACGACCTGATGCGGTGGACCGAGATCCAGCTCCAGGACACCCTGCTCACCCGCTCCGAGCAGGCTCGCAGCGACGTCATCCAGCAGGCCGTCATCGAGACGGTGCTGGTGCTGCTCACCCTCATCGTGGCGATCACCCTCGCGGTGGTGCTGGCCCGCTCGCTCAACCACTCGCTGCGCCGGCTGCGGGAGGGCGCGCTGTCGGTGGCCAACCACGACCTGCCGGACGCGGTCAAGCGGCTGCAGAACATGGGCAGCGTCGGCGACGGCGGGGTCGACGAGATCGTCCGCCAGGTGCGGGACCCGATCCGGTTGACCAACCGGGACGAGGTCGGCCAGGTGGCCCTGGCGTTCAACGTCGTGCACCGGGAGGCCGTCCGGGTCGCCGCCGAGCAGGCGGCGCTGCGGACCAGCGTCTCGGCAATGTTCCTCAACCTGGCCCGGCGCAGTCAGACCCTGGTCGACCGGATGATCGGCGAACTGGACGCGATCGAGCGCGGCGAGGAGGACCCGAAGCGGCTCGCCCAGCTCTTCGAGCTGGACCACCTCGCCACCCGGATGCGCCGCAACGACGAGAACCTGCTGGTCCTGGCCGGTGCCGACTCGGCCGTGCCGCGCCGCGACGACGCGCTACTGGTCGACGTCCTGCGCGCCGCCCAGTCCGAGGTGGAGCTGTACAACCGGATCGAGTTCGGCACCGTCGACACCGACATCTCGGTCGCCGCCCACGCCGTCAACGACGTGGTACGCCTCGTCGCCGAGCTGCTGGACAACGCCACCCGCTTCTCGCCGCCCACCACCACGGTGGTCGCCGACGGCCGGCGCATCCGCGACTACGTGCTGATCCAGATCGAGGACCGTGGCCTCGGCCTCACCGACGAGCAGCTCGACTCGCTCAACCGCCGACTCGCCGCCCCGCCGACGGTGGACGTGGCCGCCTTCCGGCTGATGGGTCTCGCCGTGGTCAGCCGGCTCGCCAGCCGGTACAGCATCCGGGTGGAGCTGCGCCGCAACGTCGAGGGCGGCACCGTCGCCCAGGTGACGCTGCCCAACGCCACCGTGGTGCTCCCCGCCCACCGGGGTCGGGACCAGGCGATCAGCCGGCCCCGTCAGCCGCTGGCGGTCGAGCAGCCGCCCGCCCCCGCCGGTATCGGTGGGGCCCTCAACGGGGCCCGCAGCGCGTCGGCGACCCTGACTGACCAGTGGCGCAACACCCCGCCGGCCCCGGCCCCCTGGCAGCCGCCGGTGGACGCCCGGGACACCGCCCCCGCCGTGCAGTTCGGCGGGCCGGTCTCCGCCCCGCCGTTCGCCCCGGCCCCCACCCCGGCGACCGCCGACTCCGGATTCAACGCGTTCTCGGCCGGCAGCCCCACGGTGGCGAACCCGACCATCGACCCGCTGCCACGGCGGGCCGCGCCCGGCGAGCCCGCCCCGGTGCTGCCGACCGGCCCGGTCGCCGGTGCCGCACCGCACCCGACGGAGTCGTATGGCGCGGGCGCCATGCCGTTCGCCGGCGCACCGGCCGCGGCCCCGTACGCGGGAGCACCGGCGGCGACCCCGTTCGCCCCGGCCGCCGCCGCGTCGTTCGCCCCGGCCGCCCCGCCGGCCGCGTACGCCGCCCCCGCCGCACAGCCGTACACCGCGCCGGCCACCTCGTACGCCCCGCCGGCCCCGTCGACGCCGGTGGTGGCCCGACCGGACCGGCCGGCCGACTCGCCGATCTTCCGGGAGATGGAGGCGGTGTGGTTCCGGTCCCACGGGGACGACGCCACCGCGATCTTCACCCGGCCCCGGTTCGACGAGGAGCCGCCGACCGCCCCGGCCCGCCCGAACGGCGCGACCACGCCGTCGCGCCCGCCGCTGCCCACCCGGGTGCCGACCGCGCCGACCGCCGCCGGCACGCCGACCGTGACGCCCGCCGCCCCGGAAGCGCCGGCCGCGACCGGTCCGGTTCCGCCCGCCGCGACCGGTCCCGTTCCGCCGGCCGCGACCGGTCCCGTACCGCCCGCCGCCACCGCGTCGCCGACATACGGCACACCCCCGCCGGCCGCCCCCGAGGCACCGGCGACCCCGCCGGCCACCGACGCCGACGCGTGGCGGACGGCGGCCGACGACGGCTGGACCCGGGCCAGCCAGGCGGCCGAGCCGGCCAACGCCGGCACCACCCGGTCCGGCCTGCCCAAGCGGGTTCCCCAGGCACAGCTCGTGCCCGGCGGGATCGAGCCGAAGAGCGGCCGGGACCGCAGCCGCCGCACCCCCGACGAAGTACGCGGCCTGCTCTCGGCCTACCACCGCGGCGTGCAGCGCGGTCGCACGGCGGGCGCGGACCCCAACAGCACCTCGACCAAGGAGACGAACCGATGAACAGGCCAGCTGCCATGCAGGACATGGGTTGGCTGCTCACCAACTTCGCCGACAGCGTGGCGGGTATCGCCCACGTGGTGGCGGTGTCCGCGGACGGGCTGCTGCTCGCCTCCTCGCGGGACCTGCCCGCCGACCGGGCCGACCAGCTCGCGGCGATCACCTCCGGCGTGGTGAGTCTGACCGAGGGTGCCGCCCGGATGTTCAGCGCTGGCGGGGTGCTGCAGACAGTGATCGAGATGGACAGCGGCTACCTGTTCCTGATGTCGATCAGCGACGGGTCGTCCATGGCGGTGCTCGCCGCCCGCAGCTGTGACGTGGGTCAGGTCGGCTACGAGATGGCGCTGCTGGTCGAGCGGGTGGGCGCGGCGCTGGTGCCGCTGCCGCGGGACGCTGTGCGTTCGTAGCCACGGCGGGGGCCGGGCGCGACCGCGTCCGGCCCGAGTGACGAAGCATCCGGGCCCGGACCCGGGCGGGAGGAGGTGATCGAGGGATGGACCCCCGGCGGGACCCACGTGGAGCGCTGGTACGTCCGTACGCGGTCACCCGGGGCCGCACCGAACCGAGCCGGGACATCGCGCTGGAGGCGGTGCTCAGCTCCAACGCGACCCAGGTGGCCGAGTCCCGCTTCGCCGGGCACGACAAGTACCGAATCGCCACCGTCTGCGAGGGACGGGCGCAGTCGCTGGCGGAGATCGCCGCGTACACCCGGATGCCACTGGGCGTCACCCGGGTGCTGGTCGCCGACCTGGTCGCCGACGGTCTGCTCACGCTACACACTGCCGCTCCCGCCGAGGGGTTCGAGGAGCGAATGGAAATCCTTGGAAGGGTGCTAAGTGGACTTCGCAGGCTATGACCCCGCCGGGTCGCGCCAGAGCCGGGGAATCGTCTCCGCGAAGATCGTGGTCGCGGGCGGCTTCGGCGTGGGCAAGACGACCCTGGTCGGGGCGATCTCCGAGATCACGCCGCTGACCACAGAGGCGCTGATGACCGCCGCCGGTGTCGGCATCGACGACCCGTCGAAGGTGCCCGGCAAGGAGACCACCACGGTCGCCATGGACTTCGGCCGGATCACCATGGCGCAGGACCTGATCCTGTACCTGTTCGGCACGCCCGGCCAGACCCGGTTCTGGTTCATGTGGGACGAGATCATCCGGGGCGCGGTGGGCGCCGCCGTCCTGGTGGACACCCGCCGGATCACCGACGCCTTCGCCCCGCTGGACTACTTCGAGAACCGCAAACTCCCGTACGTGGTGGCGCTGAACCGGTTCGACGGCTCGGACCTGTACGAGCCGGAGGAGGTCCGGGAGGCGCTGGCCATCTCGGCGGACGTGCCGCTGGTGATGTGCGACGCCCGCGACCGCGAGTCGGTCAAGCAGGTGCTGGTGACCGTGGTGGAACACGCCATGATCCGGCTCCAGGCCGAGCACGGACGGGGCTTCCCCACCCCGGTGGGCTGAACCTGACCCGGCCCGCCCCGCCGCGTGACGGTGGGGCGGGCACCCGGGTCACTCCACCCGGAGCCGGTAGCCGCGCTTGACCACGGTCTGCACCACCCGGGGCGCGCGCAGCCCCACCCGCAACCGGGCGACCGCCATCTCCACCGCGTGCTCGTCGGCCCCCCGGGGCAGCGTGCGGAGCAGTTCCGTCCGGGACAGCACCCGGCCGGGCCGGGTGGCCAGGGCCCGCAGCACCGCCATCGGGGCGGGGGCCAGCGGGCGCAGTTCCCCGTCGATGACGGCGGCGTGCCCGCGCAGGGTCAGCAGGTGCCCGGCCGCCTTCACGGTGACGGTACGGCGGGGCAGCTCGTCCACGATGGTGCGGACCAGCGCGCCGAGCCGGGCCCGGCTCGGCGCGCTGACCGGCACCCCCCGCCGGACCAGGGGTTCGGCGGTCACCGCGCCGACGCAGCTGACCAGGACGTCCCCGCGCAACGCGGCCAGGACCGTCTCGGTCCGGTCCCCGGCGGCCCGCAGCAGCGCCTCCGCCGCCGGGGCGGAGGTGAAGGTGACGGCGTCGACCAGACGGCCGGCGACCAGGTCGATCAGCCGGTGCAGCGGGGCCGGGTCGGTCGGTGGGGCCCACCGGTAGACGGGCACCTCGATCACCGTGGCGCCGGCCGCCTCCAGCGCCTCGGTGCACTCCGGCTGCCGGTCGCCGTGCAGTTGCATGGCTATCACCTGCCCGGCCACGCCGCGCCGGCACAGGTGCTCCACCACCTCCTCGCAGCTCTCCGAGGCCGGCGACCACTGGTCGTGCAGGCCGGCGGCGCGGATCGCCCCCCGCGCCTTGGGGCCCCGGGCCACCACGTAGGCCCGGGACAGCACGCCCTTCAGCGGCTCGGCCAACCCCCAGCCCTCGGCCGCCTCCAGCCAGCCGCGCATGCCGATGCCGGTGTTGGCCATCAGCACGTCCGGCGGCCGGTCCAGGCAGGCCCGGGTGGCGTCCCGCAGGTCGGTGTCGTCGGCCAGCGGCACGATCCGCAGGGCCGGGGCGAGCACCACCCGGGCACCGCGCCGTTCCAGCAACGCGGCCAGTTCGTCGCGTCGCCGGTCGGCGGTCACCCCGATGGTGAAGCCGGCCAGTTCGTCCCGCATCACTCCTCCTGTCGCAGCCGCACCTCGACCAGGCCGTCCCGGCAGCGGACGTCGTACCGGGGCAGGGTCACCCCGGGCAGGTCCAGGCAGAGCCCGGTTCGCAGGTCGTACACCTGCTTGTGCAGGGGAGAGGCGACGGTGGGCGCCCCGTCCCGGCTGCCGACGATGCCCCGCGACATCACGTACGCGCGGCTGAGCGGGTCGAGATTGTCCACCGCGAACAGTTCGTCGTCGATCCGGAAGATCGCCACCTGGACGCCGTCGACGAGAGCGGCGACGCCCCGTTCGGGCTCCAGCCGGTCCAGCGGGCAGACCCGGGTCCAGTCGACGGTGACGGTGCCGCTCATCGCCGCACCTCCGGCAGGCCGAGGGCGACCGGCTGGCGACGTCGGGCGGGTGCCCCGTCGGGTGGTGCGCCCCCGTCGGGTGGGACGGTGGCGGGCCGGGTGTCGCGCGTCGGCACCGGCTGGCCGCGTTCCACCGCGAAGGTGATCGACGGGTCCGGCACGTCGGGGGCGTTGACGAACGAGGTGAACCGGCGCAGCCGGTCGGGGTCGTCGAGCACGTCGCGCCACTCGTCGGAGTAGGAGGTGACGTGCCGGGCCATCGCCGCGTCGAGTTCGGCGCAGAGCCCCAGCGAGTCGTCGACGATCACCGAGCGCAGGTGTTCGAGGCCGCCGTCCATCGCCTCGATCCAGGCGGAGGTGCGTTGCAGCCGGTCGGCGGTGCGGACGTAGAACATCAGGAACCTGTCGATCAGCGTGATCAGTTCCTCGGTGGTCAGGTCGGTGGCGAACAGGTCGGCGTGCCGGGGCCGGAAGCCGCCGTTGCCGCCGAGGTAGAGGTTCCAGCCGGTGTCGGTGGCGATGATGCCGAAGTCCTTGCTGCGCGCCTCGGCGCACTCCCGGGCACAGCCGGAGACGGCGGACTTGAGCTTGTGCGGGGCGCGCAGTCCCCGGTAGCGCAGTTCCAGCGCGACGGCCAGGCCGACCGAGTCCTGCACCCCGTACCGGCACCAGGTCTCGCCGACGCAGGACTTCACCGTGCGCAGCGCCTTGCCGTACGCGTGGCCGGACTCGAAGCCGGCGTCGACCAGCCGCCGCCAGATCTGCGGGAGCTGCTCGACCCGCGCACCGAACAGGTCGATCCGCTGCCCGCCGGTGATCTTGGTGTAGAGCTGGAAGTCGCGGGCCACCTCGCCGATCACGATCAGCTTGTCCGGGGTGATCTCGCCGCCCGGGATCCGGGGCACCACCGAGTAGCTGCCGTCGCGTTGCAGGTTGGCCAGGAAGTGGTCGTTGGTGTCCTGCAGTGACGCCTGCTCGCCGTCGAGCACGTGGCCGGTGCCCAGCGAGGCGAGGATCGAGGCCACCACCGGCTTGCAGACGTCGCAGCCCCGGCCCCGGCCGTGCTCGGCCACGAGCTGCGAGAACGTCCGGATGCCGCGCACCCGGACGATGTCGAACAACTCCTGCCGGCTGGCGTCGAAGTGCTCGCACAGCGCCGTGGACTGCTGCACCCCGGCCGCGTCGAGCAGTTGCTTGAGCATCGGAACGCAGGAGCCGCAGCTCGTCCCGGCCCGGGTGCACGCCTTCAACGCCGGCACGTCGCATGCCCCGCCGGCGATCGCCGCGTCGATGTCGTCGCGGGTCACCGCGTTGCACGAGCAGACCTGCGCCGCGCCGGGCAGCGCGGTCACCCCGCCGCCGCCCTCGCCGGCCGGGGCGAGCAGCGTCAACGGGGGAGCGGGCAGCGGGCCGCCGACGCTGGCCCGCAGCGTCGGGTAGGCGGTCGCGTCCCCGACCAGCACCCCGCCGAGCAGCGTCCGCGCGTCGTCGGAGAGGACCAGCTTCGCGTACGAGCGGGTGGCCGGGTCGGTGAACGTGACGTCCAGGCAGCCCGGGGTGGTGCCGTGGGCGTCACCGAACGAGGCCACGTCGACGCCGAGCAGCTTGAGTTTCGTGGCACTGTCCGCGCCGGGGAAGGTGGCCGCGCCGCCGAGCAGCCGGTCGGCCACCACCTCGGCCATCGCGTACCCGGGGGCGACCAGACCGTGGCAGGTGCCGTCGACGGCGGCGCACTCGCCGACCGCCCAGATCCGCTCGTCGTCGCTGCGGCAGGCCGCGTCGACCAGCACCCCGCCGCGTGGGCCGAGGGCCAGGCCGGCGGCGCGGGCCAGCTCGTCGCGCGGCCGGATACCGGCGGCCACCACGACCAGGTCGGCGTCGACCGTGCCGCCGTCGGAGAGGTCCAGGGCGGCGACCGTGCCGGCCGGGCCGGGCCGCAGCGCGGTGGTGCCGACCCCGAGGTGGGTGGTGACGCCCAGCTCCTCGACGTAGCGGCGCAGCATCGCCCCGCCCGCCTCGTCGACCTGCACCGGCATCAGCCGGGGCGCGAACTCCACCACGTGGGTCCGCAGCCCCAGCAGGCGCAGCGCGTTGGCGGCCTCCAGCCCGAGCAGGCCACCGCCGATGACCGCCCCGGTCGACCGGCCCCGGGCGTGCTCCCGGATCGCCTCCAGGTCGTCCAGGGTGCGGTAGACGAAGACGCCGGGCAGGTCGGTGCCGGCCACCGGCGGGACGAACGGGTACGACCCGGTGGCCAGCACGAGTGCGTCGTACGGGTGCTCCCCGGTCGCGGTGGTCACCACCCGCCGGTCCCGGTCGATCCCGGTGACCGGCTCACCGAGGCGCAGCTCCACCCCGTCGTCGGGGGTGTGCAGGTTCAGTTCCTCGGCGGTGACCCCGTCGAAGAACGCGGACAGTCGGACCCGGTCGTACGCCGGGCGGGATTCCTCGGCGAGCACCGTCACCTGCCAGTGCCGGTCGTGGTCGCGGGCGCGCAGCGCCTCGACGAACCGCTGGCCGACCATGCCGTTGCCGACGACGACCAAACGTCCACCGGTCATCGGGTCACCTCCTCGTGGTGTCATCACGGTCATCGGGTCGTCCCCACCGAGTCCACTCCGGACAGCCAGTCGACGATGCCGCCGACGGCCTGCCGGCAGCCGCCGCAGCCGGTTCCGGCCCGGGTCGCGGCGACCACCTCGTCGACCGTCCGGGCGCCGGCCCGCCAGCAGCGGACCAGGGTGCCCTTGTCGACGTCGTTGCACTGGCAGACGGTTGCCGCGTCCGGCATCAGCGCCGGGGACGCGGCGGGTGTCGCGGGGGCGTTGCCGATCGACCGGCCGAGCAGCAGTGCCCGCCGGTCGGTGGGGACCGGGGCACCCCGGTCGAAGAGCTGCACCACCGTGCCGACCGCCGGGTTGTCGCCGAGCAGGATCGCCCCGGTGAGCCGGTCGTGGTGGATGCGTATCCGGGCGTACGTCCCCCGGGTCGGGTCGGCGAAGGTCAGTTCCTCGCCGGGGCCGCCGGCCGGGTCGCCCATCGCGGCCAGGTCGATCCCGGCGGCCTTGAGCCGGGTGACCACCGGCCGGGGCCGGTAGCGGGCGGCGGGGTCCTCGCCGGTGAGCAGCCGGGCCACCACCCGGGCCTGCGCCCAGGCGGGCGCGACCAGCCCGGTCGGGCCCTGGCCGGGTGGCCGTGCGCAGTCGCCGATCGCCGAGATCGCCTCGTCCGCGGTGCGCAGCCGGTCGTCGACCAGCACCCCCCGGTCGACGGCCAGCCCGGCGGCGGCGGCCAGGTCGGTGTCGGGACGGACCCCGCAGGAGAGCACCAGCAGGTCGGCGTGCAGGGCGGTGCCGTCGGCCAGGTCGAGCCGGACCCCGTCAGGGTCGCTGGCCAGCCCGGTCGCCGGCACCCCCAGCCGGGTGGCCACGCCGAGCCCGGCCAGCGTGCCGGCGAGCACCGCGCCGGCGGTCGGGTCGAGCTGCCGTTCCATCAGGTGCGGGTGGGGGTGGACCACGGTCACCGCGAGCCCCCGGGCGGCCAGCCCGCGCGCCGCCTCCAGGCCGAGCAGCCCTCCGCCGAGCACCAGCGCGGTGCGCGCCGAGCGGGCGGTGGCGAGGATGCGGCGGCAGTCGGCCAGGGTACGGAAGACGGCCACCCGGGGCGGCAGGTCGGCCGGGTCGAGGCCGGCCAGCGGGGGCACCACGGCCCGGCTGCCGGTGGCGAGGACCAGGTGGTCGTAGTCGAGGTCGCCGTCGGGGGTGCGCACCGTGCGGGCCGCCCGGTCGATCGCGGTGACCGGCGCGCCGGTCCGCACGTCGGTGCCCTGCCCGGCGACCTCGGCCAGCTCCACGTCGGGCTCGTCGACCTTGCCCGCCAGCAGCGTGGACAGCATGATCCGGTTGTACGCCCGGTGCGGTTCCGCCCCGAGCACGGTGACCTTGCGGTCCCCGTTGCGGGCGTGCAGCTCGGTGGCGAGCCGGGCACCGGCCATGCCGTACCCGACGATCACGATGTGGCCGGTCATGCCCGCTCCACCCGGACCGCGCAGATCTTGAACTCGGGCATCCCGGAGACCGGGTCGAGGGCGTCGTTGGTGACCGAGTTGGCGCGGGCCGCCCCGGGCCAGTGGAACGGGGCGAAGACGGTGTCCGGCCGGATGGTCGGGCTGAGTCGGGCCGGTGCCCGCAGCTCACCCCGGCGGGAGGCGACCCGTACCTCGTCGCCGTCGCCGACGCCGAGCCGGGTGGCCAGGTCGGGGTGCAGTTCGACGAAGCCGTGCGGGGCGGCCCGGCGCAGCGCGTCGACCCGCCGGGTCTGCGTGCCGGACTGGTACTGGGCGAGTACCCGCCCGGTCGTGAAGTGCAGCGGATAGTCGGCGCAGACCGGCTCGGCCGCCGGCCGGTGCCGTACGGCGTGGAACCGGGCCCGGCCGGTCGGGGTGGGGAACGTGTCGGCGAAGAGCCGGGGGGAGTCCGGTCCGTCCGGGTCGGGGCACGGCCAGAAGACCCCGTCGGCGGATTCGATCCGCTCCCAGCTCACCCCGGCGTAGTCGGCGACGCCACCGGCGGAGGCCCGGCGCAGCTCGGCGAAGACGACCCTCGGGTCGGTGGGGAAGCGGTCCACGGCGGGACCGGCGGCGGGGCCGGTCGGCACCGGGTCGGGGGCGTCGAGGCGGGCCGCGAGGTCGGCGAGGACCGTCAGGTCGGTGCGGACGCCGGGCGGCGGTCGACGCAGCGCGCGGCGGCGCAGCACCCGACCCTCCAGATTGGTCATCGTGCCGTCCTCCTCGGCCCACTGGGCCACCGGGAGCACCACGTCGGCCAGTTCGGCCGTCTCGGAGCGCAGGAAATCGGCCACCACCAGTAGGTCCAGCCCGCGCAGGCGGGACTCGACCCGGGCGGCCCGGGGCGCGGAGACCACCGGGTTGGAGCCGAAGACCAGCAGCGCGCGGGGGCCGTCGGGGGTGCCGAGCGAGTCGAGCAACTGGTAGGCGGGCACCCCGGGGCCGGGCAACTCGGCCGGGTCGACGCCCCAGACCCCCGCGACGTGGGCGCGGGCGGCCGGATCGTCGATCTTCCGGTAGCCGGGGAGCTGGTCGGACTTCTGGCCGTGTTCGCGTCCGCCCTGGCCGTTGCCCTGACCGGTGAGGCAGCCGTACCCGGAGTGTGGGCGGCCGGGCAGACCGAGGGCGAGGGCGAGGTTGACGTAGGCGCTGACCGTGTCGACGCCCTTGGCGTGCTGTTCGGCGCCCCGGGCGGTGAGGATCATCGCCGAACCGGCGGTGCCGAGCGCGCGGGCGGTCGCCTCCAGGTCGGCCACCGGCACCCCGGAGAGCCGTTCCACCTCGGCCGGCCAGTACTCGGCGACGGTACGGCGTACCGCGTCGAAGCCCTCGGTGCGGGCGGCGACGTACTCCCGGTCGATCAGCCCCTCGGTGAGCGCGATGTGCAGCAGCGCGTTGGCGACCGCGAGATCGGTGCCGGGCAGCGGTTGCAGGTGCAGGTCGGCCTGGCGGGCGGTGGCGGTGAGCCGGGGGTCGACCACGATCAGCCGGCCGCCCCGGGCCCGCTGGTCGGTCACGTGCCGCATCAGCGGCGGCATGGTCTCGGCCGGGTTCGTCCCGACCAGCAGCAGGGTGTCGGTGCGGCCCAGGTCGGTCAGCGGGAACGGCAGCCCCCGGTCGACGCCGAAGGCGCGCAGACCGGCGGCCGCGGCCGAGGACATGCACCACCGGCCGTTGTAGTCGATGTGCCGGGTCCGCAGCGCCACCCGGGCGAACTTGCCGAGGGCGTACGCCTTCTCGTTGGTGAGCCCGCCGCCGCCGAAGACGGCGACCGCGTCCCGCCCGTGGGCCCGCTGGACGGTGCGCAGCCCGTCGACGATCCGGTCCAGCGCGGCCGCCCAGGTCGCCGGGCGCAGCGTGCCGGACGGATCGCGGACCAGCGGGGTGGTCAACCGGTCGGGGTGGTCGAGCAGGTCGGCGGCGGTCCAGCCCTTCTGGCACAGCCCGCCGCGATTGGTGGGGAACTGTCGGGGCTGGACCTCGATCCGGCCGTCGTCGGTGTCCCGCAGGACCATGCCGCACTGGAGCGCGCAGTACGGGCAGTGCGTTTCCGCCTCGCGGGGTGGCTGCCCCGTTCGTGTCGCGGCGCGTGCACCGTCTGTCATGTCCGCAAAGCGTGCCGCCGGCCGGTTTCCGACCGGGGTCCCTTCTGTTTCGGTCCTGTCAAGAGCGGTTCACACCGCACCGGGGCATCGGAGCGGACGGTGGGGTCTATAATATGAGACAGGTTTCCTAATATGTGAGAGGGGTGGATCGTGGACGTGACGGCGGCCTTCGATGCGGTGGCGGGCTCCTACGATCAGGCCCGCCGCCGGCTCGTCCCCTGCTTCGACGACTTCTACGGCACCGCCGTCGAGGTGGCGGCCCCGCCGCTGCGGGCCGCGCTCGCCGCCGGTCGTACCCCCGAGGTGCTCGACCTGGGCGCCGGCACCGGGCTGCTCTCGCTGCTGCTCACCGCAGCGCTGCCCGGGGTGCGGGTGACCCTGGTCGACGGGGCGGCGCGGATGCTCGCGGTGGCCGCCGACGGACTGACCGCCCGGGGGGTGGCGCACCGCACCGTCGTGGCCGACCTGGCAGATCCGCTGCCCGTCGGCCGGTACGACGCGGTGGTCTCCGCCCTGGCCGTGCACCACCTCGACGACGACGGCAAACGCGCCCTCTACCGGCGGGCGGCCGGCGCGCTCGTCCCCGGCGGGGTGTTCGTCAACGCCGAGCAGGTGGCCGGTCCCACCCCGACCCTGGACCGTCGGTACGACGACGTCTGGCTGGCGCAGACCGCCGCCCGGGGCTCCGACGCCGACGAGATCGCCGCCGCCCGGCAGCGGATGCGGCACGACCGTCCGGCGTCGGTGGCCGACCAGTGCCGGTGGCTGGCCGACGCCGGCCTGGTCGACGTGGACTGCTTCTACAAGGCGTGGCGGTTCGCGGTCTTCGGCGGGCGCCGCCCGGCCTGACCCGGGCTGTCGCGGGCGGCGGTCCGGGTCATGGGGATGACCGGTGGTCATACCCGGGGTAGGATCAGCGGCATGACTGCCAAGGTGACCCTCTCGTTCTCGGACGAGACGATCGAGGAGGCCCGCCGGTTCGCCAAGCGGGAGGGGCTGTCCCTCTCTGCCTGGATGGACCAGGCCGCCCGGGAGAAGGCCCTGCGGGAGGTCTTCACCGCACACGCCGAAGCGGTCGGCCGGGCCGGGCTCGACCTGGAATCCGCCGCCCTCGCCGACGCCAGCGAGGTGGGGATGGTCGCCGACGTGCTCTTCGGTGGTCGCCCGCGTGCTGCGTAGGGGAGAGGTCTGGCGCATCGAGGGCGCCCGGGAACGGCTCGGCCTGGTGATCAGCTCCGACGTCTACAACTCCACCGACGTGCCGATCGTGATCGTCGCCGAGGTGGTCGAGACGGCGCTGCTGCGGGACTCCCCGCTCGCCGTGCCGATGGGTGGCAACGTGGTCATGCCCGACCGGCTGTCCGCGCCGATGAAGAAGTGGTTCACCGAGTGCGTGGATATCGCCGACACCGAGACCATGCAGCGGGTGAACCGCGCGCTGCGCATCCTCCAGGAACTCTGACCACCTCACGGCAGGCCGCCGGGCGACGTGCGGTTCCCGTTTCCGGAACGACCCAACCGGGCCACCACCGGGAAACCGGCACTGCTTAGCATCCCTCTTCATATCGATGAGGAGGAATCGCCGTGAGTACGCTCGCCAGTAGCAGCAACTCCGCCGCCGACCCGGCGGGCGCCATCGACGCACAGCCGGAGGCCGATCCGTCGACTTCCGCCGATCCGCCTGCCGCCCGGGGCGCCGGACGCCGGCACCGGCTCGACGACTGGCGGCCCGAGGACCCCACCTTCTGGCGGACGACCGGAGCGCCGATCGCCCGCCGTAACCTTTGGGTGTCGATCTTCGCCGAGCACGTCGGTTTCTCGGTGTGGAGCCTCTGGTCGGTCACCGTGCTCTTCCTCGGCCCGGCGTACGGCATCGACCCGGCGGGCAAGTTCCTGCTCACCGCCGTGCCGGCCGCGCTGGGCGCGGTGCTGCGGCTGCCGTACACCCTGGCCGTGGCCCGCTTCGGCGGGCGGAACTGGACCATCGTCAGCGCGCTGCTGCTGCTCGTGCCGGCGGTGCCGATGACGGTGCTGCTGGAACCGGGGGTGTCCTACACCACGCTGATGGTGCTGGCCTGCCTGACCGGGGTCGGCGGCGGCAACTTCGCCTCGTCGATGGCGAACATCAACCTGTTCTTCCCCGACCGGCTCAAGGGCCGCGCGCTCGGGCTCAACGCCGGCGGCGGCAACCTCGGCGTACCGGCCGTGCAACTGGTCGGGCTCGCGGTGCTGGCCACCGCCGGGGCCGCGTACCCCCGGCTGGTGCCGGCGGTCTACCTGCCGCTGATCGTGCTGGCCGCGCTCGCCGCCGCCCGCTGGCTGGACAACATCCCGGACGCCCACAACGAGCCCGGCGCGCTGCGCGAGGCAGCCCGCGACCGGCACACCTGGGTGATGTCCCTGCTGTACGTGGGCACCTTCGGCTCCTTCATCGGCTTCGGTTTCGCCTTCGGCCAGGTGCTCCAGCTCCAGTTCGCCGAGCGCTTCCCCACCCCGGTCGACGCGGCCTGGCTGACCTTCCTCGGACCACTGATCGGTTCGCTGATCCGGCCCGTCGGTGGGCAGCTCGCCGACCGGCTCGGCGGGGCCCGGGTGACCTTCTGGAACTTCGTCGCGATGGCAGTCGGCGCCAGCCTGGTGCTCTTCGCCGCCCGGGAACGGTCGTTCCCGCTCTACCTGACCGGGTTCCTGTCGCTGTTCGTCTTCTCCGGCATCGGCAACGGCTCCACGTACAAGATGATCCCGGCGATCTTCCGGGCCCGCGCGACGGCCGAGGCGGAGCTGACCGGTGACCCGGCCGCCGCGCAGCGCCGGGCCCGGCGGCTCTCCGGTGCCCTGATCGGCATCGCCGGAGCGGTCGGCGCCTCGGGCGGGGTGCTGGTGAACGTCGCCTTCCGGCAGTCCTTCCTCACCTCCGGCAACGCGGACGCCGCCTATCTGGCCTTCATCGGGTGGTACGCGCTCTGCTTCGTGGTGACCTGGACGGTCTACCTGCGGCCCGGCCCGGGTAGGCTCACCGGAGTGTGACCATGGTCATGCGGGAAAACCGCAGGCCACGCCGGTCTACCCCCCGTTTTGACCAGCCGACGGGGCGGCGGGTATCGTTGCCTGCTGTTGTACGACATCCAGAGGCGTGCCGCTCAGGTACGCTTGGTCGTTCGTGCGCGCTGGTCCGGCCGGGAAGCCTCTGGTCACCTCGGCGCGCGACCCCAGACCGACGACGAGACAAGGTAGACCTGTGCGTACGTACAGCCCGAAGCCGGGTGAGATCGAGCGTCAGTGGCACGTTATCGACGCCTCTGATGTCGTGCTGGGCCGCCTGGCCACCCACGCCGCCACGCTGCTGCGCGGCAAGCACAAGCCGACTTTCGCGCCGCACGTCGACACGGGCGACTTCGTCGTCATCGTGAACGCGGGCAAGGTGGCGCTGACCGGCAACAAGCGGCAGACCAAGGTCGCCTACCGGCACTCCGGTTACCCGGGCGGCCTCAAGCAGGTCGGCTACGAGGAGCTGCTGACCAAGCGGCCCGAGCGGGCGATCGAGCTGGCCGTGAAGGGCATGCTCCCGCACAACAAGCTGGGCCGTCAGCTGATCAAGAAGCTGAAGGTCTACGCCGGTGCCGAGCACCCGCACCTGGCGCAGCAGCCGGTGCCGTTCGAGATCAAGCAGATCGCGCAGTGAGCGAGGGCGAAGGAAACAGCATGACCGACATCACCGAGACCGAGGTTGCCGCGGAAGTCCCCGAGGCCACCGAGGCGCCCGCGCCCGTCGCCCGCGCGCCGCGTGGTGACCGCCCGATCCAGACCGTCGGCCGCCGCAAGGAGGCCATCGTCCGGGTCCGCATCGTCCCCGGCAGCGGCAAGATCACCTGCAACGGCCGCGACCTCGAGGCCTACTTCCCGAGCAAGGTGCACCAGCAGCTCATCAAGGACCCGCTGGTCACCGCCGAGAAGCCCGAGGCGTTCGACGTCATCGCCAACCTGCGTGGCGGCGGCACCACCGGCCAGGCCGGTGCGCTGCGGCTGGCCATCGCCCGCGCGCTGATCGTCAGCGAGCCGGACGACCGTCCGGCCCTGAAGAAGGCCGGCTTCCTCACCCGGGACGCCCGGGTCAAGGAGAGCAAGAAGTACGGTCTCAAGAAGGCCCGTAAGGCACCCCAGTACTCGAAGCGCTGATCACCGACAGCGCGTTGTACTTCTGACGGACGGCCGGGTCCGCCTCCCCCAACGGGGAGGTGGCCCGGCCGTTCCGCTTTCTCCACTCATCGCAGTCGCACCGGAGGTTGGCGGGTATGGGTCGGTTGTTCGGCACGGACGGCGTACGCGGGCGGGCGAACGTCGACCTCACCCCGGAACTGGCGCTCGCGGTGGCCGTGGCCGCCGCGCACACACTGGCCGAGTCGGACCGCAGCCACCCGCCCCTGGCCGTCGTCGGTCGGGACACCCGGGCCAGCGGCGAGATGCTGGAGGCCGCCGTGGTCGCCGGCCTCACCAGCGCCGGGGCCAGCGTCGTCCGGGTCGGCGTGCTGCCCACCCCCGCCGTGGCGTTCCTGACCGCCGAGGCCAAGGCCGACCTGGGCGTGATGCTCTCCGCCTCGCACAACCCGATGCCGGACAACGGGATAAAGCTCTTCGCCGCCGGCGGGCACAAGCTGCCCGACGAGATCGAGCTGCGGATCGAGGCCGCCGTCGAGGCCAACGCCACCACCGCCTGGGACCGCCCCGTCGGTGCCGGGGTCGGCCGGGTGCACGACCTGCTCGACGGCGCCGACCACTACGTGCAGCACCTCGTCGGCACCGTGCCGCACCCCCTCGACGGAATCAAGGTGGTGGTCGACTGCGCCAACGGCGCCGCCGCCGAGGTCGCCCCGGTGGCCTACCGGGAGGCCGGTGCCGAGGTCATCGCGATCCACGCCGAGCCGGACGGCCTCAACATCAACGACGAGTGCGGTTCCAACCACCTCGACGGCCTGCGGGCCGCCGTGGTCGAGCACGGCGCGCACCTGGGCCTCGCCCATGACGGCGACGCCGACCGCTGCGTCGCGGTCGACGCCAACGGCGAGGAGGTCGACGGCGACGAGCTGATGGCGATCCTCGCGCTGGCCCTGCGCGACGCCGGCGAGCTGACCCGGGACACCCTGGTCGCCACCGTGATGAGCAACCTCGGCCTGCGGCTGGCCATGTCCGCGCAGGGCATCCGGCTGGTCGAGACCAAGGTCGGCGACCGGTACGTGCTGGAGGAGCTGCGCGCCTCCGGCCTCGCCCTCGGCGGCGAGCAGAGCGGACACCTCGTCATGCCCGCGCACGCCACCACCGGCGACGGGGTGCTCACCGGCCTGCACCTGATGGCCCGGATGGCCGCCACCGGCCGGTCCCTGGCCGAGCTGGCCTCCGTGGTCACCAAGCTGCCGCAGGTGCTGATCAACGTGGCGGTCGGGGACCGTACCGTCGGTGCCACCGCGCCCGCCGTCACGGCCGAGGTCGAACGGGCCGAGGCCGAGCTGGGGGAGACCGGCCGGGTGCTGCTGCGCCCGTCGGGCACCGAACCGTTGGTGCGGGTGATGGTCGAGGCGGGCACCGAGGAGACCGCCCGGTCGGTGGCCGAACGGATCGCCGAGCAGGTCCGCACCGCCAGCCCCGCCGGCTGACCGGCCCCGGGTCCGCCGCCCGCCGGCCCCGGCGGGATCAGCGGGTGGCGGCCAGTTCGCGTAGCCGGGTGACGGCCTCGGTCAGCACCCCGGGGCGCTTGCAGAAGGCGAACCGGACCAGCCGGCGGCCGGCCTCGGCGTCGTCGTAGAAGACCTGGGTGGGTACCGCCACCACACCACAGCGTTCCGGCAGGGAACGGCAGAACTCCAACCCGTCCCGACCGCCGAGGTCGGTGATGTCGGCGGTGACGAAGTACGTCCCCTCCGGGGTGAGCACCGCGAAACCGGCGTCGGTCAGGCCACCGATCAGCAGGTCCCGCTGCCGTTGGAGGCTGTCGCGGAAGCCGGTGTAGTAGTCGTCGGGCAGGGCCAGCGCCACGGCGACCGCCGGTTGCAGCGGCCCCGCGTTGACGTAGGTGAGGAACTGCTTGACCCGCAGCACCGCCGACACCAGCGGGGCGGGCCCACTGACCCAGCCCACCTTCCAGCCGGTGCAGGAGAAGGTCTTGCCGGCCGACGAGATGCGCAGGGTGCGTTCCCACATCCCCGGCAGGGTGGCCAGCGGCAGGTGCGCGGCGGCGGCGTCGGTGAAGACGAGGTGCTCGTACACCTCGTCGGTGACCGCGTACACGTCGTGTTCCCGGCAGAGGTCGGCGACCAGGGTCAGCTCCGGTGCGGTGAAGACCTTCCCGGTCGGGTTGTGCGGCGAGTTCAGCAGAACCAGCCGGGTACGCGGCCCGAACGCGGCCCGCAGCTCGTCGGGGTCGAAGGCGTACCGGCCGTCGTCGCCGGGGCGCAGCGTCACCGGTCGCCGTACCGCCCCGGCCAGGGCTATCGATGCCGCGTACGAGTCGTAGTACGGCTCGAAGCAGATCACCTCGTCACCCGGCTCGCAGAGCGCGAGGATGCTGGCGGCGATCGCCTCGGTGGCCCCGGCGGTGACGATCACCTCGCCGTCGGGGTCGTACGTCAGGCCGTGGAAGCGGAGCTGGTGCTCGGCGACGGCCCGACGCAGCACGGGCACCCCCGGACCGGGCGGGTACTGGTTGTGCCCGGAGCGCAGCGCCTCGGCGGCGGCGGCCAGCATCTCCGGCGGCCCGTCGGTGTCCGGGAAGCCCTGGCCCAGGTTGACCGCACCGGTCCGGACGGCGAGCGCGGACATCTCCGCGAAGACGGTCGTCCCGAACGGACGCATCCGGGCCACCAGCGGGTCGACATCGGTCGGTGTCGTCACGCCCGTCAGCCTACGGCCCGAGACCGCCCCTGCCACCAGGGCTCGTCACCGCCTTTCCGCCGCCGAGCCGCCCTCCCGCGCTGCTCCGGCGTGCCGCCGGTGATCCGTCGTGGTCAGCGGATCGGGTTGGCGTGGCACTGCACCCGCCAGTCGTCCGGACCGGCCACGTCGGTGACCCGCGGTCGGGTGCCGACGGTGGTGGCGCACCGGAACCCGCCCGGGTTGCCGTCGGAGCGGGCGGCGCTGACCAGCACCCGGTTCGGATCGTCGGTACGCAGCTCCATCCGCCAGGGCAGCCGTACCTTCTCCTGCTGGATGAAGTAGCCGTCCCCGTCGTAGAACTGGAGGTCCACCGGGCCGGTGCCGGTCACCTCGTAGGTCACCGGGTACCGGCCGGGGCCGTCGGCCGGCCGGGTGGCCGGTGCGGAGGGTTGGAACGGCTGCGGCGGGCTCCAGCTCGGCTCGGGTTCGTCGTCGTAGTAACCGCGACCGTAGGGGTCCTCGGTCGCCGTGTCCGGCCCGGTCCCGCCCAGCAGGGCGCCGCCGCCGCAGAAACAGGCGCAGCCGACGAGGGCGAGCACCACGACCACCGCGACCACGATGCCCACCACCGCGCCGGCGCTGGTGGAGGTGCGCCCGCCAGGTGGCGGGTAGCCGGGGTGGGCGAACGGCGGCGGATAACCCGGCGGCGGCCAGCCGTGACCGGGCGGTCCGCCGGGCCAGCCGGTGGGTTGCCCGCCGGGGACTCCGGGTGGGCCGGCGGGCCAGGCGGCACCGGGGGCCGGGCCGGGCCGGTCGCTACCGGGCCAGCCGGGGCCGGGTGGTGCTCCGGGTACGCCGGGCCAGCCTCCCGGGACCGCGCCGGCCCAACCTGCGGGCGGGGAACCGCCGGGGCTCCCGGCGGACCAGTCACCCGGAGTGACGGGCGTGCCGGACGGATCGGCGGGCGCGGCCGACGGATCAGCCGATGTGCCGGGAAGAGTCGGGCCGGGGAAGGCCGGACCGTGCGGGTAGGGAGACGTCGGGCCGGCCGGGCCGGGGTAGGGGGCGGCGGTCGGGTCGGGTGTCGATCCGTGGGCCCAGGGGGTGGGGGCCACCCAGGGCTGCGGGACCGCGAGTGGGTCCGGCGGGGCCCATGCGGACGGGCCCGTGGTGCCGGCGGGGCCGGGAGCCGGGTCGCCGGACGCCTGGGGTGTCGGGCCGCCGACCGCGGGAGCGGGGTCGCCGGGTGGGGGCGCGGGATCGCTGGGGGATGGCGTGTCGGACATCGCTGCTCCGGGGACGGAAGGGGAGGAAAGGGGCGAGCGGGCCGTCCCAGGGACGTTCCAGGGGTCGCCGAGAGACTGACGTACCGGCGGGCCACCCGCAACCCCGTACGTCCGGACGGGGGTGACGGTCGTCCGGTTGCCGCCCGTCACCGCCCGATCGCTCAAATTCGGTGATCGTTTGCCCGGCTTCCGCGCACACGAGGTGAGCGAAACTGGGTTAGGCTGCGAACCATGTGTGGAATCGTGGGTTACGCCGGCGCGCGCCCGGCGCTCGGCATCGTGCTCGACGGATTGCGGCGGCTGGAATACCGGGGATACGACTCGGCCGGGGTCGCGATCGTCTGCGACGACGAGCTGCTCACCGAGAAGAAGGCCGGCAAGCTGGCCAACCTGGAAAAGGTCCTCTCCGAGCGGGCCGCCACCAACCCCGACGACTGCGCCGCCAGCCCGGTCGGCATCGGCGACGGCACCACCGGCATCGGCCACACCCGGTGGGCCACCCACGGCGGCCCGACCGACCGCAACGCCCACCCGCACGTGGCCCCCGACGGCCGGGTCGCCGTGATCCACAACGGCATCATCGAGAACTTCGCCAAGCTCCGCGCCGAGCTGGAGGACGACGGCGTCCAGTTCACCAGCGACACCGACACCGAGTGCGCCGCCCACCTGCTCTCCCACGCGCTCGCCGAACTGCGGGCGGCCGGCGGCACCGACGGCCCGCAGTTGCTCGCCGCCGCGATGCGGGTGGTGTGCCGCCGGTTGGAGGGCGCGTTCACCCTGCTCGCCGTCGATGCCGCCATCCCGGGCGCGGTGGTCGGCGCCCGGCGCAACTCGCCGCTGGTGGTCGGCCGGGGTGACGGGGAGAACTACCTGGCCAGTGACGTGGCGGCGTTCATCGAGCACACCCGCGAGGCGGTCGAGCTGGGCCAGGACCAGCTCGTGCTGATCACCGCCGACAGCATCGAGATCACCGACTTCGACGGTCAGCCGGCCACCGGCAAGGACTTCCACATCGACTGGGACTCCTCGGCCGCCGAGAAGGGTGGTTACGACTGGTTCATGCTCAAGGAGATCGAGGAGCAGCCGCAGGCCATCGCGGACACGCTGCTCGGCCGGCTCACCGAGACCGGGGAGATCGCCCTCGACGAGGTCCGCCTCAGCGACCAGGACCTGCGCGACGTCGATAAGATCTTCATCGTTGCCTGCGGCACCGCGTACCACTCGGGCATGGTCGCCAAGTACGCCATCGAGCACTGGACCCGCATCCCCTGCGAGGTGGAACTGGCCAGCGAGTTCCGTTACCGCGACCCGGTGCTCGACCGGTCCACCCTGATCGTGGTGATCTCGCAGTCCGGCGAGACGATGGACACCCTGATGGCGCTGCGGCACGCCAAGGAGCAGAAGGCCCGGGTGCTGGCCATCTGCAACACCAACGGCTCCACCATCCCGCGCGAGTCCGACGCGGTGCTCTACACCCACGGCGGCCCGGAGATCGCCGTCGCCTCGACCAAGGCGTTCCTCACCCAGCTGGTCGCCTGCTACCTGATCGGCCTGCACCTGGCCCAGGTGCGGGGGATCAAGTTCGCCGACGAGGTCGGCGCGGTCGTCGCCCAGCTCCAGGAGATGCCGGGCAAGCTGCGGGAGCTGCTGGACCGGATCGAGCCGGTGCGGGAGCTGGCCCGGGAGCTGAAGTCGGAGCCGACGGTGCTGTTCATCGGCCGGCACGTCGGCTACCCGGTGGCCCTGGAGGGCGCGCTCAAGCTCAAGGAGCTGGCGTACATGCACGCCGAGGGGTTCGCCGCCGGTGAGCTGAAGCACGGGCCGATCGCCCTGATCGACAAGGGCACCCCGGTGATCTGCGTGGTGCCGTCGCCGGTCGGCCGGGGCATGCTGCACGACAAGGTCGTCTCCAACATCCAGGAGGTCCGGGCCCGGGGCGCCCGGACCATCGTGATCGCCGAGGAGGGCGACGAGGCGGTGGTCCGCTACGCCGACCACCTGATCTACGTGCCGCGTACGCCGACCCTGCTCGCGCCGCTGGTCACCACCGTGCCGTTGCAGGTGCTCGCGGCCGAGATCGCCGCCGCCCGGGGACACGACGTGGACCAGCCGCGCAACCTGGCGAAGTCGGTCACCGTGGAGTAGGACGCCGCTCACCGGCCCAGCACGATCCGGGCCATCCCGTCCAGGGCGGGGTTGTCGGGCTCCCAGTAACCGGTGTGGCCGCCCCGACCACTGGGGAAGGTCCGGCCGCCGAAGCCCGGATCGCTCGGATCGTGCCCGAACCACAACCGGTGGTCGTCCGGGCGGAACAGCGAGGCGGCGCTCGCCAGCGGCGAGGTGGCCAGCACCGCCCGGCCGGCCAG
Organism: Micromonospora humida; assembly: GCF_016901255.1. NCBI lineage: Bacteria > Bacillati > Actinomycetota > Actinomycetes > Micromonosporales > Micromonosporaceae > Micromonospora > Micromonospora humida. Next base: position 354,486 of record NZ_JAFEUC010000004.1, read on the forward strand.
CTCCCGGGACGGCTCGACCAGCCGGATCACGTCATCGCCGGCGGTGCTCGACCAGACCTGCCCCGGTGGCAGGCCGAGCGCCCCGGCCCGGTCCACCCCCACCCCCGGTGACCCGACGAAGGCCAGCGCGTCGGCGGCCAGCCCGTGGTCGCGGGCGGCGCTGCCCACCACCAGCGAGCCGTAGCTGTGCCCCAGTACGGTCTGCCGGGCCGCCGGCCCGTCGTGGGTGGCGCGCAGCCCCTCCTGGAAGCGGTGCAGGTCGGGCCCGGCGTCCCGGGCCTGGGCCGGTGAGGACGCCTCGGGCAGGAAGTCGGGGGCGTCGTAGTCCAGCCAGAGCACCGCCGCCGTCTCGTCACCGGGGGCGAGGGCGGTGCACCGGTCCTGCACCCGGGCCGCCCGACCCAGCTCGCCGGGGACGTCGGCGAGGTCACTTGTCATCCCCGGCACGTAGGTCAGCACCCGGTGGGCCCGGTCCGGGTTGCCCAGCGCGACGATCGCCCGGCCGTCGCCGCGCGGGTCGAGTCCGAGCAGGTAGGGCCGGGGTCCCGTCGTCGCGGCGAGCCGCCCGGCGAGGCCGTCCAGGGCGGCCAGCGTCCGGTCGATCCGGCGCAGCCGGGAGCGCCCGCCCGACCCGCTGGCCGACACCGTCCGGCGTTCGGCCAACAGGGCCTCCCGGTGCCCGGCCAGCAGCAGCCGGTTCGCCTGGTCCCGGGCCGCCGCCGGCACCCCGTCGCGCGGGCCGATCCGGGCCGGCTCGTGCAGCACCAGCCAGCGCCGCTGGGCCGGGGTGAGGCCGTCCCACCAGGCGCGGACCGCCGCCGGCGTGGCATCGTCGGTCGGCCGGCCCGGTGGTGGCCGCTGCACCCAGCCGGTGCGGGCCGCCCCGGTCAACTCGGCCAGCCGGCCGGCGACCTCCCGGTCGGCCACGTCGGCCAGCGCGAGCGCCTCCCGCAGCGCCGCCGCCACCTGGGCCACCGCCGCCGGCGATCCCGCCCCGCCACCGTTGCCACCCCCGCCGCCGGACAGGCCGGGGCGGGCACCCGCCCAAGCCGGCAGCACACCCGACTCGGGGCCGCGCCAGGTCGGGGGGACCGCCCGCAGTCCGCCGTGCCGGTCGACCGCCACGCCGGTACGGTCGGCCAGCGCCACCGCCTCGGCGAGCCGGCCCTTGGCCACCCGCAGCCGACCGGCGAACTCGGCGAGCACCTGATCGGTCTCGACCAGCGCCGGCAGGATGGTGCCCAGCTCCGCGCGCAGCCCGTCGAGCCGGCCGCCGGCCCTGGTGGCCGCCCCACCCGACCAGCCCGTCCGCAGCGTCGCCGCCCGCTCGGCCAGCCCGGACCGCCGTCGGGTGACCGGCGCCTCCAGCCCGCGCCAGGCCACCCCCGCCGCCACCCAGTCGCTCGGGGAGGCGGCCCAGAGCTGGGCGTACCCGATCATCGGGGTCGACCGGCCAGCCGCCCGGCGGCCCGGTCGTCGGCTGCCGCGTACGCTTCGGCGGCGTCGCGCAGCGCGGTACCGGTCTCGGCGACCCGTACGCCGAGCACCCCGTGCCAGGCGTGCACCGCCGACTCCAGCCCGGCCAGGGCGGCCTCGGCCCGCCAACCCGGCGAGGACAGCACCAGCCCGGGGTGACCCGCCAGCCCCCGGGCCAGCGCGTACGCCTCGTCGGCCAGGCCGCCGGCGGTCGCCCGCAGCACCGGCAGGTCCACCCGCACCGGCTCGTCCGTCATCGTCCGCCTCCCGCCCCCGCCCGGCCCGCCGCCGTGACCTGTGCCGCCGACGCTAGGTGGCGGGGCGGTCGGCCGGTGGGCCCTGTGGACGACGGGCGGTGGGCGTACCCCCGGGTTGTCCACAGGTCTTGCCGGCCGCGACGCCGGTGGGTAATCTGCCGCCTCCACCGCCGGTAGGGTGATCCCGACCACGGCGGACGGGCCCGACCGGGACGGGCGGGACGGCCGCCCGGCGGCGCAGACGGGGGTGGCATGAGATCGGTGTGGCGGGTGTCGGACGTACGCGCGGCGGAGGCCGGCCTGATGGCCACCGTGCCCCCGGGGACGCTCATGCAGCGGGCGGCGGCCGGGCTGGCCCGGCGGTGCGCCCTGCTGCTCGCCGACCGGGGCGGGGTGTACGGCGCGCGGGTGCTGCTGCTGGTCGGCAGCGGCGACAACGGCGGCGACGCGTTGTACGCCGGTGAGCGGCTGGCCCGCCGGGGTGCCCAGGTCGCCGTGCTGGCGACCGCCCCCGGGCGGGCGCACGCCGACGGACTGGCGGCGCTGCGGGCCGCCGGGGGTCGACTGGTCGACGCCCCGCCCGCCACGGTCGACCTGGTGCTCGACGGGATCGTCGGGATCGGGGGCACCGGCGGGCTGCGGGACGCCGCCGACGAACTCGTCGCCGGCCTGCCCGGCTTGCGGGGCCGCGACGGCGGCCGGGCCACCGTCGTCGCGGTGGACGTGCCCAGCGGGGTGGCGGTGGACACCGGCGACGTACCGACGGACGGGACGGGCCGGCCCCGCGCCGTGCGGGCCGACGTGACGGTGGCGTTCGGCGCGCTCAAGCCGGCCCTGGTGGTCGGTCCGGCGGCACCGCTGGCCGGGCAGGTCGAGCTGGTCGACATCGGGCTCGGCCCGTGGCTGCGCGGCACCCCCGCGCTGCGGGTCACGCAGTGGTCGGACGTGCGCGACTGGTGGCCCCGCACCGGTGCCGCCTCCGAGAAGTACAGCCGGGGCGTGGTCGGGGTGGCCACCGGCTCGCGGACCTACCCGGGGGCGGCGGTGCTCTCGGTGGGTGGCGCGCTGGCCGGCCCCACCGGCCTGGTCCGGTACGCCGGTGGTGCCCGGGACGAGGTGGTCCGGCAGCACCCGTCGGTGATCGCCACCGAACGGGTCGCCGGGGCGGGTCGGGTGCAGACCTGGGTCTGCGGCTCGGGCCTGGGCACCGACGAGCAGGCCGGGGCGGAACTGCGCGCGGTACTGGCCGCGCCGGTGCCCGTGGTGCTCGACGCGGACGCGTTGACCCTGCTGGTGGACGGCTCGCTCGCCGACCGGCTGCGCAACCGGGACGCCCCGATCGTGGTCACCCCGCACGACCGGGAGTTCGCCAGGCTGTGCGGCGAGGAGCCGGGGGCCGACCGGGTCGCCGCCGCGCTGCGGCTGGCCGCCTGGATGAACGCGACGGTGCTGCTCAAGGGGGACCGCACGGTGGTCGGCACGCCGGACGGCCGGGCGTACGTCAACCCGACCGGCAGTCCCGCGTTGGCCACCGGGGGCACCGGGGACGTGCTGGCCGGGCTGCTCGGTTCGCTGCTCGCCGCCGGGCTGGCCCCGGAACGGGCGGCGGCCGTCGCGGCGTACCTGCACGGGCTGGCCGGCCGGGAGGCGGCCTGCGGCGGCCCGGTGACCGCGCCGGACGTGGCGACCGCACTGCGTACGGTGGCGGCCCCGCTGCTCTGAACCGGGGCGGGCGGGGTGGCCGGGGTCGGCGTCCACCGACCGGGTGATCACCGACGCCAGTAGGCTGGGCGTATGTGGCAGGCCGAGGTACGTGTCGATCTGGACGCGATCCGTCAGAACGTGGCCCGGCTCCGGTCGGGCACCAGCGCCGAGCTGATGGCGGTGGTGAAGGGCGACGGGTACGGCCACGGCATGGTCCCGTCGGCGCGGGCCGCGCTCGACGCGGGGGCGGACTGGCTGGGGGTGTGCACCCTCGACGAGGCGTTGACGCTGCGCCGGGCCGGGATCACCGCGCCGGTGCTGGCCTGGCTGCTCGACCCGGGGCTGCCCCTGCACGAGGGGGTGGCGGCCGGGGTGGACCTGGCCGCCGCGAGCCTGTCCCAGCTCGCCGAGATGGTCGAGGCGGGCCGGGCGGCCGACCGGCCGGCCCGGCTGCACCTGAAGATCGACACCGGCCTGGCCCGGGGCGGGGCCACCGTCGCCGACTGGCCGACCCTGCTGGACGCCGCCGCGAAGGCCCAGGCCGACGGCCTGGTCGAGGTGGTCGGCGTGTGGAGCCACTTCGTGTACGCGGACTCGCCCGGCCACCCCACCACCGACCGGCAGCTGGCGGTCTTCCACGAGGGGCTGGCCATGGTCGAGCGGGCCGGCCTGCGCCCGCGCTACCGGCACCTGGCCAACTCCGCGGCCACCCTGACCCGCCCCGACACCCACTTCGACCTGGTCCGACCCGGGATCGCCGTGTACGGGCTGTCGCCGATCGCCGGTCAGCAGTTCGGGCTGCGTCGGGCGATGACCGCGCGGGCCCGGGTGATGCTCACCAAGCGGGTCCCCGCCGGCACCGGTGTGTCGTACGGCCACACCTACGCCACCGGGGCGGAGGCGAACCTGGCGGTGGTGCCGCTCGGCTACGCCGACGGGGTGCCCCGGCACGCCTCCAACGTCGGCCCGGTGCAGCTCGGCGGGAAACGACGCACCATCTCCGGCCGGGTCTGCATGGACCAGTTCGTGCTCGACTGCGGCGACGACGAGGTGGCCGCCGGTGACGTGGCCACCCTCTTCGGCAGCGGCGACGACGGCATGCCCACCGCCGACGACTGGGCCGAGGCGGTCGGCACGATCAACTACGAGATCGTCACCCGGTTCGGCGGGGTCCGGGTGCCCCGGGTCTACGACGGTGAGCGGTCGTGAGCGCCGTCAGCCGGTTCCGGGTGCCCCGGCCGAGGACCGCCGCCGGCAGGGTCGCCGGCGTGGTCGGGGCCGCGGTGGGGGTGGCCGCCGCCGGGCTGGCCGCCGGGGTGGCCACCGAACGGGCCCTGGTCCGCCGGCTCAAGGCCGACCCGGCCGACCCGTACGCCGGGGAGGACTTCGGCGCGCAGCGCTACGACGAGGCGTACCGGCTGGAGTTGCCGGACGGCACCGACATCCACGTCGAGGTGGTCGAGCCGACCCGGCCGGTGCCGGGGCACCCGACCGTGGTGCTGGTGCACGGTTTCTGCCTGGACATGGGGACGTTCCACTTCCAGCGCAAGCTGCTGGCCGAGCGGGGCGACCACCGGATCGTCGCGTACGACCAGCCGGGGCACGGCCGGTCGGGCCGGTTGGAGACCGGCGAGTACGACCTCGCCGCGCTCGGGCACACCCTGCGCAAGGTGATCGACGCGACCGCCCCGGAGGGGCCGTTGGTGCTGGTCGGGCACTCGATGGGCGGGATGACCATCATGGCGTTCGCCGAGGCGTACCCGGAGTTGTTCGGTGACCGGGTGGTCGGCACGGTGCTGATGGCCACGTCGGGCGGGTTGCTCGCCGAGACGAAGCTGGTCGCCCCGGCCCTGCTCGGCCGGGTCGGCTCGCCGGTGCTGTTCATGATGAACAACGCCACCCGGTACGGCGGGATCGTGATCGACCGGGCCCGCAGGTCGACGTCCAACGTGGCCTGGCTGCTGACCCGCCGTTACGGCTTCGGCACCCCGAAACCCAGCCCGGCCCTGGTGTCGTACGTGGAACGGATGAACTCCCGGACGTCGGCCGACACGGTGACCCGCTACCTGCGCACCCTGGCCACCCACTCACGGTTCCCGGCGCTGGCCGCGCTGAGCGGCACACCGGTGCTGGTGGTGGTGGGCGACAAGGACATGATCACGCCGGTAATCCACTCGGACGAGATCGTCCGCCGGTTGCCGCACGCCGAATACCTCAAGATCCATGACAGTGGGCACGTGGTGATGCTGGAACACGCCGACGAGGTCAACGCCGCGCTGGAACGCTTCCTGGAGGCGTTGTGAGCGTGCGCGTCACGCTGCCCACGGTCGAGGACACGCACGCCTTCGGCCGCCGGCTCGCCGGGGTGCTGCGCGCCGGTGACCTGCTGCTGCTCACCGGCCCGCTGGGGGCCGGCAAGACCGCCCTCACCCAGGGGCTCGGCACCGGGCTGGGGGTACGCGGCGACGTCACCTCGCCGACCTTCGTGATCGCCCGGGTGCACCGACCCGACCCGGCGCGCGGCGGCACGGTGGCCCTGGTGCACGCCGACGCGTACCGGTTGGGTGACGCGACCGACCCGCGCGCCGAGATCGACGACCTGGACCTGGACGCCTCGGTGGACGACTCGGTGACCGTGGTCGAGTGGGGTGAGGGGCTGGTCGAGCAGCTTTCCGACACCCACCTGCGGGTACGCATCGACCGGCGCGACGACGACACCCGGGTGGTCGAGTTGGAGCCGGTGGGCGGGGACTGGGCGGACCGCCTGACCGCGCTGCGTTGATCCGGCCCTGGGGCGTGGGGTGTCGTACCCGCTGCCTAGAGTGCCGGGGACTTCGTTGTGAAAGGTTGCCGATGCCCGACGACACCCCCACCCTCGACCTGCTCGCACTGCTGCCGCAGGAGTGGCGTGCCGTGCTCACCCCGCACCTGGACCCGGCCCGGACGGCGGCGCTTGCCGAATTCGTGGCCCGCGAGTACGCCACCCAGACCGTCTTCCCGCCGCAGGAGGACCTCTTCTCCGCCTACCGGCTGTGCGGCCCGGAGCAGTGCCGGGTGCTGATCCTCGGCCAGGACCCGTACCACAAGGCGGGGCAGGCGCACGGGCTGAGCTTCAGCGTGCGTGAGGGGGTGTCCGTGCCGCCGTCGCTGCGCAACGTCTTCAAGGAGTTGAGCGAGGACCTCGGGGTGCCCAAGCCGCGCAGCGGCAACCTCGACGGGTGGGCGGCGCAGGGTGTGCTGCTGCTCAACGCGGTGCTCACCGTCCGGCAGGCCAGCCCCGGTTCGCACGGCAACAAGGGCTGGGAGGAGTTCACCGACGCGACCATCCGCGCCCTGGACGCCCGGGACGAGCCGGTGGTGTTCCTGCTCTGGGGCGGGTACGCCCGCAAGAAGGCGGCCCTGGTCACCAACCCCCGGCACGTGGTGCTGGAGGCCGGTCACCCGAGCCCGATGAACCCGCGTGGCTTCCTCGGCAGCCGCCCGTTCAGCGCCACCAACAAGGCCCTCGCCGACGCGGGCCTGCCCACGATCGACTGGGAGCGCTCGGCCGGCTGACCCGCCCGCCCACCCGGCCCGCCCCTCGCGGCTGTCGGCCGCCCGTCCCACCTCCTCGGCCACCGGCCACCTCCCTGGCCCACCTCCCTCGGCCCGCTGCCCAGGGAGGCGGGTGGCCGAGGGGTGGGTCGACTCAGGTGCGGTCGGCGGCCGAGCGTTGGCGGTGTCGGTGCAGCAGGGCGGCGGCCTGCGGGTCGGTCAGCTCCACCATGACCAGCGGGACCACCCGGTAGCTGCGGTCCCCGTGTCGCACCTCGATCGCCTCCGGGAACTCGTCGCACAGTTGGGCGCGGATCCCGCCGTACCGGGTCATCCAGTAGTGCTCGCCCGGCTCCTCCGGCTCCAGGTACAGTCCGCCGAACTCCCGCCACCTGGCGTTCCAGCGCTGTCCGTAGGCGGCTTCCAGCCAGGCGGTGAACCGGGCGGAGTCGCGCCACCGGACGGCGATCTCGACCGCGTCGACCGGCACCGGCGCGCCTTGGAGCAGCGCGGCGGTGCTGCCGGTCAGCAGGTGGGGCAACTCGCCCAGCCGATCGAGCAGCCGATCCAGCCCCAGCTCGTCGATCCGGTCGGCGAGCGACCGCGCGGCAAGGGCGTCCATCTCGGCGTCGAGGTGGCTGTCGAGCGGCTGGGCTGTGACGGCGAGTTGCCGGCCGAGGGCGGCGAAGAGTCGCTCTACCAGATCGAGGCTCGGCACCCGCCCACCGCGCTCGACGCGGGCCACCGCGCTCTGACTCGTCCCTGCCCGTTCCGCCAGTTGCTGCTGGGTGAGCCGCTGGACGCTGCGTTCCCGACGAAGCAGGGCGGCGATTTCCGTGGCGAGCCGACTACTCTCAGGCATCCCTGGATGATGATATGCCGGCAGTGAGCGGTATGCCTGTGGGTCATATTTATGACCCACAGGCATACCGCTCTACGTCGGATATCACTCCCCGCCTGGCCGGCTCCCCATCCGGTGGTCCGTCGACGGGGCCAGGAGCCAAGGATCTTCTGTCGAAGACCAGAAGCCGAGGCAGCACCGACGGCCGGAGCCCAGGGGCGGTGGCAGGGGTGAGGACGGAGTCGGGGCGGGGAATGGGAGCGCGGGCGGGGTGTGGCCGGGCGGCGCGGGTGGACGGCTAGGCTGGCTTACCGTGCTCGTACTGGTGGTGGACTCCTCGACCCCCGCGGTCACCGCGGCGCTGGCCGAGGTCACGGCGGACGGCGTCGCGCTGCGGGCGCACCGGTGCACGGTCGACGCCCGCGCCCACGGTGAACTGCTCGCCCCGCAGGTCGAGGCGGTGCTCGCCGACGTCGACGCCAGGCCGGCCGACCTCGGTGCGATCGTCGCCGGGCTCGGTCCCGGCCCCTTCACCGGGCTCCGGGTCGGGCTGGTCACCGCCGCCACCATGGGCCAGGTGCTCGGCATCCCCACGTACGGCGTCTGCTCGCTCGACGGCATCGGCCATCGCGGCCCGGCCCCGGCCGGCACTACCGGCGGCACGGCCGTGGGGGAGCAGCGGGTGCTGGTCGCCGCCGACGCCCGGCGCAAGGAGGTCTACTGGGCGGTCTACGACGGCACCGGCCGGCGGATCGTCGGTCCGGAGGTGGACGCCCCGGCGGTCGCCGCCGCCCGCGCCCGGGAACTGGCCGTCACCGAGGCGGTCGGGGACGGCGCCCACCGCTACGCCGACGTGCTCGGCCTGCCGCTGCGCGCCGAACCCCGCTACCCCGAGGCCGCCGCGCTGGTCGCCCTGGCCGCCGAACGGATCCGGGCGGGTGCCCCCGGCGAGACGCTCACCCCGCTGTACCTGCGCCGCCCGGACGCGGTCGCGGCGACCAGCCGCAAGTCGGTGCTCCCGTGACGGTACGCATCGACCGGTTCCGCTGGTGGCACATCGCCGAGGTAATGCCGATCGAGGCGGACCTGTTCGGCCCCGAACAGTGGTCGCCGGCGATGTTCTGGAACGAGCTGGCCAGCGGCCGCCACTACCGGGTCGCCCTGGACGACGACGGGTCGCTGCTGGGCTACGCCGGCCTGGCCGTCGACCCGGACGGCGAGTCGTGGGTGCAGAACATCGCGGTCCGCCGGGACGCCCAACGGCGCGGGATCGGCCGGGCGCTGTTGGAGGACCTGCTCGCGGAGACCGCCCGGCGCGGGGTCGGCAGCGTCCTGCTGGAGGTGGCCGTCGACAACGCCCCCGCCCAGCGGCTCTACGCGGGGTACGGGTTCGAGCCGATCGGCGTACGGCGGGGCTACTACCAACCGAGCAACACCGACGCGCTGGTCATGCGGCGCGACGCGGAACCGGGCGCGGACGGGACGGACCATGGCTGACGAACCGCTGATCCTCGGGATCGAGACCTCCTGCGACGAGACCGGGGTGGGCATCGTGCGCGGGCACACCCTGCTCGCCGACGCGCTGGCCTCCAGCGTGGACGAACACGCCCGGTTCGGCGGGGTGGTGCCCGAGGTGGCCAGCCGGGCCCACCTGGAGGCCATCGTGCCGACCATGGACCGGGCGCTGCGCGATGCGGGGGTGACCCTCGCCGACATCGACGCGATCGCGGTCACCTCCGGTCCCGGCCTGGCCGGGGCCCTGCTGGTCGGGGTGGCCGCCGCGAAGGGTTACGCGCTGGCCGCCGAGAAGCCGGTGTACGGGGTGAACCACCTGGCCGCCCACGTCGCGGTGGACACCCTGGAGCACGGTGCGCTACCCGCGCCGGCGATCGCCATGCTGGTCTCCGGTGGACACTCCTCCCTGCTGCGCGTCGACGACCTGGCCCGGGGGGTGACCCCGCTGGGCGCGACCATCGACGACGCGGCAGGTGAGGCGTTCGACAAGGTGGCCCGGCTGCTCGGCCTGCCGTTCCCGGGTGGCCCGTACATCGACCGGGAGGCGCGCTCCGGTGACCCGGCGTCGATCGCCTTCCCGCGTGGCCTGACCGCCGCGAAGGATCTCGTCGCCCACCGCTACGACTTTTCCTTCTCCGGATTGAAGACGGCGGTGGCCCGCTGGGTGGAGGCGCGGCGGCGGGCCGGTGAGTCGGTGCCGGTGGCCGACGTGGCGGCCGCCTTCCAGGAGGCGGTCTGCGACGTGCTCACCGGCAAGGCGTTGGCCGCCTGCCGGGAACACGGGATCGACACCCTGGTCATCGGCGGGGGCGTGGCGGCGAACTCGCGGCTGCGGGCGATGGCCGAGCAGCGGGCGCAGCGGTACGGCATCCGGGTCCGAACGCCCCGGCCGGGGTTGTGCACCGACAACGGCGCGATGGTCGCCGCGCTCGGGTCGCATCTGGTGGCCGCCGGGGTACGTCCGAGCCGGCTGGACCTGCCCGCCGACTCGGCGTTGCCACTGACCACGGTCAGCGTGTGAGGGGAGGGACCGACGTGATCGTACGGATGTGGGAGGCGCGGGCCGAGTCGTACGGCTTCGCCGACCTGATCACCTGGGTGTGCGAGACGGCGCTGCCGGAGTTCGAGCACGATCCGCTGCACCTGTCCAGCGAGGTCTTCTCCTCCACCGACCACCGGGTGGTGGTCATCTCGAAATGGCGCAGCAGCCCCCGGTCGCTGCCCGAGCCGCCGGCCACCCTGGTCGCCCGTCCCCCGCACACCTGGGACTTCACCCAGGTCGACCGCTGACCGGTCCGTCCCCGGCGGAGGGTGCGGAAAGCCCGACGGCCCGCCGGCGGTGGTGCCGCCTGCGGGCCGTCGGGTCAGGTGCGCCTGGTCAACTGCGGCGCGTGATCCGCCAGGTGGCGTAGCCGCCCGCGCCGAGCGCGAGCAGGAAGACCGCCCAGACGACCGTGGTGCTGATCGCGACCGACGGGCCGGCGGCACCGGCCTGGGCGGCGGCGACCAGCGAGTCGTTCTGCGCGGCCGGGATCGCGGCCGGCGGCATCTGCTGCCAGCGGACCAGTCCGGTGCTCTCCAGCATGGCCATGTGGTCGTTGACGAACTTGTTGGCCTCGTCGGCGAGCTTGCGGACGGTGTTGTCCCGGGTGCTGGCCCGGACCGCGCCGATCACCGGGAAGATCTTGCCGTGGGCCACCCGGAGCCGGGTCACGAAGATCTGGTCGAACTGAGCACCGGAGGCGTTCTGCATCTCGGTCAGCCACCCCTTCTGCTCGGTGGTGGGATCGCTCGGCAGCGTCGCGCCCAGCTTGTTGGCGGCCTGCACCACCAGCTCGTCGAGGACGCCGTGCTGCCGGGCGATCTCCGCGCCGACCTCCCGCACCCGCGCGGACTGGCCCTTCTCGGCGGCCATCGTGCCGGCCGGCATCTCCCAGAGCCCGGCCAACCGGACGCCGTTGAGCAGCGTCATGTCGGCGGCGTTCATCTGGTTGCCGGGTGCGGCGACCGCCATGCCGGGTAGCACGACCAGCCCGGCCAGGAAGGTGACGACCAGCACCGCCACCCGGTGGGTCCGGTTCCCTCGCCGACGACGTACGGAATCCAGCGGTGCCATGCTGCGGTGCCTCCTCGATCCGGGCCGACCTGTCCTGCCGGGCAGCGACCCGCCGGCTGCCCGTCCGTCCACTGGTACGGACTGTCGGGCCGATCAGTTCACCCGGCGGGGCACGAGTCGGGAGGTTCCGTTCAGGCGGCGTCGAGCGGGTCGGCGAGGAGCCGTTCGAAGGCCAGCTCGGCCGCACCGACCAGGGCCGCGTCGTCGCCGAGTTTCGGGGTCCGCAGCCGGACGTGTTCCAGGCAGGCGGGCAGCCCGGTCTCGTTGAGCCGGCTGCGGACCTGGGCGGCGGCGGCCAGGTAGAGATCCCGCATCGTGCCGCCGAAGATGACCATCTCCGGGTTGAAGATGTTGACCAGGTTCGCCACCCCGAAGCCGAGCCAGTCCCCGGCGTGCCGGACGGCGGTCTGGGCGCGGGCGTCACCCCGGTCGGCGGCGTCGAACACGGCCAGCAGCGCGTCGCGGCCCCGGGCCTCGGAGCGGCCGGCGGCCCGCAGCAGCCCGTACTCGCCGATCTGGGTCTCCCAGCAGCCCCGGGAGCCGCACTCGCAGGGGGTACCGTCGCGCACCACCACCATGTGTCCGACCTCGCCGCCGTAGCCGCCGTGGCCGGTCAGCCGGCGGCCACCGGCGATGATGCCGGCACCGACGCCGACGTCCCCGTACAGGTAGATGACGTTGTCGCAGCCGGCGGCGACGCCCCGGGCGTGCTCGGCGAACGCGGCGACGTCGGCCACGTTGCCCACCGTGACCGGCAGCTCGACGCCGAGTTCGACGGCGAGGGCGGCCCCGATCGGCTCGTCCACCCAGCCGGTGGTGGGGCCGAGCCGGACCAGCCCGTCGGCCCTGCGGACCATGCCGCAGACGGCGACGCCGGCACCGACGCAGATCGACTCCGGGGGTACCCGCTCCCGCATCTGCTTGAGGGCGCCGGCCAGCATCGGGACGGTCTCCCCGGCGTCCAGGTCACGCGGCCGGTCCAGGTCCCGGCGGTCGAGCACCTCGCCGCCGAGCCCGACCCGCGCGGCCCGCAGCCGGTCCACCTCGATCGAGTACGCGTACGCGTAGACCCGGTCGGACTCGGGCCGGACGACCAGTGATGGTCGTCCGGCCCGGCCCGTCTCCTTCGGTGTGCCCTCGCTGACCAGTCCGGCCCCGGCGAGGTCGGCGGTGAGTGCGCCGATGGTGCTGCGGTTGAGCCCGAGGGCGGTGGTGAGTTCCGCGCGGGAGGTGGCGCCGTGCACGTGGACGTGCCGGAGCAGCGCCCCGAGGTTCTGCCGTCGGATCTCGTCCTGGCTCGGTCCTACCCGCATCGTCGCTGGCACCCCACGTTCCGCCGCTGGAGTACGCGGATCAGCGCGTTCCGGAGGCGGCGGCGCGACGGCGCGACAGCGCGTCCACGCTGGCCGCGAGGAGCAGCACCACACCGGTGACGACGTACTTCACCCCGGCGCTGTAGCCCATCAGGCCCATGCCGTTGTCGATGACGGCGACCACCGCGCCACCGAGCACCGCGTCGAGGACCCGGCCCTTGCCGCCGAAGAGGCTGGTGCCGCCGATCACCGCCGCGCCGACGGCGTAGAGCAGCACGTTGCTGCCGCCGGTGTTCGGGTCGACCGAGTTGGCCCGGCTGGCCGCGACGATGCCGCCGACCGCCGCCATGGACGAGCAGATCACGAAGACCGAGATCCGGATCCGGTCGACGTTGATGCCGGCCCGACGGGCGGCCTCCTTGTTGCCGCCGACGGCGTAGACGTGCCGGCCGTAGCTGGTGCGCTGGAGCACGAAGGTCCAGACGATCAGCAGCACCGCGATGACCGGCACCACGATCGGCACGCCCTTGAGCGAGTTGATCAGGACGTTGCGGCTGCGCTCCTGGTTGAGGATGTAGACCGCGATTCCGAGGATCAGGGTCAGACCGCCGATGCGGGCGAGCACCACCGCCATCGGGTCGGTGGTCAGCCCCCGGGACAGCCGCTTGCGATGCCGCAGCAGTTGCACGGCGGCGTACCCGCCGATGGCGACGGCGGCCAGCCCCCAGCCGACGGCCGGGGGCAGGTTGCGGTTGGCGATCGCCACCAGCACCTCGTCGTTGACCGAGATGTTGGCGCCACCGCTGATCAGCATCAGCACGATGCCCTGGAAGGCGAGGAAGCCGGCCAGGGTGACCACGAACGACGGAATACCGATCTTGGCGACCAGGAAGCCGAGCACGGTGCCGATGACCACGCCGGTGATGATCGCCGCGAGCACGGCCACGTACCAGGGGTAGCCGGCCTTGGTGGCGACGTTGGCCAGGATGGCCGCGCACACCCCGCTGGCGAAGCCGGCGGAGAGGTCGATCTCGCCGAGCAGCAGGACGAAGACCAGCCCCATGGCGATCAGGGTGACCGCCGCGCCCTGGGTGAACAGGTTGGCGAAGTTGCCGGCGGTGAGGAACGACGGCCGCATGATCGAGAAGACGGTGCAGAGCACGATCAGCCCGAGTACGGCGGGCAGCGCGCCGATGTCGCCGCCGCGGACCCGGCTCCAGTAGCCGCGCAGGTGGCTGCCGACGGTCGGCGGCGGCGTGACCGCCGCCGGGCCTTCCTTGCGCACGGCGGTGGTGGTCATCGAACGCCTCCTGGAGTGGTGTCGGCGGGCCCCGCGCCGGTGCCGTTGCCGGCGGTGACCGGTTCGCCGGTGAGACCGAGGTTGCCGGAACGGCCGGCGGTGATCAACTCGACGACCTGCGAGTGGGTGATGTCGGTGGTCTTCACCTGGGCGACCATCTGGCCGAGGTAGAGCGCGGCGATCCGGTCGGAGACCGCGAAGACGTCGTTCATGTTGTGCGAGATCAGCACCACGGCCAGGCCCTTGTCGGCCAGCCGGCGGACCAGTTCGAGGACCTGGGCGGTCTGTGCCACGCCCAGCGCGGCGGTCGGCTCGTCGAGGATGACCAGCTTGCTGTTCCAGAGCACCGCCTTGGCGATGGCGACGGTCTGCCGCTGCCCGCCGGAGAGGCTGGAGACGTGCTGGCGCAGCGACTTCACCGTCCGTACGGAGAGCCCGGCGAGGGTCTCCGCCGCCATCTGCTCCATGATCGGCTCGTCGAGCACCAGCCCGCTGTGCTTCTCCCGGCCGAGGAACATGTTCTGCACGATGTCGAGGTTGTCGCAGAGCGCGAGGTCCTGGTAGACGACCTCGATGCCCAGGTTGGCGGCGTCCCGGGGGCTGGTGATGGTCACCGGTCGGCCGTCGAAGAGGAACTCGCCGGCGTCGGCCGGGTAGATGCCGCTGATGCACTTGACCAGGGTGGACTTGCCGGCGCCGTTGTCGCCGACCAGTGCGGTCACCTCTCCGGCGTGGGCGGCGAGGGCGACGTCGCGCAGGACCTGGACGGGACCGAAGCTCTTGTCGATCCCGCGCAGTTCCAGCAGGGGGGTCGCGGACACGGGGGTCTCCTTCGGACGGAGGGAAGATCTCGGAGCCCGTCCGGCGGCGAGCGCCGCCCGGCACGAGGTTCCGTGCCGGGCGGCGTCGCGTCGGCGGGGTACGACGCTCGTCGTACGGTCAGCTGATGCCGTTGGCGGTGCAGAGCGCGGCGTACGCGCCGGTGCAGAGCTTCGCCTTGTCGACGTAGCCGTCGGCCACGACGTCCTTGACGGTCGCCTTGTCGATCGCCTTCGGCTCCAGCAGCACGGACGGGACGTCCCGGCCGCTCTCCGGGTCCTTGACCGTCTGCCCGGTCTCCTTGCGCTCGCCCTTGGCCACGGCGATGGCCAGCTCGGCGGCCGCGTCGGCCTCCTTCTTGACGGCCTTGTAGACGGTCATGCACTGGTCACCGGCGAGGATGTTCTGCAGGCCGGTCACGTCGGCGTCCTGGCCGGTCACCGGGACCTTGCCGTTGAGCTTGTTCTTCTTCAGCACCGAGACGGCCGCGTTGCCGAGACCGTCGTTGGCGGAGAGCACACCGTCGATCTTGCCGCCGGTCTGGGTGAGCATCTGCTCGAAGATCGTGGCGGCCTGCGCCGGGTCCCAGTCCGGCACCGACTGGTCTGGGCCCTTGGTGTATTCCTTCGACTCGAACTTCGGCTTGAGCACCGAGTCGTAGCCGTTCTTGAACAGGGTGGCGTTGTTGTCGGTCGGCGAGCCGTTGAGGTAGGCGACCGTCGGGTTCTTGACGCCCTTCTCGGTCAGGCACTTGACCAGGCCCTCGCCCTGGAGCTTGCCGACGGCCTCGTTGTCGAAGCTGACGTAGTACTGCGCGGACCCGCCCAGGGTGAGCCGGTCGTAGTCGATCGTGGCGACACCCTGCGACTTCGCCTTGTCCAGCACGGCCTTGCCGGTGCCGGAGTCCAGGTTGACGATCATCAGGGTGGTGACCCCGCTGGTGATCATCTGGTCGGCGATGGTCTGGAAGGCGTTCTTGTCGTTCTGCGCGTTCTGGATGTCCGACTCGACACCGGCGGCGTCGAAGGCGGCCTTGAGGAACCTGCGGTCGGCGGTCTCCCAGCGGGCGGAGGACTTGCTGTCCGGCAGGATCACGCCGATCTTCGGCTTCTTGGCGGTGTCGCCGCCGGCCTCGTTGCTGCTGGAGTCGTCGCCGCAGGCGGCCATGCTGCCGGTGGCCAGCAGGCCCACGGCGGCGAAGGTGAGGAAGCCCTTGCGCATCTGCACGGGTCCTTTCGAGGGTGGGGGAGGAGTGGTCGGTGTTTTGTTGTGTCCGGCAACGTATTCCCGGCCGCGAGTCGGGCGCAAGACTGCCGAGGTCAGAAGTTTGTTGGCGGCGGTAACAATTCAGCAACGCGGTTGTCACCCCCGGGACACCCGCCCCGCAATCACGCTGCGTGTCCGGTCTGCAACCGGTCACCCGGGGTCGTCTCAGCCGGCGGCGATCCGCACGGTGCGGGCGTCGGTGAGGGCCACCAGGTCCGCCGGGGCGAGCTGGAGCTGCAACCCCCGCCGGCCGGCCGACACGTAGACGGTGTCGTGGTCCAGGGCGGAGACGTCGACCACCGTCGGTAACCGTCGCCGCTGGCCCAGCGGGCTGATCCCGCCCCGCACGTAACCGGTGCTCCGCTCGGCGGCGGCCCGGTCGGCCAGCGCGGCCCGCTTGCCGCCCAGCGCCGCGGCCAGCGCCTTGAGGCTCAGCTCGCCGGTGACCGGGACGACCGCCACCGCCAGTGCCCCGTCGACCTCGGCGACGAGCGTCTTGAACACCCGCTCCGGTGGCACGCCGAGCGCCGCCGCGACCAGCGCGCCGTAGTTCGGCGCGTCCGGCGCGACGTCGTACGGGTGGGTGCGGTGGGCGATCTTCCGCTTGGTCAGCAGCGCCGTCGCCGCGGTGGCCTGTCCCGCCATGCCGGACACGCTAGCCCGGCGGGCCCCCGTCCGCGACCGGTCGGCCGACCAGCACCGTCGGCGCCCCGGCCACCCGGGTCAGCACCAGGCTGGCCGGATTCTCCCCGGCCAGTCGCAGGTCCCGGCGTAGCTGCTCGGGCGACAACGCCGAGCCCCGCTTGAGGATCTCCACCCGGCCGACCCGGCGCTCCCGCAGCAGTGCGCGCAGCCGCTTCAGCGAGAACGGCAGCACGTCGACGATCTCCAGGCACCTGCCGAACGGGGTCGGGCGTGGGACGTCCGCGTAGAGGTAGGCGATGCTCGGGTCGGCGAGCGTCGCGTCGAGGGTGTCGGCCAGTTCGGCGACCAGGTGCGCCCGGACCACCGCCGGGTCCGGGTCGTACAGGTAGCGCCGTACCGGCCCGACTCCCGCCTCGACGTCACCCGTGCCGGTCAGTTGGTGGCTCCGCTCCGGCAGGTCACCGGGGACGGCCGGCTGGTGGCCGTCGGTCGCCCCGGCACCGGGACCGGTGGGCCGGTCCCCGGGGGTCGCCTGGCCGCCCGCCGGCCGCTGCCGGTCGGCGGGCCCCGCCCGCAGCACGGTCGCCCGGCGGGGCACCCCGGCGAGCGGGCCGCCCCACAGGGCCGCCTCGACCAGGTCGCCGTCGACGCTGACCCACTCCGCCTCGGCGTCGGCCGGGATCCGGGCGTGGTCGATGCCGGGGGCCACCTTCACCACCGTGTGCGGCACCCGCGCGGCCAGCCCGGTGACGAAGTCCCACGGCGGCGAGTAGGCGTCCGGGTCGAAGATCCGCCGTCCGGTGCCGGCCCGCCGTCGGGCCGGATCGCAGAAGACCGCGTCGACCCGGGTCACGTCGAACGCCGTCGCGTCGCCGCACTCCACGGTGAACCGGTCGGCCAGCCCGACGGCCTCGGCGTTCGCGGCGGCCAGCGCGGCGGTGACCGGGTCGGCCTCCACCCCGTACACCCGGATGCCGGCGCGGGCGGCGGCGAGCGCGTCGGCACCGAGGCCGCAACCCAGGTCAGCGAGGGTGCGCACCCCGGCGGCGGCGAGCCGGGCGGCCCGCCGGTCGGCGACCACCCGGCGGGTGGCCTGCTCCAGGCCGGGTCGGGTGAGGAACATCCCGGCCGCCTCCGGGCCGAACTTGCCGACCGCGCGGCGGCGCAGCTCGGCCTGGGTCAGGGCGGCGGCGGCCAGCCCGGCCGGCACCCCGCGCGAGCGCAGCGCCGCGGCCGCGACCAGCGGGTCGCCGCCGGCCACCCCGGTCGCCGCGGCGAGCGCGGCCGACCCCTCGGCGGTACGCAGCGCGGCGAACTGGTCGAGATCCACCCGCCCATTGTCCGGCTCGGCCGGGAGATCGACTCAGGCGGGCCGATGTTGCGGTGTCCGAGCGGTGTCGTCACCGCAACATCGTCACCCTTGAGTTGATCATGGCGGGCGGCGACACGAAGGGCGGCAGATTGGCACTCTCCTTGACGGAGTGCTAGCCGAGGAATAACCTGCGATTAGCACTCTCACCCCGAGGGTGCCAGCGTTCGGGCCGTCCGGCCCGGGTGCTGAACGCCAGGCGGACCGGCACCCGCGACGACGGCCCCGCCCGGTGGCATGTGGCAGATTGACGCTGGTCGGACTCTCGGCCGGCAACGAAACCAAGTACCCCAGGAGGGTATGCCCGTGACTACCGCGACCAAGGTTGCGATCAAGCCGCTCGAGGACCGGATCGTGGTCCAGGCGAACGAGGCTGAGACCACCACGGCGTCGGGCATCGTGATCCCCGACACCGCCAAGGAGAAGCCGCAGGAGGGCACCGTCCTCGCCGTCGGCCCCGGCCGGATCGACGACAAGGGCAACCGCGTGCCGCTCGACGTCAACGTCGGCGACACCGTCCTCTACTCGAAGTACGGCGGCACCGAGATCAAGTACGCCGGCGAGGAGTACCTGGTGCTCTCCGCCCGCGACGTTCTCGCGGTCATCGAGAAGTAACCAACCGATTCCCGTGTCGTCGCCCCGGTCCGGCTCGCCGGGCCGGGGCGACGTCGCTTCGAAGGGACATTCATGGCGAAGATCCTGAGCTTCTCGGACGACGCCCGGCACCTGCTGGAGCACGGTGTCAACGCCCTCGCGGACGCGGTCAAGGTCACCCTCGGCCCGCGCGGGCGCAACGTCGTCCTGGACAAGAAATTCGGTGCGCCCACGATCACCAACGATGGTGTGACCATCGCCAAGGAGATCGAGCTCACCAACCCGTACGAGAACCTCGGCGCGCAGTTGGTCAAGGAGGTGGCGACGAAGACCAACGACGTCGCCGGCGACGGGACCACCACCGCGACCGTGCTGGCCCAGGCCATGGTCCGCGAGGGCCTGCGCAACGTGGCCGCCGGGGCCAACCCGACCGGCCTCAAGCGGGGCGTCGACGCGGCGGCCACCAAGGTCTCCGAGTCGCTGCTCGGCCGGGCCGTCGAGGTGGCCGACAAGAAGGCGATCGCGCACGTCGCGACGATCTCGGCGCAGGACGCCACCATCGGTGAGCTGATCGCCGAGGCGATGGAGCGGGTCGGCCGTGACGGTGTCATCACCGTCGAGGAGGGCTCCACCCTCAGCACCGAGCTGGAGGTGACCGAGGGTCTCCAGTTCGACAAGGGCTTCATCTCGCCGAACTTCGTCACCGACTCGGAGTCGCAGGAGTCGGTGCTGGAGGACCCGTACATCCTCATCACCACGCAGAAGATCTCGGCGATCGAAGAGCTGCTGCCGCTGCTGGAGAAGGTTCTCCAGAACAACAAGCCGCTGCTGATCGTCGCCGAGGACGTCGAGGGCCAGGCGCTGTCCACCCTGGTGGTCAACGCGATCCGCAAGACCGTCAAGGTCTGCGCGGTCAAGGCCCCCGGCTTCGGTGACCGCCGCAAGGCGATGCTCCAGGACATGGCGATCCTGACCGGCGCCGAGCTGGTCGCCCCGGAGCTGGGCTACCGGCTCGACCAGGTCGGCCTGGAGGCGCTCGGCACCGCCCGGCGCGTCGTGGTCGACAAGGAGAACACCACGGTCGTCGACGGCGGCGGCAAGTCCGCCGAGGTCGCCGACCGGGTCGCCCAGATCCGCAAGGAGATCGAGGCGTCCGACTCCGACTGGGACCGGGAGAAGCTGGCCGAGCGGCTGGCGAAGCTCTCCGGTGGCATCGCGGTCATCAAGGCGGGCGCGGCGACCGAGGTCGAGATGAAGGAGCGCAAGCACCGCATCGAGGACGCGATCGCCGCCACCAAGGCCGCGGTCGAGGAGGGGACGGTTCCCGGCGGCGGTGCCGCGCTGGCCCAGATCCGCTCGGTGCTCGACGACGACCTCGGCCTGACCGGCGACGAGAAGGTCGGTGTCTCGATCGTGCGCAAGGCGCTGGTCGAGCCGCTGCGCTGGATCGCCCAGAACGCCGGCCACGACGGCTACGTGGTGGTGGAGAAGGTCGCCGGCCAGGACTGGGGCCAGGGCCTCGACGCCGCCCGGGGCGAGTACGTCGACCTGGTCAAGTCCGGCATCATCGACCCGGTGAAGGTGACCCGCAACGCGGTCACCAACGCCGCGTCGATCGCCGGCCTCCTGCTGACCACCGAGAGCCTGGTGGTCGAGAAGCCGGAGCAGCCGGAGCCGGCCGCCGCCGGTGGGCACGGCCACGGCCACGGTCACGGCCACCAGCACGGCCCGGGTTTCTGACCCGGTAGCACGCCAGCTCAGGGCGCACCGTCGTACTTCGGCGGTGCGCCCTGACGCGTACGGTGACCGCTGCTTACGGAACGGTGACGTGGTTGGCGGCCGGCCCGGTCGATCGACGACACTGGCCGGATGAGCACCACCCCCCGTGGCTTCGCCGCGCTGGCCGGGGTCACCGCCGCCGTGGTGGCCATCGGTGTCGCCGAGCCGGTCGCCGTCCTCACCGGTCCCCGCTCCGCCCCGCTGATCGCGGTCGGCGGGGTCGTGGTCGACACGGTCCCCGAGCCGCTCAAGCAGTTCGCCATCGACGTCTTCGGCAGGTACGACAAGATCGCCCTGCTGGTCGGCACGGCGGTGCTGCTGGCGGCGTTCGCCGCCGGGATCGGTGTGCTCGCCGCGCGTCGGCTCGCGGTCGGGCTGGTGGGCATCGCGGCGTTCACCGGTCTCGGTGTCGCCGCCGCGCTCACCCGGGCCGGCGCGGATGCCGCCGATGCGCTCCCCGCCCTGGTCGGCGGGGGGTTGGGCGGGCTGGTGCTCTGGGCCTTCGTGGCCGGTCCCTGGCAGCTCGACCCGTGGCCCTGGCAGCCGCCCACCCCGCTGCCGGCCGCCCACCCCGGGCCGCCCCCGGTGCCCGGGACGTCGCCGGCCGTCGGGTCGCTTCCGGCCGGTGGGCCGCCGGTGGCCGGTCCAGCGGTGGACCGGGGCGACGGTGTGCCGGCTGCCGGGTCGACGGCGGGCGAACGCCGGGGGGCCGACGGGCCGGGTACCCCTGCGGGTCCGGCCGGCGGGTCGCCCGTCGGCAGGGAGCCGTTGGAGTCGACCGACCCGGAGTCCCGGCGGCGGTTCCTGCGTGGTGCGGGTCTGCTCGCGGGCGTGGCGACCGTGGCGGGGCTGGGCGGGCACTGGCTCGCCGGGCGGCGGGGGGTGTCGGCGGCCCGGGAGGCGGTCGCGTTGCCCACCCCGTCGGCGGTGGCGCCGACGGTGCCCGCGGGGGCAGACCTGTCCCTGGCGCAGCTCGCCCCCTACACCACGCCGAACGGCGGCTTCTACCGGATCGACACGGCGCTGGTGGTGCCGCAGGTGGATCCGGAGACCTGGCGGCTGCGCATCCACGGTCGGGTGCGCAACCCGATCGAGTTGACCTTCGCCGAGTTGCTCGCCCGCCCGATGGTGGAGCGGTACGTCACCCTCGCCTGCGTCTCCAACGAGGTGGGTGGGGATCTGATCGGCAACGCCCGGTGGCTGGGCGTACCGATCCGGGAACTGCTCGACGAGGCGGAACCGGAGGAGGGGGCCGACCAGGTGGTCGGCCGCTCGGTCGACGGTTGGACCTGCGGCACCCCGACGGCGGCGCTGCGCGACGGGCGGGACGCCCTGCTGGCGGTGGGGATGAACGGCGAGCCGCTGCCCGTCGAGCACGGCTTCCCGGTGCGGATGGTGGTGCCGGGCCTCTACGGGTACGTGTCGGCCTGCAAGTGGGTGACCGAGCTGGAGCTGACCAGTTTCGCCGACTTCGACGCGTACTGGGTGCCGCGTGGCTGGTCGGCGCAGGGGCCGGTGAAGACGCAGTCGCGGATCGACACCCCCCGCGCGCGTAACCGGCTCACCACGGGCGAGGTGACGGTGGCCGGGGTGGCCTGGGCGCAGCACCGGGGGATCAGCCGGGTCGAGGTACGCGTCGACGGCGGCACGTGGCAGGAGGCGACCCTCGCCCCGACGGTGTCGGTGGACACCTGGGTGCAGTGGTCGTGGCGGTGGGCGGCGACCCCGGGTGAGCACACCCTCCAGGTGCGGGCGACCGACCGGGACGGCGAGACGCAGACCCCGTTGACCGCGCCGGTCGCCCCGGACGGAGCGACCGGGTGGCACAGCGTCACAGTTACCGTGCGCTGATTCCTCATCAGCGTTAAGTCATCAAGATTGATCAATGTGCGGATAGCCGAAAATTCCACAGTGATATCGAGGGTTGAGGCTGTGGGAGCGCTCCCGTAACATACCTGACGCGACTGTTAACGTTAACCTAACAACGGCCACCACCAATGTGCAGGTCGCCATCCCGTCAGGAGGGTGTTTTATGTCCAGATCCAGATCGGCCAATGTCGGCCTGATCTCGGCCGGTGTCGCGTTGCTGGCGTCGGCGTCGGTAGTCACCGCGCTGCCCGCAGGCGCGGCGGCGGCGGGATGCTCGGTGAACTACACCGTCTCCTCGGAGTGGGGCGGTGGCTTCGGGGCCAACGTCGCCATCACCAACCTGGGCGACGCGCTGAGCAGTTGGACGCTGACCTGGTCCTTTGCCTCCGGGCAGTCGGTGACCCAGGCGTGGAACGCGACCGTGACGCAGAGCGGCTCGGCGGTGACCGCCAAGAACGTCAGCTACAACGGCGCGATCCCCACCAACGGCTCGGTGTCGTTCGGCTTCAACGGGGCCTGGACGTCCAGCAACCCCGTCCCGACGAGCTTCGCGCTCAACGGGGTGGCCTGCAACGGTGGCACGACGCCGACCAACCCGCCCACCACGCCGCCGACGACCGCGCCCCCCACCACCCCGCCCCCCACGACCCCGCCGCCGACCACGCCCCCGCCGACCACCCCGCCGCCGACGGGCAACTGCTCCCTGCCGACGTCCTACCGCTGGTCGTCGACCGGTCCGCTGGCGCAGCCGAAGGCCGGCTGGGCGTCACTCAAGGACTTCACCATCGCCCCCTACCAGGGCAAGCAGTTGGTGTACGCCACCACCCACAGCAGCAGCGCCACCGGCGGCTGGGGTTCGATGAACTTCGGCCTGGTCGACAACCTCAACCAGCTCGGCACGGCGCCCCAGAACACCATGAGCCAGAGCACCGTCGCGCCGTCGCTGTTCTACTTCGCGCCGAAGAACATCTGGATCCTCGCCCACCAGTGGGGCCCGACGTCGTTCTCGTACCGCACGTCGACCAACCCGGCCAACGCCAACGGCTGGTCGGCCGCGCAGACCCTGTCGACCGCGAAGATCACCGACTCCGGCACCGGCGTGATCGACCAGACGATCATCGGCGACGACCAGAACATGTACCTGTTCTTCGCCGGTGACAACGGCAAGATCTACCGCCAGATCATGCCGATCGGGAACTTTCCGGGCAGCTTCGGCTCCAGCTACACGACCATCATGAGCGACACCTCG
Source organism: Micromonospora humida (assembly GCF_016901255.1). Taxonomy (NCBI): domain Bacteria; kingdom Bacillati; phylum Actinomycetota; class Actinomycetes; order Micromonosporales; family Micromonosporaceae; genus Micromonospora; species Micromonospora humida. Next base: position 378,132 of record NZ_JAFEUC010000004.1, read on the forward strand.
GAGAACATCTTCGAGGCGCCGCAGGTCTACAAGGTCGCGGGCCGCAACCAGTACCTGATGATCATCGAGGCCCGGACCAGCGGCTGGGAGCGCTACTTCCGCTCGTTCACGGCGACCAGCCTGGGCGGCACCTGGACGCCGAACGCGACGACCTACAACAACCCGTTCGCGGGCAAGGCCAACAGCGGTGCCACCTGGACCAACGACATCAGCCACGGCGAGCTGCTGCGCACCAGCGCGGACCAGACCAACACGATCGACCCGTGCAACCTGCAACTGCTCTACCAGGGCCGCGCCACGAACTCGGGTGGTGACTACGGCCTCCTGCCCTACCGGCCGGGTCTGCTGACCCTGCAGCGCTGACGGCGTGACGCAGGTACGACCCCGCTGTTCCTGACTCCCGCGACCGGCGGCGAAAGCCGTACCGGGTGAGCCGCACGACGGCTCGGAGCAGGATCGGGTGGAATGAAGGGGCGGGTCCGGCACAGCCGGGCCCGCCCCGCTTTTCGTACCTGCCGGCCCGGCGTCGGACCACGGGCCGGGAAACGACGAGGCCGCACTCCGATTTCCGGAGCGCGGCCTCGTCGAGGTGTGGCGGGTCGGTCAAGCGATCTTGCGCTGGGCCGGTACGGCGGTCTTGTGCGAAGCGCCGAGCCGGGCCTCCATGCGGGCGATGTCCACCCGGGTCTGCCGGCGGTCGGCCAGGTCCTCCCAGCCGAGGGCGAGCAGCCGCAGCCGCTCGGACTCGCTGAGGCCGCCCCAGACGCCGTACGGCTCCCGCACGGACAGGGCGTGCGCCGCGCACTCGGCCCGCACGGGGCAGGCCTGACAGACGGACTTGGCGCCGGACTCCCGGCGCAGCCGGGACGAACCGCGCTCGCCGTCCGGGTGGAAGAACTGCGCGCTGTCCCGACCCCGACAGGCGCCGAGACGCTGCCAGTCCCACAGATCGACGATGGGTCCGGGCAGTCTACGTACGTTCGACATCAGCACCCCTCCTCCCGCGCGGCACCGCGGAGATCCTCGTTGAACCGGCGTCCGGGCTGTGGTCCGCGCTGGCGTACCCCGTTTCCGGCGTGGAGCCTCGGTACCCGAACCCTCGCCGACTCACACGTGTTGAGATCGAAAACCCGAAGCCTCCTGCGTCATATGACCCAAATGTCGGAAAAGTTCAGAGGATTGCCCGGAACCTCCTCCCCGGTGGACCCCGTCATGGTCTGCTCGTGTCCGGAGAGGAGACCACCGTGCGTACCGTTCTCGTATGCGTTCGGACACCGATCGCCGCGCAGCAGTTGACCAACGCGGCGGCGCGACTCGGCCTGGCCGCGGTCGTCCGGACAGCCGTCTCCGATCCCGAGGTGATGCTGCGGCTCGCCGAGCGCCCGGTCGACGTGGTGCTGGCGGACACGGCGCTCACCCGACCGGACAGCGCCGGCTTCGTGCGCCGGGTGCTCGCCCGCGCCCCGCAGGCCGCGGTGCTGCTGCTCGGCACCGAGGAGTCGGAGGCGGCGGCGGCCACCATCAGCGCCGGGGCCCGGGGCCTGATCCAGGGTGCCGACCACGACCTCACCAGCGCGGTGGCGAAGGCGTTGCTGCTGCTCGCGGCGCCCGGCCGGTCCGCCCGGCACCGGGTCGCCGACCCCGCCCGGGACACCGCCGCAGTCGGCGCGCCCCCGCGACCCGGTCGCCCGCCCGTGCCGGGCTGGTCGCCGCCGCCGGCCGACGGTACGCCCGGCGCGCCGTCGGTGGTGCCCGTGCAACGCGGCGACGACGAGGTCGAGGGGGAGTCGGAGGGCACGCCGGCCGAGCCGGCCCCGGCCACCGGGTTGCCGCGTCCGACCTCCGGCGCCCGCGCCGGCCGGACCTCGGTCGGGCTGACCGAACGCGAACTCCAGGTGCTGCTCGGCATGGCCGAGGGCAAGAGCAACGCGGAGATCGGCCGGGAGTTGTTCGTCTCGGAGGACACGGTCAAGACGCACGCCCGGCGGCTGTTCCGCAAGCTCGGCGCGCGGGACCGGGCGCACGCGGTGGCCGCCGGCTTCCGCGCCGGCCTGGTCGCCTGACCGCCCCCGCCCCGGCGGTGGCGGGTCGGGTTGGCCCGGGGGTCAGTCGTCGGAGTCGGTGTCGTCGCCCGCGGACTCGGTGAGCGTGTCGTGCACCCCGTCGGCGTAGCCCCGGGCGTAGTCCCAGGTGACGTAGTGGTCCGGGTCGGGATCGTAGGCCGGCTCGTGCACCCGGGGCCGACCCGAGCTGAGCAGGTGCCGCAGGTTGCCCCGGAGCAGGTCCCAGTCGAAGTAGTGCGGCTCGCGACAGTCCTCGCACTCGATGACCAGCCCGCGCACCCCGATCGGGGACAGCAGGGCCTGGTAGATCTCCAGGTCGGCGAGGTCTTCCAGCACGTCCTGCCGCTCGACCTCGGTCAGCGGGTCGAGCGGGGCGTCGTCGCCCGGATCGTCCAGCCCCGCAGCCGGATCGGCCGGGTCGCCGTTGAACGGGTCGATGGGCTCGTCGTGCACCCCCTCACCGTAGACCCAACCCTCGCCGCACGCGCCCCCCGGCGGTCGCTGTGGCGTCGCCGACCCCGACCGGTCGCCGGCGAGGGCCGCCCTGCTCAGTGGGTACGATGAGACGACTCGCCGTCACCCCGGCGTGCGCCGGTTGCCGCGCGCGCCGCCTCGCTGAATCCCGTCCGAGCAGCTCAGGGGAGCAATCGTGGAGAATTCGCCCAGCACCGATCTTCCTGCCGGCACCGATCTTCCGGCCGGTGTCGACAGCGGCGAGTGGGGCGGCCACCTGCCGGAGCTGCCCGCCGGGTCGGCGCGGGTGGTGCCGCTCGGCCTGACCTTCGACGACGTGCTGCTCCAGCCCGGCGAGTCGGACGTGGTGCCCAGCCGGGTGAACACCCGCACCCGGCTCACCCGCAACGTCGAGCTGTCCATCCCGCTGCTGTCCAGCGCGATGGACACCGTCACCGAGGCCCGGATGGCGATCGCGATGGCCCGCCAGGGCGGCATCGGCGTGCTGCACCGCAACCTCTCCCTGGAGGACCAGGCGCTCCAGGTCGACCTGGTCAAGCGCTCCGAGTCCGGCATGATCACCAACCCGGTGACGGCCAGCCCCGAGGACACCCTGCGTGAGGTCGACGAGCTGTGCGGCCGGTACCGCATCTCCGGCGTCCCGGTGGTCGACGGCGAGGGCCAGCTCGTGGGCATCGTCACCAACCGGGACATGCGGTTCGTCTCCGACCCGGCCACCCCGGTCCACGCGATCATGACCCGGACGCCGCTGGTCACCGCCCCGGTGGGGGTGAGCAAGGACGACGCGCTCTCCCTGCTGCGCCAGCACAAGGTCGAGAAGCTGCCGATCGTGGACGACTCGGGACGGCTGCGCGGCCTGATCACCGTCAAGGACTTCACCAAGAGCGAGCAGTACCCGGACGCCACCAAGGACGACGCCGGCCGGTTGCGGGTCGCCGCCGCCATCGGCGTCGGCGAGGACGCCTACAAGCGGGCCCGGACCCTGGTCGACGCGGGTGTCGACGTGCTGATCGTGGACACCGCGCACGGCCACCAGCGGGCCGTGCTGGACATGGTCCGCCGGCTCAAGGCCGACGTGACGATCGACATCGTGGGCGGCAACGTGGCCACCTATGCCGGGGCGAAGGCCCTGGTCGACGCCGGTGCCGACGGCGTCAAGGTGGGGGTCGGCCCGGGTGCCATCTGCACCACCCGGATCGTCGCCGGGGTCGGCGTGCCGCAGGTGACCGCGATCATGGAGGCGGCCCGCGCGGCCCGTCCGGCAGGCGTCCCGGTGATCGGCGACGGCGGCATCCAGTATTCCGGTGACATCGCCAAGGCCCTGGTGGCCGGTGCCGACACGGTGATGCTCGGCAGTCTGCTGGCCGGCTGCGAGGAGAGCCCCGGCGAGCTGATCTTCGTCAACGGCAAGCAGTTCAAGGCGTACCGGGGGATGGGCTCGCTGGGCGCGATGCAGTCCCGGGGCCAGGCCAAGTCGTACAGCAAGGACCGCTACTTCCAGCAGGACGTGCTCAGCGACGACAAGCTGGTGCCGGAGGGCGTGGAGGGCCAGGTGCCCTACCGGGGGCCGCTGTCCCGGGTGGCCCACCAGCTGGTCGGCGGGCTGCGGCTGGCGATGGGGTACGCCGGCGCGGAGAACATTCCCGACCTGCACCACCGGGGCCAGCTCATCCGGATCACGGCGGCCGGGCTCAAGGAGAGCCACCCGCACGACATCCAGATGACCGTCGAGGCCCCCAACTACCACACCCGCTGACCCACCACCCCAAACCACCTGGAGTCCCTCATGCGTGACGTGGTCGAGATCGGGCTGGGCAAGACCGCGCAGCGCGGCTACCACCTGGACGACATCGCCATCGTGCCCAGCCGGCGGACCAGGGACGTCGACGACGTCTCCACCGGCTGGCAGCTCGACGCCTACCAGTTCGACATCCCCTGCGTCGCCCACCCGTCGGACGCCACCATGAGCCCCGCCTCGGCCGTCCGGCTCGGGCAGCTCGGCGGCCTGGGCGTGCTCAACGTCGAGGGCCTCTGGACCCGCTACGAGAACCCGACCAAGGTGCTGGAGGAATTGGCCGGGCTGGGCGAGGACGCCCGCGCGACCAAGCGGCTCCAGGAGGTCTACGCCGAGCCGATCCGCCCCGACCTGATCGCCGAGCGGGTCCGCGAGCTGCGGGCCGGCGGCAGCACGGTGGCCGTGCGGGTGTCCCCGCAGCACACCCTCGCGCTGGCCCCGGTGATCCTCGACGCGGGCGTCGACATCCTGGTCATCCAGGGCACCATCGTCTCGGCCGAGCACGTCTCGACCACCGACGAGCCGCTGAACCTCAAGGAGTTCATCGCCGACCTCGACCTGCCGGTGGTCGTCGGCGGCTGCACCGACTACAAGACGGCGCTGCACCTGATGCGTACCGGCGCGGCCGGGGTGATCGTCGGCATCGGCGGTGACGACTGGTCGACCAGCGAGTCGGTGCTCGGCATCCGGGTGCCGATGGCCACCGCGATCGCCGACGCCGCCGCGGCCCGCCGCGACTACCTCGACGAGACCGGTGGACGCTACGTGCACCTCATCGCCGACGGCGACATCCAGACCTCCGGTGACATCGCCAAGGCGCTCGGCTGCGGCGCGGACGCGGTGATGCTCGGCGAGCCGCTGTCGCTGTGCGAGGAGGCCCCGGCCGGCGGCGCCTGGTGGCACTCGGCGGCCAGCCACCCGTCCCTGCCGCGTGGGGCGTTCGAGGTGGCCGGCGAACCGCTCGGGGAGATGGAGCGGCTGCTCTTCGGCCCCGCCGACGAGCCGGACGGCCAGCTCAACCTGTTCGGTGGGCTGCGTCGCGCGATGGCCAAGTGCGGCTACCGCGACCTGAAGGAGTTCCAGCGGGTCGGGCTGGTCCTCGACCGCTGACGCGGGTCCGTCGCGGCCGGTCGGCTCCACCATGGGGCCGGCCGGCCGTACCGTCGCCCCGATCGTCGTGCGGCGTTGCAGGCACCCGGGGCCGGCCGGATCGGTAGGCTGCGCGGACGGCGGCGGCGAACGGGGGACGAAGGTGGCCATGAGCCGGAACCGGCGCGGGCTCGCGCTGCTCGTCACCGTGGCGCTCGCCCTGGCCGGCTGCACCGCCGACCCGGAACCCCGGCGGGAATCCCGGTCGACTCCGACGCCTGAGGCGACCCCGGGGGTGACCCCCGGCCCGGCCGGCGTCGGCGACCCGTACTTCCCGACCGCCGGCAACAGCGGGTACGACGTCGAGCGGTACACCCTCAAGGTCCGCTACGACCCGACCAGCGACGAGCTGCGCGGCGACGCCACCGTCCGGGCCACCGCCGACACCGATCTGCCGCTGTTCCACCTCGACCTGGCCGGGCTGACGGTGCGCCGGGTGACCGTGGACGGCACCCCGGCCCGGCACACCCGCGAGGGCACCGAGCTGGTGGTCACCCCGGCCGCGCCGGTCCGCGCCGGGACGGCCTTCACCGTCCAGGTCGGGTACGACGGCCGGCCGGAGCCGCTGCGCAACGAGACGATCGGCGAGGGCGGCTGGCTGCACACCGCCGACGGCGCGGTTGCGCTCGGCCAACCCGAGTCGGCGAGCACCTGGTTCCCGGTCAACGACCACCCCTCCGACAAGGCCGCCTACGACTTCGAGATCACCGTGCCGAAGGGGCTGGTCGTGGTCGCCAACGGCGTGCCGAAGGGGCAGCGCCCGGCGGCCGGCGGCTTCACCACGTGGCGCTGGTCGGAGGCCGCCCCGATGGCCAGCTACCTGAGCACGGTGGTGATCGGGAAATACCGCACCAGCACCGGCGAGCACCGGGGCCGGCCGGTGTTCAGCGCGGTCGCCGCCAGCCTGCCCCGGGGGGCGGCCGACGAGTCGGTCGCCCGCACCGTGGCGGTCGCCGACTACCTGGAGAGCGTCTTCGGGCCGTACCCGTTCGCGGCGTACGGCGGGGTGGTGGTCGACGAGCCCCGGATCAGGTACGCGTTGGAGACGCAGAGCCGGCCGGTCTACTCGGCCAACTTCTTCCGGGGCGGCGAGAACACCGGGGTGGTCGCGCACGAGCTGGCCCACCAGTGGTTCGGCGACAGCGTGTCGGTGGCCCGCTGGTCGGACATCTGGCTCAACGAGGGGCTGGCCACGTACGCCGAGTGGCTCTGGGCCGAGCACCAGGGCCGGGACACCGCCCAGGCCGCCTTCGAGCAGCGGTACGCGTCCTCCGACGACCAGGTCTGGCGGGTGCCGCCCGGTGCGCCCGGGGTGGCGAACCTGTTCAGCGACTCGGTCTACGAGCGCGGCGGGATGACCGTGCACGCGTTGCGGGTGACGGTCGGCGACGACGCCTTCTTCCGGCTCCTCAAGACCTGGGCGGCCGACAAGCGCAACGGCAACGCCACCACCGCCGAGTTCGTGGCGACCGCCGAGCGGGTCTGCGGGCAGCAGCTCGACGACCTCTTCGCCGCCTGGCTGTACGGCACCGAGCGTCCCGCCCCGCCCACCCGCCGCTGAGCACGTCCCCCGGCGGTCAGTTCTTCACCCGCAGCTCGGGGTGGGCGTCCAGGTACTTCTCGGCGTCACCGGCCTTGAGCGCGGGCAGGAATCCCTTGCCGACGCTGGTGAGTTGCTCGCCCCGGTAGCTGCCGCCCTTGCCCACCCCGTCGCCGGGCAGCCCGACCAGGGTGATCCGGTCGGCGCTCAGCCCGCCGAGGGCGTACGCCAGGTCGACGATGCGCGGGCCGCCCGCGTAGACCAGGGTGTCGCCGAGCGCCGACACCACCTGCTCCACCCGGTCGGGTTGGCGGGCCAGGTTCTCGTTGAGGATCTTGGCGGCCAGCGCCCGGAGGAGCTGCTGCTGGTGGCGCTGCCGGGCGTAGTCGCCGCCGGCGATGTAGCGCTGCCGGGCGTAGTCCAGCGCCTGCCAGCCGTTGAGGTGCCGCTCACCCTTCTCGTAGACCATCTGCGGGCCGGTGTATCCGCCGCCGCCCCGGGCCGGCTCGCGGTATTTGCCGTCCGGCCGGCGGTGCAGCGAGGGGACCCGCTGGTCGACGTAGAGGTCCACCCCGCCGAGGCTGTCGACCAGCCGGTCGAAGCCGTTGAAGGTGACCACCGCACCGGCGTCGAAGCGCAGCCCGGTGTACCCGGCGACCGTGCTGCGCAGCAGCTCGTACCCCTGGGCGGCGCTGGGGTTCTTGGGTTTGCCCGGCACCCGGCTGCCGTAGCTCATCGCGTGGGTGAGTTTCGTCCGGCCGCCCCCGTAGCCCGACTTCGGGAACTTCGGTATGTCGACCACCAGGTCGCGGGGGAGCGAGAAGAGGTACGCCCGGTCCAGCCCGGCCGGCACGTGCAGGATCAGCACCGCGTCGCCGTGCGGTTCCCAGCCGGGCACGCTGACCCGGGTGTCCACCCCGACCAGGAGCAGGTTGAGCGGGCCGGTGATCGAGGCCCCGGGGGGCGGGGTCGGGCTGGGGGTGGGGCTCGGCGTCGGCGTCGGGCCGGTGGTCGTGGCGGCCGGCCCGGCCGTGCGCCGTGGCTCGTCGTCGCGGACCACCCGGGTCACCACCAGGGCGGCCACCCCCATCAGGACGACCACGGCCAGGGCGGCCAGCCCCCACACCCAGCGTGGTCGTCCCGTTCCGGTTTCCTGAGTCATCGCTCGCCACCCCCGTCTGCACAACGCTTCGACCGGCCCTGCGGGTTGCGGTCGGCGACGGTCAGCATGATCGCGCGAAATCCGGCACTGGCGCGATGGCTACCCGCCGGTAATGATGCGGTCATGCGGTACGACGTGCTCGTCATCGGCTCCGGCTTCGGCGGCAGCGTCACCGCGCTGCGCCTGGCCGAGAAGGGCTACACCGTCGGTGTGCTGGAGGCGGGCCGGCGGTTCGCCGACGACGAGTTCCCGCAGACCTCCTGGCGGCTGCGCCGGTTCCTCTGGGCCCCCCGCCTGGGCTGCTACGGGCTGCAACGGATCACCCTGCTCCGCCCGGCCGCCCGGGGTGCCGCGAGCGGGGTGCTGGTGCTCTCCGGTGCCGGCGTCGGCGGTGGCTCCCTGGTCTACGCGAACACCCTCTACCAGCCACCGGACGCCTTCTACACCGATCCGCAGTGGCGTGACGTCACCGACTGGCGGGCGGAACTCGCCAGCCACTACGACCAGGCCGGACGGATGCTCGGGGTCACCCCGTACCCCCGGCACACCGGCGCGGACCGGGCGATGCGGGCGGTGGCCGAACGGATGGGGGTCGGGCACACCTTCGGTCCGACCCCGGTGGGGGTGCACCTCGGCCGCCCCGGGCAGCGGGTGGCGGACCCGTACTTCGGCGGGGCGGGGCCGGAGCGCACCGGCTGTACGCACTGCGGTTCGTGCATGACCGGCTGCCGGCACGGCGCCAAGAACACCCTGGTCAAGAACTACCTGTGGCTTGCCGAACGGCTCGGCGCGCGGGTCCACCCGCTGACCACGGTCACCGCCGTACGGCCGGCCGACGGCGGCGGCTACCTGGTGCACGCCGTGCGTACCGGTGCCTGGCTGCGGCGGCGTCGCCAGGTGTTCCACGCCGACCAGGTGGTCTTCGCGGCCGGCGCGCTCGGCACCCAGCGGCTGCTGCACGCGATGAAGCAGACCGGCGCGCTGCCGCACCTGTCGGACCGCCTCGGCGCGCTGACCCGGACGAACTCGGAGGCGATCCTCGGCGCGTCGGTCGACCGCCGGCAGGCCCGGCGGCGGGGGCTGGACTTCACCGACGGGGTGGCGATCACCAGCTCGTTCCATCCCGACCCGCAGACCCACGTCGAGCCGGTCCGCTACGGCCGGGGCGCGAACGCGATGGGGCTGCTCCAGTCGCTGCTCGTCGACGGCGGCCCGCACCGGGTGCGGCGCTGGCTGGGCGCGATCGTGCGGCACCCCCGGCTGGCCGCCCGGATGCTCTCGGTGCGGCACTGGTCCGAGCGGACGGTGATCGCCCTGGTGATGCAGTCGACTGACAACTCGCTGACCACCCGCTGGCAGCGGGGGCCGCTGGGCCGGCGGCGGCTGGTGTCCGGCCCCGGGCACGGCGCACCCCATCCGACCTGGATTCCGGCCGGCAACCGGGCGGTCCGGCTGCTCGCCGAGGAGATCGGCGGCACCCCGGGCGGGGCGCTCACCGAACCGTTCGACGTCCCGCTGACCGCGCACCTGCTCGGCGGGGCGGTGATCGGCGCCACCCCGGCCGACGGCGTGGTCGACCCCTGGCACCGGGTGTACGGCCACCCGGGGCTGCACGTGGTCGACGGGGCGGCGGTCTCGGCGAACCTCGGGGTGAACCCGTCGCTGACGATCACCGCGCAGGCGGAGCGGGCGATGTCGTACTGGCCGAACCGGGGGGAGGCGGATCCCCGGCCGCCGCTCGGGTCGGCGTACACCCGGGTGGCGGCGGTGCGTCCGCGGCACCCGGCGGTCCCGGCGGACGCCCCCGGCGCGCTGCGCGGCTGACCGGCGCTGACCGGGCGCGGCGCGCCGGGGGCGGCCCGTGCCGGGGGCGGGTGTGACTGTCGGTAGGCTTTGCCCACATGAGCACGCCTCGCCCCGTCCTCGTGGTGGACTTCGGAGCCCAGTACGCCCAGCTCATCGCGCGCCGGGTGCGCGAGGCGAAGGTCTATTCGGAGATCGTCCCGCACTCCATGCCGGTCGCCGAGATGCTGGCGAAGGACCCGGCCGCGATCATCCTGTCCGGCGGCCCGTCCAGTGTCTACGCCCCCGACGCCCCGCAGATCGACGCCGGGCTGTTCGACGCGGGCGTCCCCGTCTTCGGTATCTGCTACGGCTTCCAGGCGATGGCCCAGGCGCTCGGCGGCACGGTCGCCCGGACCGGCAACCGGGAGTACGGCGGCACCCCGCTGCGTCCCCGGCTGCTCGACCCGGGGGTGCTGCTGCGGGACCTGCCGGCGGACCTGCCGGTCTGGATGAGCCACGGCGACGCGGTGACCGAGGCCCCCGCCGGGTTCACGGTGACCGCCGAGTCGGCCGGCGCCCCGGTCGCCGCCTTCGAGGATCTGGCCGGCCGTCGGGCCGGTGTGCAGTTCCACCCCGAGGTGGGGCACACCGCGCAGGGGCAGGAGATGCTCCGCCGTTTCCTCTACGACATCGCCGGCATCGAGCCCACCTGGACCCCGCAGAACATCATCGACGAGCAGGTTGCCCGGATCCGGGCCCAGGTCGGGGACAAGGAGGTCATCTGCGGCCTGTCCGGCGGGGTGGACTCGGCGGTCGCCGCCGCGCTGGTCCACGAGGCGGTGGGCGACCAGCTCACCTGCGTCTTCGTCGACCACGGCCTGCTGCGCGCCGGTGAGGCCGAGCAGGTGGAGAAGGACTACGTGGCGGCCACCGGCATCAAGCTGAAGGTGGTCGACGCGGCCGACCGGTTCCTCGGCGCGCTGGCCGGGGTGACCGACCCGGAGCAGAAGCGGAAGATCATCGGCCGGGAGTTCATCCGGGTCTTCGAGGCCGCCGCCCGGGAGATCGCCGCCCACGGCGACGTCGAGTTCCTGGTGCAGGGCACCCTCTACCCGGACGTGGTCGAGTCCGGCGGCGGCACCGGCACCGCCAACATCAAGAGCCACCACAACGTCGGCGGGCTGCCGGAGGATCTGAAGTTCGCCCTGGTCGAGCCGCTGCGCACGCTGTTCAAGGACGAGGTCCGGGCGCTCGGGCTCCAGTTGGGCCTGCCCGAGGCGATGGTCTGGCGGCACCCGTTCCCGGGGCCGGGGCTGGCCATCCGGATCATCGGCGCGGTCGACCGGGAGCGGTTGGCGCTGCTGCGCCAGGCCGACCTGATCGCCCGGGAGGAGTTGACGGCCGCCGGCCTGGACCGGGGCGTCTGGCAGTTCCCGGTGGTGCTCCTGGCCGACGTGCGCAGCGTCGGGGTGCAGGGTGACGGGCGCAGCTACGGGCATCCCGTGGTGCTGCGCCCGGTCTCCAGCGAGGACGCGATGACCGCCGACTGGTCCCGGCTGCCCTACGAGGTGGTGGCCCGGATCTCCACCCGGATCACCAACGAGGTCGCCGAGGTCAACCGGGTGGTCCTGGACGTGACCAGCAAGCCGCCGGGCACCATCGAGTGGGAGTGAGCGGGGTTCAGCCGGCCGTCGGCGGGGCCGCCGGCGGCTGAGGCTGCCCTCCGGTCGCCGGCCAGGTGGCCGGCTCCGCCGGCGTCGGCCAGGTCGGCTGCGGCTGCGCCGTCGGGTCCGCCGGGTGTGGCCAGGCCGGCGCGCCGGCCGGCTCCTCGGGCATCAGGAACCACATGATCGGGTACGCCAGGGCGGCGACACCGCCGGTGAGCAGGGTCGCCACCGCGAACAGCACCCGGACCAGGGTGGGGTCGACGGCGAAGTAGCGGCCGATGCCGCTGGCGACGCCGGCCACCATGCGGTCGGTGGTCGGCCTGCGGAGTTGTTTGTACGGGGCGTGGGGGGTGCTCGTCGAGGTCATGTCTCCACGGTCCGCGCCGGCCGCCCCGTCGACCTCGGTGACCGCCCGGAGTCCTACCCTGATCGATCCCTGAGTGGCCAGCCCTGAGTCAGGAATCCGACTCTTTTCCGCGTCGGTAACGCGACCCGGGGAGAATTTGGCTCCGTGACCACCTTGCTGGAGCCGCTCCGCAGGATCGCGGCATATGCAGTCTGTGCAGATTCAGTCGGCCGAGTGTTGCTGGTCCGCGCATCGGAGCGCTCCGGCACCCCCGGCGTATGGTCCCTGCCCGGTGGGGCGGTCGACCACGGCGAGGACCCGAACCACACCGTCGTCCGGGAGACCGCCGCCGAGACGGGCCTCTCGGTCGCCGTCGCCGGCCTGGCGGACGTCCTGGCCGACATGCGCGCCCTGCCCGAGCGGGGCATCACCATCCACACCGACCGCCTGATCTACCAGGTGTCGGTACGTGGCGGCACCCTCACCGACCGGGTGGACCGCTCCACCGACCTGGCCCGCTGGTACACCCTCGACGAGGCACGGGAGCTGCCGCTGCGGGCCTTCACCGCCCGCGCGCTCGGGCTGCCGGCGTCCTCGGCCGACGTGGTCCCCGACGAGGCCCCCGAGTTCCCCTCGTTCTACGCCGTGCCCGGCCCGGACGGGCTGCACCGGGCGCAGCGCTTCGCCGCGTACGCGGTGGCCACCGACCCGGAGGGTCGGGTGCTGCTGACCCGGGTCTCCGACGGCTACCCGGGTGCGGGCTGCTGGCACCTGCCCGGCGGCGGCACCGACTACGGCGAGCAGCCGGGTGCGGCGCTGATCCGGGAACTGGTCGAGGAGACCGGGCAGACCGGCCGGCTGGTCGAGCTGCTCGGGGTGGCCAGCCACCGCGACGCCGCCTCGCTCGGCCCCGAGGGCTACCCGATCGACTGGCACGGCGTGCGGGCCTTCTACCGGGTGATGGTCGACCAGCCCGCCCCGCCGACCGTCACCGACGTGGGCGGCTCGACCTGCGAGGCCCGCTGGTTCGCCCGGGACGAGTTGGGCGCCCTGCCCACCGACCGGCTCACCGAGGTCACCGCCGAGGCGGTCCAGGCCGCCCGGCTCACCGCCTGACCTGCCCCGCCCGCCGGCGGCGTCGATGCGCCCACCGGTGGCCCGGCACGACGGCACCCGCCCCGCCCGGACGACCGCTAGCCTCATGATCGACGGCGGATCGGGGAGGGCGACGTGCAGGAGCGACGACGGATCGCGGCGCACGGCTGGTGTACGGACGAGGCGGGCCGGGTGCTGCTGGTACGCGGGCGGCGCGCCGCCGGCGACACCACCGGCGACCCGGCGTCCGATCCGGCGGCGGGGTTCTGGCGGCTGCCCGGGGGCACCGTGCGGCACGCGGAGCATCCGGCCGACACCGTGGTCCGCGAGTGCGCCGGGCAGTCCGGGCTGGCCGTCGCGGTCGCCGGGATACGCGCCGCCGTGGCCGACCTGACCGCTGCGGACCCGGCGGACCCCGCCGGGCCGGTGCACACCGACCGGTTGGTGTTCGACGTCACGATCCCCGGTGACCGGCCGGTGGCCGCAGGAGCGCCGCCGGCGGTGGCCGGCGGCGGTGACGGCCCCGGTGAGCTGGCCTGGTGCACCCCGCAGGAGGCGGCGACGCTGCCGCTGGTGCCGTTCACCGCCGACCTGCTCGGCCTGCCCGTCCCGCCGCCCGCCGGCCCACCACCCGGCGTGCCGGTCGAGCCGGTGGCGGCGGAGTCGGCCGACCGGCGGCAGCGGTTCGCCGCGTACGGGCTGGTCACCGATCCCGGCGGGCGGGTGCTGCTCACCATGATCGCGCCCGGCTATCCGGGTGCCGGACTCTGGCACCTGCCCGGCGGGGGGACCGATCACGGTGAGCAACCGGTCGACGGGCTGTTACGGGAGCTGGTGGAGGAATCGGGTCAGTCTGGTCGGGTGGACCGGCTGATTCTGGCCGACAATCTCCACAATCCGGGCGCGATGGGCCCCGAGGGGCGTCCGCTGGACTGGCACGGCGTGCGGGTGATCTACCGCGTGCTTGTCGATGAGCCGACCGAGCCGGTGGTGACCGAACAGGCCGGTGGATCGACGGCTAGCGCTGCCTGGTTTACGTATTCCCAGCTCAGCGGCTTGGAGATGACGGATGTCGCGGTTCTGGCGACCCGGTGGCCGGTCGGCTGACGGACGCTCGCCGAGCCGACCTGGTGGTGCTCCGGTAAAGTCGGCCCTGCGGTTGGCGAAGAAAACGGGCGATGAAGCCCGAAAAACGGACCCAGAAGTCCGAGATGGGAACAAGGCAGCGGTTTGCGCGGTTAACGAGGTTATAAGTACCGCCGGCAGCTATCGCCAACCACCACGCCGCTGTGCAATGGTGTACTCCGCTTAACGGCTGCCGGGCCAAGAGCGGTCCGGCACGAGACAGCCGGACACCCGCCCGCACGGGCGGCCAGCCAATCCGGTGATGGAGGAAACGTGCCGAGAGCCCCATGGCGCCGGCGTCGTACGACTGACAGTCCGCGCCCCGCAGGGCGTCGCTGGGCGGGCCGGTTGCGCCGCAGCAGCACATTCGCCCGCCAGGTACTGCTGGTCCGGGTGGGTCGCCGGGACGGTGACCAGCTCAACGGCACCGATCTGGTCCTTCCCGAGCACCGCGTCGACCGCCAGCGTCGCCGGTACGGCTTCGACCGTCGCGGTATCACCCTCGACCGCGCCGAGATCGAGGCGGTCGCCCCGGTCAGCCCGGTCCTGGGCCCCACCACCGGAGTCGACGAGTCGCCCGCGATGGCGATCCCGCTGCTCCCCGGCGCGCGTACCCCCGCCCGGCGGATGAAGTTCGCGCTGGTCAACGCCTGCACCCTGGCGAGCCTGGTGCTCGGCATCAACGCCATCTTCGTCGCCATGAACGGCCAGCCCCGCATCGCGGCCCTGCTGCTGATCGCCTGCGTCGCGTTCGACGGCCTCGACGGCGCGCTCGCCCGGAAGTTCGGCGTGGCCAGCCCGTTCGGCGCCCAGATGGACTCGCTGGCCGACATGTGCTCCTTCGGCCTGGCCGCCCCGGTGGTGGTCTACGCCTCGCTGGCCGGATCGGCCCCCACCGCCGCCGCGGCGGTCGCCGCAGCACTGGTCGCGTCGTGCGCCGCGATCAGGCTCGCCCGGTTCAACGTCTCGCCCAAGGACGGCCGGTTCTTCTGCGGCGTACCCACCACGATGGCGGCGGCCGTGCTCGCGCTCGGCGTGGCCATCGAACTGCCGCTGCCGGCCGCCGTGCAGATCGGCGGGGTGGCGCTGCTCGCCTTCACGATGGTCTCCAGCTTCCCGTACGCCAAGCTGGCCCGGCTGGTCAAGCTGCCGCCGTGGCTGTGGCTGGCCCCGGCCGTCGGTGCACTTGTCGACATCCGGCTCACCTTCGCCCTCGTGGTGGTGGGCTACCTGGTCAGCGGGCCGCTGCTCTGGCTGCACCAGCGCCGTACCGTCTGACCCGTCCAGCAGCTACACGACAGGGGCGCCGCGACCGCGGCGCCCCTGTTCCGTGTCGGTGCCGGCTCAGCTCCAGCGGGCGATGACCGAGGAACCGCCGACCACCTTGTCGCCGGGGCCGACCAGCGGGGCGGCGGCGTCGGCCGGCAGGTAGACGTCGGTCCGGGAGCCGAAGCGGATCAGCCCGAACCGCTCGCCCCGGGCCAGCAGCGCCCCCACCGGAGCCCGCTGCACGATCCGCCGGGCGATCAACCCGGTCCGCTGCGCCACCACCACCGTGCCGTGGGCGGTGTCCAACACCGTGTAGGCGGCGACGTTGTGCTCCGCGTCCGGCTTCATCGCGTTGACGAAGCCGCCGTCGGCGACGAAGTAGTCGACCACCTTGCCGGCCACCGGCGAGCGGTTGACGTGCACGTCCAGCACCGACAGGAAGACCGCGATCCGCAGCCACTCGCCGTCGCCGAACCGCTCGTCGTGCAGCCGTTGCACCGACAGCACCTGACCGTCGGCGGCGGCGACCACCGCGGACGGGTCCTCCGGCACGTCCCGCTGCGGGTCCCGGAAGAACGCGGCCACCGGTGCGGCGGCCAGCGCCGGCACCAGCCACAGCTTCGACTTCGGCCGGGCGACCCGGGCGACGGCGGCCAGGCCGAGCGCGATGCCTGCCGCGGCGACCCCGTTCGAGTCGATGTGCATGCCCCGGGTCAGCGGCACGCTCGACGGCCGGTACGCCGGGGCGAGCCGGGCGGCCGACGCGGCACTGGCCGGGGTGAACCGCAGGTGGTGCACCCGTACCGGCGGGGAGTTGCGGACCACCAGGTCGGAACGCACACCGTGCAGGACGCCCTGCCGGTCCAGCTCGGCGGCGGCCCCCTCGGTGCGGAACACCGGCGCGGCGACGCTGAGCACCGCGCCGTCGGTCAGGTACTTGGTGAGGCCGTCGACGGCGTCGCGGGTCTGCTCACCGGTGCCGGTGAACGGCTCGGCGGCGATGACCAGCTCGGCGGCGTCCGCCTCGGCCAGGGAGTCGACCACCCGTACCCGGTCGGCGACCCAGCGGCCCTGGGCCGTCACGTGGTCGCGCAGCGTGGCGGCGTCGGTCGTCGGGTCCGGCACGACGGTCAGCGTGTCGCCCGGCAGCAGCGCGTCGATCGCCGCGGCGAGGACCGCGGCCCCGGGGGCCGCACCCACCAGGAGGGCTGCCTTCGGGTCGTTGCGTCGGGCGAGTTCGGCGACGAGGGTACGGGCGGCACGCTCGCCGATGCGGACCGGACCGAACGGACCGGAGGGGCGCACGGCGGGGGACTGGGTCATGTCGGGCGGGCTCCTGACGGGGTAGACGGACGTCGCGGCGGGACCGCCTCGGGTGCCCGGACGAGGCGCACCCGGGCCGGTGCCGGGCCGCCTGGCGCGGCCACCGGCGGGGCTCGCCCGACGGAGGCGGGATCTCCCCGGCCAGCATACGAGCCGGCACGGGCCGCCCGCACCGGCGCGGTCAGCCCGGTGTCCGTGGTCAGGTGCCGGGCGGACCGGTGACCGGGTCGTCGGCCGGCCACCGGCGGGTGTCCCCGTCGCCGACCCGGGCCGGCTCGTCCTGCCCGGGTCGACGGTCCACCGCGCCCGGCTGTCCCGGCTCGTCCGCCGCGTCACCGAGGCGCAGTTCGGCGGTGTCCCGCCAGCCGGCCCGGTCGTCGGACCCACCCCCGGGACCGTCCGGCGGGCTGCCCGCCGGGCCGCTCACCGGCCGACCCGCCGGGTCGGCCGGGTCCGGCGTGGGGGCCGTGCCGCTGCCGGCGGCCGGCGGTACGGCGTCGGTGGTCCGCGCCGACCGCACCGCGCCGACCAGGCCGAGCAGCCCGATCAGTACCAGAGCGCCGGCCAGGAACCAGCCCACCGCCGGCAGTGCCAACCCGAGGATCTGGGCCAGCAGCCACCAGAGGGCGAGGCCGACGAAGAGCAGCCCGAAGACGAACGACACCAGGTCGGTGCGGTGGGCCTTCACCGGGACACCTCCAGGTTGCCGGCGTTGACCTGGACGGTGAGCCGCAGCGTGCCGCCGCCGGCCCCGTCCGGGCCCAGGTCGGTAATCTGCCGTGCCTGTCCCTCGAATCCGGCGCTACGTCGCCCGAACACGGTCGCCTCCCCGGCCTTGACGTTGGTCACCACGGTGACGTCCACGTTCGGCGGGACCACGATGGTGGCCGCCCCGAAGTTGACCACCACGGTGATGTCGGTGTCCTGCTTGTCGAAGTCCACCGCCCGCAGGTCCAGGGTGGTGTCGCCGAAGCTGTTCTCGTAGCGGTCGGCCAACTCCTGGTAGCTGGTCGGTGCCCAGGTGACCGCTCCGTCGACGCCCCGCACCCGGTCGTAGGACTCGGCGACGGTGGCGACGGCGAGCGCGGCGGCGGCGACCAGACCGAGGGCGATCAGCCAGCGGGCCCGCCCGAACCAGGTGCCCACCAGCAGGCCGAGCCCGATGGTGGCGAGCACCGCCGCGAAGTAGCCGGCCGCGCCGATCGGGAAGACGTCCAGCAGGTCCAGGATGGCCACCACGCCGAGGACCAGGAAGATCAGCGAGAAGGTCGCGGCACCCAGCGCCGAGCGTTCCTTCGGCTTCTTCGGCGGTTTGACCCGGGGCGCGGGCGGGGGCGGTGGCGGGCCCGCCTGGGCGTACGGGCCGTGCGGGGCGAACGGTGGCCGGTAGCCCGTACCGGGTGACGGCGGGACCACGACCGGTGCGGCGGCCGGTCGACCGGGCACCGGTGGGCGGGGCGGCCAGTTCGGCGCTTCCGCCCGGGTCCCGGTGATCTCCATCGGCCGGGCCGGCGGCCAGGGCGGCAGCGCGGCGGTCGGGCCCTGTGCGGGCCAGCCCGCCACCCCGCCGGTCCGGGGGGCCGCCGGGGCGCCGGCCGGGAACGGCACGGCGGGTGCGGGCGGGGTGAACGGCGCGGGCGCCGGGTAACCGACCGGGGGCACCGGTCCGGGCGGCCCGGCCGGTGCGGGGGCCGGAGCGGCGGCGGCGAAGCCGGACCGGCCGTCCCGGTTGAGCAGCAGCGCGCCGCCGATCAGGATCGCCGCGCCCAGCAGCACCGCCCGGAACGCGTCGGTGACGATGTAGCCGAAGCTGACCGCTACCAGGATGGTCAGCACGATCACGGTGATCGGGGACATGCTCGACCGGCCCCGCCCGAGCATCGACTCCAGCGGGGAGGCGCTGTCGCCCTCGCCCGGGATGATCAACCAGGCGGCCACGTAGACCAGGATGCCGACCCCGCCGAAGAACCCGAGCACGGCGAGCAGTACCCGCCACAGCACCGGGTCGGTGTTGGTGGCCCGGCCGATCGCCGCGCAGACCCCGGCGAGGTAGCGGCCGTCGCGGGGCCGGATCAGGCCGTACCGGGAGGTGAAGCTGGCCCCGCCGGACGGTGGGGGGTAGCCACCGGGCGGCGGTGGCGCGTCGTCGCCCCCCGTGGGCGACGCGGGCGCCGTGGGGTACGGCCCGGCGGCGGGACCGGGCGGTGGCGTACCACCCGGTGCGGCCACCGGAGGGTACGGCGGCGGGGCGGGGTCCTCGGTCATGACTCGATCCTGCGCCGTCGTCGGGCCGGGTTACCTCCGGAACCGACCCTGACCCCACCCTGAGATCCCGACGGGCGGATGTCGGGGGCGTCCCCGTGGTCGGCGGCGTCCCGGGCGTGTGACGATCGGATCGGCACCGTACCGCCAGGTGTCCGTCCACCACCCATCGTGACCAGGGAGCCTCCGATCAGCGTCGTGACCCCGCCGCCACCCCGCCTCTACCGGGCGCCCGAGCACCGGTTGGCCGCCGGGGTGGCCGCCGGCATCGCCGACCACCTCGGCATCTCGGTGCTACGGGTCCGCGTCGCGTTCATGGTGCTGCTCGGGCTCAGTGGCCTGGGCCTGCTGCTGTACGCGGCGTTCTGGGCGGTGGTGCCGCTGCGACCCGGCGACACCGCCACGCCGCCCCGCCGCGACCCCGGGCAGTTGCTGCCGTTCGTGGCGATCGGCCTCGGTGTGCTGCTGGTCCAGGTGATGCTCTTCGACTCGGTCGGCGCGGCGGGCACCGCCGGCTGGCTGGTGGCGATCATCGCGGTCGGCGCCGGGGTGATCTGGCACCAGTCCGCGCCGGAACGTCGTCGGCAGTGGAGCGGATCGATGCCGGTGCCGTGGCTCGGCGCGGTGGTGGAGGAGACCGACCGGCGGGCCCTCGTGCTCCGTTTCGCCGGTGGCGCGGTGCTGGTCGCCGTCGGCATCATCGGGGTGGCGGCGGTCTACTCGCCGGTGCAGAACCTCGACGCGGTGGTCAACGGCGTGATCTTCGCGCTGGTCGGGCTGGTCGGCGTCGGGGTGGTCGCCGCGCCGGTGCTCTGGCGGACGTGGAACCAGCTCCGCTCGGAACGGGAGGGGCGCATCCGCGAGCAGGAGCGTGCCGAACTGGCCGCCATGGTGCACGATCAGGTGCTGCACACCCTCGCCCTGATCCAGCGCAACGCCAGCGACGTCAAGACGGTGCAGCGCCTCGCCCGGGGCCAGGAGCGGTCGTTGCGCAACTGGCTCTACAAGCCGACCGCCTCGCCCACCGAGCGGTTCGCGGCGGCGCTGGAGCAGGCCGCCGCCGAGGTGGAGGACACCTTCGCGATCACCGTCGAGGCGGTGGTGGTGGGCGACCGGGAGACCGACGAACGGGTGGGCGCGCTGGTGGCGGCGGCCCGGGAGGCGCTGGTCAACGCGGCCCGGCATGCCGGGGTGCAGACGGTGTCGCTCTATGCCGAGGTCGAGCCGGAGCAGGTGAGCGTCTTCGTCCGGGACCGGGGCAAGGGCTTCGACCCGGATACCGTGGAGGATCACCGGCACGGGGTCCGAGGGTCGATCATCGGGCGGATGAAACGGCACGGTGGCCGGGCGGAGATCCGTTCCGAGCCCGGGGAGGGGACGGAGGTCCGGTTGATGCTGCCGATCACCGGCACCGGCTCCACGGCGGAAAGGGACAACTGAGATGGCGGAACAGTCGATGGAACCGGGGACGGGCACGCCGGAACGGGCGCAACGGTTGAAGGTCTTCCTGGTCGACGACCACGCCATGTTCCGGGCCGGGGTCCGGGCCGAACTGGGGGCGCACGTCGAGGTGGTGGGGGAGGCGAGCACGGTGGCCGAGGCGGTCGCCCGGATCGCCGCCACCGGGCCGGACGTGGTGCTGCTCGACGTCCACATGCCCGACGGCGGCGGACGGGCGGTGCTGGACGCGATGCGCCGCAGCCACCCGCAGGTGAAGTTCCTCGCGCTGAGCGTGTCCGACGCCGCCGAGGACGTGATCGGGCTGATCCGGGCGGGTGCCCGGGGCTACGTGACCAAGACCATCTCCCCGGACGAGCTGACCGACGCGATCCGCCGGGTGGCCGACGGGGACGCCGTGTTCAGTCCCCGGCTGGCCGGGTTCGTGCTGGACGCCTTCGCCGCCCGGCCGGATGCCCCGGTCGCGGACCCCGAGCTGGACCAGCTCACCAACCGCGAGCGCGAGGTGCTACGGCTGCTCGCCCGGGGGTACGCGTACAAGGAGATCGCCAAGGAGCTGTTCATCTCGATCAAGACGGTCGAGACGCACGTGTCGAACGTACTGCGCAAGCTCCAGATGTCCAACCGGTACGAGTTGTCCCGCTGGGCGGCGGACCGACGACTCGTCTGACACCTCCCATTCCGGGAGCATCACCCCAGGGCTGACAAGAGATCAATTCGTGTCGCATAATGCCCCGTCGTCTTCGTGCGTGCGGGTGGTGTCACGACCCCGCCCCGGCGACGACGCACACCGGCCCGCCGGGAGCGGGCCGACCCCTGGGGAGAGGTGCACGGAACTGATGTTCGGAGAACGAGGACGACGCTGGGCGGGTATCGCCACGGCGCTCGTCACCGGTGGGGCGCTGGTGCTCGCCGCAGCCGGTCCGGCCGCCGCCGAGCCGGCGACGAAGGGCGTGGCGCGGGCGGTGCCGGGCACCAGCGTCACGCTGAAGCTGGACGGTCGGGCGCAGAAGACCTCGGCGCTGGCCCTGGAGCTGAAAGACGGCACCGTGCCGGTCTTCTGCATCGACTTTCACACCCCGGTGGCCCGCAACGGCGAGTACGCCGAGGGCAGCTGGGACGAGTCGGAGGTGAAGAACCTCGGCCGGGTGCAGTGGGTGCTCACCCACGGCTACCCCAACGCCGACCGGGCGAAGCTGCTCGCCGCGGCCGGGGCGAGCCTGCCCGCCGGGCTGGCCGACTCCCGGCGCGACGCGCTGCTCTACTTCGG
Organism: Micromonospora humida; assembly: GCF_016901255.1. NCBI lineage: Bacteria > Bacillati > Actinomycetota > Actinomycetes > Micromonosporales > Micromonosporaceae > Micromonospora > Micromonospora humida. The sequence continues at coordinate 399,915 of NZ_JAFEUC010000004.1, forward strand.
CACCCAGACGGCCGTCTGGCACTTCAGCGACGGCATCACCCTGGGCGACTGGGAGCGGGGGCTGACCGCCGCCGCCGAGTACGACGTGATCCGCCGGGTGCACGACTACCTGGTGCGCAACGCCACCGACCAGCCGGAGCCGAAGGCCGAGCTGAGCCTGGACCCGGCCTCGGCCACCGCGACCACGGGCGGGCGGGCGGGGCCGTTCACCGTGCACGGGCCGGCCGGGGAGATCGCGCTGAAGGTCGAGGGCGGCAGCGCCGTCGACGCCGAGGGGCGTCCGGTCGGCACGACCACCAACGGCGGCCGGTTCTGGCTGACCGCCACCACCGCCGGCCGGGTCACCGTGACGGTCTCCGCCCCGGACTCGGTCTCCTTCGGGCGGGTCTTCCTCTTCTCCGGCGGCAAGAACGCCAAGCAGAAGCTGATCCTGGGTGGCAGCACCGGCACCTCGGTCACCGCCGACGCGGCGGCGACCTTCGCCGCCGCTCCGGCCTCGCCGTCGCCGTCGGCCTCGCCGTCCGGGTCGCCGTCGCCGTCGCCGTCACCCTCGACGGCGTCCCCGTCGTCGTCGGCCCCGGCGGAGTCCTCGTCGCCGCCGGCCAGTCCGGCGCCGTCGACCTCGCCGGCCAGCAACGGCGGTGGCCTGCCGCTGACCGGGTCGCCGATCGCGCTGGCCGCCCTGGCCGGGATGGCGCTGCTCGCGTTCGGCGCGGTGGCCGTGCTGCTGGTCCGTCGCCGCCGGATCCGCTTCACCGTCTGAGGTACGGGTTTCTCCGGCCCCGGCACCGCAACGGTGCCGGGGCCGGCCCGTCTCCGCCGGCCCACCGGCCCACCGGTGGTGGGGACACCGTCGGCGGCGGGCACGGACCGGCGAACCGGTATCGTCGGCCGGCCGGGCGGGACTTGGCTCCGCCCGGCGGAAGTCACCATCATCCGGATGGTCGAAATCGGCCAACTCTCGGTCGACGTCGAACCGCCTCGACCGGACGGCGGGAAAGCTCACACTTGCTACTCGCCGGTCACTACCTGGTGGAGCGAAGTTGCTGTCTTTCCTGCTCAGAGCGGTACGACCAGGGCATCTCATGATCTTTTCTCAAGTATCGGCAACATGGCGGGCAACTAACGGCTTGATAACGGCACCTTCACGTAATGGGCCGGTGGGTGTCACAGTGGCAGCACCTCACCCCTGACGTGAGGCACCCGTGTGTCCCGGTCGACCACGTAACCGCTGCCCATGGCGCGGATCGTGGTCGTCGAGCCTGCCCGGGGGCCGAGTGCGGGAGTGCGGTGGCCCGGCGGATCGGTCCCCCTGGGGTGTCCCGATTTCTCTGCGGTAACCGGTGATCCGCAACACAGGATCGCCGTGCGGTGTCACCCCCCAACGTGCGTGAAACCCACGACGGAACCAGGTTAGAAAGAGGAGGCCCCTCGGAATGAGAGTCTCGAAGCGGGCGAGCGGCGCCATCGCGGTGGGTGCGGCGTTCGCGCTCATCGCGTCCGGCTGCTCCAGCGGCAACGACGACGAAGGCGGCAGCGCCAGCAGCTCGGACGGTGCCATCGTCGTCGACGGCACCGAGCCGGAGAACCCCCTGGTTCCGGCGAACACCACCGAGACCGGTGGCGGCAAGATCATCGACTGGCTCTGGACCGGCCTGGTCGAGTACCCGAACAACGGTGGCGCGCCGCAGAACGCGCTGGCCGAGTCGATCGAGACCAGCGACTCCAAGGTCTACAAGATCAAGATCAAGCAGAACACGAAGTTCCACGACGGCACCCCCGTCAAGGCCAAGAACTTCGTGGACGCCTGGAACTGGGGCGCGTACTCGCCGAACGGCGCGCAGAACGCCAGCTTCTTCGCCGACATCGCCGGCTTCGCCGACGTCAACACCTCCGACCCGGACGGCGACGGCCCGAAGAAGGCCCCCGAGCCCAAGGCCAAGGAGATGTCCGGCCTCAAGGTCGTCGACGACTGGAACTTCGAGGTCACGCTCGCCGCGCCGACCGCCGTGTTCCCGACCAAGCTCGGCTACAGCACCTTCATGCCGCTGCCGGACGCCTTCTTCTCGCAGGGCGCCGAGGCTTTCGGCAAGAAGCCGATCGGTAACGGCCCGGTCAGCTTCGTCTCGTGGGAGAACAACGTCGCGATCAAGCTGACGCGGTTCGACGACTACAACCTGCGCGACAAGATGAAGATCAAGGACGTCACCGTCAAGATCTACCAGGACGACACGGCGGCCTACAACGACCTGGTCTCCAACAACCTGGACTTCCAGCAGCAGGTTCCGGTCTCCTCGCTGGCCGGCGACAAGTGGAAGGCCGACCTGGCCGACCGGGCGATCCCGTCGACCACGCCGTCCACCGGCATCATCGCGTTCCCGATCTACGACAAGCGCTTCCAGAACCCGAAGCTGCGCAAGGCGATCTCGCTGTCGATCAACCGGCAGGAGATCACCGACAAGATCTTCTTCGGTAACCGCAAGCCGGCCGACAGCTGGGCCAACCCGCTGACCCCGGGTGCCAAGCCGGGCAACTGCACCGCCTGCCAGTTCAAGCCGGACGAGGCCAAGCAGCTCCTGACCGAGGCCGGCGGCTTCACCGGGCAGCTGAAGATGTACTACAACGCCGACGCCAGCCACAAGGACTGGATGGAGGCCGTCGCCGGGCAGATCAAGAACACCCTGGGTATCGACGCGGTCGCCGTCGGTGTGCCGACCTTCGCGGTCTTCCGGCAGAACATCAACGCCCACAAGATGGACGGCGCCTACCGCGCCGGTTGGCAGCAGGACTACCCGGACGTCGAGAACTGGATCAACCCGCTCTACGTGACCGGTGGCTCCTCGAACGACGGTCTCTACAGCAACCCCGAGGTGGACGCCCTGTCCAAGCAGGCCAGCTCCGCCCCGAGCCTGGAGGCCTCGCACGAGCTGTTCGCCAAGGCGGTCGAGAAGATCGACCAGGACGTTCCGTCGATGCCGATCTACTTCGGTGGCCAGCAGTCCGGTCACTCCGAGAAGATCAAGAAGATGGAGCTGACCAACGTCGGCGAGCTCGACATCACCTCCGTCGAGCTCTGATCCGAACGGTCTGACCCCGGGTCGGGCTCGCCTACCGGTGAGCCCGACCCGGGGCCGTTCCGCGAGTGGGTGCACCCCACCCCTCGCCACGTTGTCGCCACCCGTGTCGGCCGCACCCCCGCCCCCGGCACACCCCTTGTCAGGAGGACCACCCCATGGGCCGTTATCTGGTGAGACGGCTGCTCCAACTCGTCCCGGTGTTCATCGGGACGACGCTGATGATCTACCTGCTGGTGTGGAAGGTCCCCGGGGACCCGTTCGCCGGCAAGTGCGGTGACCGTGGCTGCCCGGACAACTACCGGGCCATGATGACCGAGAAGTTCCAGCTGGATCAGCCCTGGTTCGTGCAGTACGCCACCTACATGAAGAACCTCCTGCAAGGCGACTTCGGGACCACCTGGTCGGGGCGCGACGTCGGCGAGATCATCGCCACCGCGTACCCGAACACCCTCAAGCTGGCCCTGGTGGCCCTGGCCATCGAGGGTGTCATCGGTCTCACCGCCGGTGTGCTCACCGGCCTGCGCCGCAACGGCTTCCTGGACAACCTGGTCCTGGTCTCCACGCTCTTCCTGATCGCGCTGCCGGTCTTCGTGGTCGGCTTCGTGCTCCAGTGGTTCTTCGGCGTGAAGCTGGGCATCGTCAAGCCGACCGTCTCCAACGAGATGCGGATCACCGAACTGCTCCTACCGGGCTTCGTGCTGGGCAGCGCGTCGATGGCGTACATCGCCCGGGTGTCACGCACCAGCATCGCGGAGAACCGCCGTGCCGACTACGTGCGTACCGCGATCGCCAAGGGGCTGCCGATGCGCCGGGTGGTCGGTATCCACCTGCTGCGCAACTCGCTGATCCCGGTGGTTACCCTGCTCGGCACCGACCTCGGCGCGCTGATGGGTGGCGCGATCATCACCGAGGGCATCTTCGGCATCAACGGCATCGGCCGCACCGTGCTGCGGGCGATCGTCACCAAGGAGAGCGCTACCGTTGTCTCCATCGTGGTCGTGCTGGTGCTCGTCTACCTGGTGATGAATCTGCTGGTGGACCTGCTCTACGCCGCGTTGGACCCGAGGATCCGCTATGAGTGAGCGCAGCAGCGAACGAATCGTCATTGCAGTGTGCGCGGGCAACCAGGCCGGCGCCGAGCGCAGCGAGGTGCAGGCATGAGCGACCCGAGTGCCGCTTCGATCGTGAGCACGCCCCGTCCCGAGCAGTTGACCGAGGCAAGTTCCCCGGCCACCGCAGGCCCGGCGGGCAAGAAGGAGAAGCCGCGCAGCCTGCTCGGCGACGCCTGGATCGACCTGCGTCGCAAGCCGCTGTTCTGGATCTCCGCCATCTTCATCGTGCTCTTCGTGGTGATGTCGGCCTTCCCGTCGTTGTTCACCTCCGGTGACCCGACTGCCACCGCGCTCTCCCGCAGCCGGGTCGAGCCCTCCGGCGACGCGTGGTTCGGCTACGACGTGCTCGGGCGGGACGTCTACGCCCGGGTGATCTACGGCGCCAACGCCTCGATCGTGGTCTCGCTGCTCTCCACGATCGGCACCCTGCTGATCGGTGGGACGGTCGGCGTCATCGCGGGCTACAAAGGCGGCTGGATCGACGGCCTGCTCTCCCGGATCACCGACATCTTCTTCGGCCTGCCGTTCGTGCTCGGCGCGATCGTCATCCTCACCACGTTCAACGGTGCCGGCTCCAACAACGGCGAGTGGGAGATCAAGTTCCTGGTGATCGGCTCGCTGGTGCTGCTGAGCTGGCCGGTGGTGATGCGGCTGATGCGTTCCTCGGTGCTCGCCACCAAGGAGGCCGACTACATCGTGGCGGCCCGCGCGATGGGTGCCAGCACCGGTCGGATCATCTTCAAGCACCTGCTGCCGAACTGCCTGGCCCCGCTGCTGGTCTACGGGACGATCATGATCGGCTCCTTCATCGGCGCCGAGGCCACCCTCTCCTTCCTGGGTATCGGCCTGCAGAGCCCGGTGGTCTCCTGGGGCATCATGATCAATGAAGCGCAGAACTACCTCCGGGTCTCGCCCTTCCTGCTCTTCTTCCCCTCCGCGTTCCTCGTCACCGCCGTGCTGAGCTTCGTCATGCTCGGCGAGGCGGTCCGCGAGGCCCTCGACCCGAAGCTCCGATAGGGGAGACTGAGTTGTCCGACATTCTCGTGTCCGAGCAGTCCGCGCCCGGCGCCGACGGATCCGGCCGCCCCTCCGGTCGGCTGCTCGAGGTCGACGACCTGCGGGTGGAGTTCCGCACCCGGGACGGCGTCGCCAAGGTCATCAACGGAGTCACGTACCACGTCGACGCGGGGGAGACCCTCGCCGTGCTCGGCGAGTCCGGCTCCGGTAAGAGCGTCACCGCGCAGACCATCATGGGCATCCTGGACATGCCGCCCGGCTTCGTCACCGGCGGTCAGGTCCGCTTCCACGGCAAGGACATGCTCACCATGTCCGCCGAGGAACGTCGCCGCATCCGTGGCGAGGGCATCGCGATGATCTTCCAGGACTCGCTCTCCGCCCTGAACCCGGTCTTCACCGTGGGGTTCCAGATCGCCGAGCAGTTCCGGGTCCGGCGCGGCATGAGCCGTTCCGACGCCAAGAAGCGTGCGATCGAGATGCTCGACCAGGTCAAGATCCCGAACGCCAAGGGCCGGTTCAGCAACTTTCCGCACCAGTTCTCCGGCGGCATGCGGCAGCGCGCGATGATCGCGATGTCGCTGGCACTCGACCCCGAGGTGCTGATCGCCGACGAGCCGACCACCGCGCTCGACGTGACCGTGCAGGCCCAGATCATGGACCTGCTCGGCGAACTCCAGCGGGAACGCCGGATGGGTATGATCCTGATCACCCACGACCTCGGCGTGGTCGCCGACGTCGCGGACCGGATCGCGGTCATGTACGCCGGCCGGATCGTCGAGGAAGCCGACGTCTACGACCTGTACGCCAAGCCGGCGCACCCGTACACCCTCGGCCTGCTCAACTCGATCCCCCGGCTGGACGAGAAGGGGCAGCAGCTCCGCACCATCAAGGGCCTCCCGCCGAACCTGATGAACATCCCGCCGGGCTGCCCGTTCAACCCGCGCTGCCCCATGGCGCAGCCGGTGTGCCGGGAGACCGTCCCCCCGCTGTTGCAGATCGGCACCGGTCGGGCCAGCGCCTGCCACTTCGCCGAGGAGCTGGTGAACCGTGACTGACAACATCATCGAAGTCCGTGACCTGGTCAAGCACTACCCGGTCACCCGGGGCATCGTGTTCAAGAAGACCATCGGCCAGGTCAAGGCCGTCGACGGCGTCTCGTTCGACCTCAAGGCCGGCGAGACGCTGGGCGTGGTGGGCGAGTCGGGCTGCGGCAAGTCGACGCTGAGCCGGGTCCTGATGAACCTGGAGAAGCCCACCGCCGGCACGGTGCACTACAAGGGCCAGGACATCGCCAAGCTCTCCGGTGGCGCGCTGCGGCGGCTGCGCCGGCAGATCCAGCTGGTGATGCAGGACCCGTACACCTCGCTGAACCCGCGGATGACCGTCGGCGACCTGATCGGCGAGCCGTTCGAGATCCACCCGGAGGTCGCGCCGCGGGGCAGCCGCCGCGACAAGGTCAAGGAACTGCTCGATCTGGTCGGCCTCAACCCGGAGCACATCAACCGGTACCCGCACCAGTTCTCCGGCGGCCAGCGGCAGCGCATCGGCATCGCCCGCGCGCTCGCCCTGCGCCCCGAGGTGATCGTCTGCGACGAGCCGGTCTCCGCCCTGGACGTCTCGATCCAGGCCCAGGTGATGAACCTGCTGGAGAAGCTCCAGAACGAGCTGGGCCTGTCGTACGTGTTCATCGCGCACGACCTGTCGGTGGTCCGGCACCTGTCGGACCGGGTCGCGGTGATGTACCTCGGCAAGATCGTGGAGATCGGCACCGAGGACGAGATCTACGAGCGGCCGACCCACCCGTACACCCAGGCGCTGCTGTCGGCGGTGCCGGTGCCGGACCCGACGCTGCGGGAGAACAAGGCGATCATCCGGCTCACCGGCGACGTGCCCTCGCCGATCAGCCCGCCGTCGGGCTGCCGGTTCCGCACCCGGTGCTGGAAGGCGCAGGACGTCTGCGCCGAGCAGCCGCCGCTGCTGGAGATCCGCCCCGGCTCGGACCACCCGAGCGCCTGCCACTTCGCCGAGAAGCGGGAGATCGTCGCCACGCACGAGGCGTGACCCGACCGGACCGCCTGCCACCGTCCACCCGACGGCGGCAGGCGGTCCGTCGTTCACGGCGGCCCACACCCGCCGGGTCGCCGTTACAGCGGCCCGCGCCCGGCCCGCAGCAGCAACAGCGCGAGCTGGGTGCCGTCGGCCCCCAGCTCGCTGCGGAAACGTTCCAGGATCTCCCGCTCCCGGGAGAGCACCAGCCGGGTGCCCCCGGAGGCCATCCGGGTCACCCCGACCTCCTGGGACAGCGCCGCGCGCTCCTGCCAGAGCGCGATCAGCGTACGGTCGATCTCGTCGATCCGTTCCCTGATCGCCACGATCCGCTCGGCCGCCACCGTGTCGCCGGTGCCGGTACGGGCGGCCGCGGCTCCGGTCGGATCGGCCTCCGTGGGCTGCGCCCCGGCCGGATCGTCGTGCCGCGCGGGGCCACCGCTGGACTCCACCACGTCAGTCATCATCGTCGTACCCCTCGGGTCTCGGGCCCGGTGTTCGGATCCCGGGACGAAAAAGCCCCGGGCTCTCCGAGCCCGGGGCTTTCGTAGGTCTGTCGATCAGGCGCGACCCACGGCTGCCGGACTCCCGGTGCCGTAGTAAAAGAAGAACCGCCGCTCGATCACGTCGTCGAGTATGCCGACCGGTGACCGGCCGCGCAAGCACCCGGACGGCCGAGGGAAGGGCCCGCCCGTCGTCGCGTCCACGCGCAGACGGGGGGCCCTTCCCGCCGGTCAGCCCAGCCGGGTGATGCGGTCCGCCGCCGTGGGGGCGACCGGCGCGCCGGCACCCAGGTACGCCACCAGGGCGTCCACGTCGAAGCCGGGGGCGGTGGTCCGGCCGGTGCCGCCCGCCAGCTCGGTGAACCCGTCCCCGCCGTTGGCGAGGAAGTCGTTCGTGGTGACCCGGAAGCTGGCCGCCGGGTCGACCGGGGTGCCGTTCAGGGCCAGCGCGCTCACCCGCGAGCCGGCCGGCGCGGTGCTGTCGTAGGAGTAGGTCAGCCCGGCCGACGGCTGGAGGATGCGCTGGGTGGTCTGCCCCTTGAAGCCGACGAACTGCTGCTCCAGCACGTCCTTGAGCTGCGCGCCGGTGAACGTCTGGGTGACCACCAGGTTGTTGAACGGCTGCACGGTGAACGCCTCGCCGTAGGTCACCTCACCCGGGGCCTCGCCACCGGCCGACGCCGCGTACGACAGGGAGGCCCGCACGCCGCCCGGGTTCATCAGCGCGAGCTGCGCCCCGTCGCCCTTCGTGTACGCCAGCTGCGCGTCGGCGATCACGTCACCCATCGGGCTCTCCCCGTTGGGCCGGGCGTCCCGGACGATGTCCGCGCTGATCTTCCCGACCACCCGGTTGGCGATCGGGGCGACCGCCGTGCGGTACTTGTCGGCCAGCGCCTTCGCGCCCGCGTCGACCAGCGCCGGGTTCTTGGCGAACACCCCGCCGGTCTGCTGCCAGGTCCCGTCGGCGTTGCGTACGCCGTTCTCCACGATCACGTTCTTCGCGGTGATGCCGGTGAACCGGCCGGTCCGCCGGTCCAGCGAGTAGTCGATGTCGGTGACCAGCTGACCGTTGTTGCCGGCGCTGGTGACCACGCTCGGCTTGCCCGAGGAGTTCGGCAGCGAGCAGGAGTAGAAGCGGTGGGTGTGCCCGGAGACCACCACGCCGAACTCCGGCCGCAGGCCCTTGACGATGTCGACGATCGGGCCGGAGAAGTTGGCGCAGTCGGAGACGCCCGGGGTGGCCGGCGGCGCGGACTGCGCGCCGCCCTCGTGCACCAGCAGCACCATCGCCTTGACACCGAACAGTTTGAGCAGGCCACCCCACTTGTTGGCGGTCTGCACCTCGTCGGTGAAGGTGACGTCCTTGATGCCGGCCGGGTTGACGATGCCCGGGGTGCCCTCCAGGGTGACCCCTACGAAGCCGACCGGCACGCCGCCGACGAACTTCACGTCGATCGGGGGCAGGATCGGCAGCTTGGTCTTCTTGTTGATGGTGTTGGCGGCAAGGTAGGTGAACTTCGCGCCGGCGAAGCCGTCGCCGTCCTGGCAGCCGTCGACCGGGTGGCAGCCGCCCTTGTCGATCCGGAGCAGCTCCTTGACGCCCTCGTCGAACTCGTGGTTGCCGACCGAGCTGACGTCCAGGCCGACCTGGTTCATCAGCTCGATGGTGGGCTCGTCGTGGAAGGCGGCGCTGACCAGCGGGGTGGCCCCGATCAGGTCGCCGGCGCCGACGGTGGTGGTGGACCGGCCCTCGGCCTTCGCCTCGGCCCGCAGCTTCTTCAGCCAGGTGGCCAGGTATTCCACCCCGCCGGCCGGGGTGCCGTTGACGGTGGCGCCGCTGCCGCCGGGCGGGTCGATCGCGCCGTGGAAGTCGTTGTAGCTGAGGAACTGGCCCTTGACCTCGCCACCCGTCGCGGTGGCGTACGAGACGGCGACCGGGGCGAGGCCGGCCCCGGGGGCGGCGTCGGCCGGCGGCGTGGTGGCGCGGCCGGTGATGGGCAGGCTGGCCACGACGGCCAGGGCGAGGGCCGGCGCGGCGAGGTGACGCAGCACGGCCCGACCGCGCGAGCGCGGTTGACTCATGGTTGTTCTCCCAAGTCGTCTACGGGGGAGCAGGCGGGGATTTCCCGGGTCATCGTCGCGCCTCGGGGCGGAAGATGCCAGTGGGGCCACCGTGACAGGTTCGTCTCAGTCCGGGCCGGTCGGCGGCCGGGACGTGCGCGCGGTGGCGGGGCACGATCCGCGCCGGGCGTGCGCGGGCGGGAAGTGTCCGCCCGACGGCATAGACTCGCCGTGCGATGCATCCTCTCTTCGACATCCCCGCGTCCCCGCCCGCGCCCGAGTCCGCGCCGGTTCCGCCGCGCCGGCCGGGCCCGACCCGCCACCTCGACCCGCAGGCCCTGGTGGAGGGCCTGAACGGTCCCCAGCGCGACGCGGTCACCCACGCCGGCTCGCCGCTGCTGATCGTGGCCGGGGCCGGGTCCGGCAAGACCCGGGTGCTCACCCACCGGATCGCCTACCTGCTCGCCGCGCGGGACGTCCATCCCGGCGAGATCATCGCGATCACCTTCACCAACAAGGCCGCCGGTGAGATGAAGGAGCGGGTGGCCCACCTGGTCGGCCCGCGCGCCCGGCTGATGTGGGTGTCGACGTTCCACTCCGCCTGCGTGCGCATCCTGCGCGCCGAGCACGAGCACGCCGGCCTGAAGTCGACCTTCTCCATCTACGACGCCGACGACTCCCGCCGGCTGATGCAGCTGGTCGCCCGGGAGCTGGATCTCGACCCGAAGCGCTACCCGGCCCGGGGGTTGGCCGCCCAGGTGTCCAACCTGAAGAACGAGCTGGTCGACCCGGAGGAGTTCGCCGGCCGGGCCAAGGGGCCCAACGAGCGGGCGCTGGCCGAGGCGTACACGCTCTACCAGCGGCGGCTGCGGGAGGCGCACGCGCTGGACTTCGACGACCTGATCATGACGACGGTGCACCTGCTCCAGTCGCACCCGCACGTCGCGGAGAGCTACCGACGCCGGTTCCGGCACGTCCTGGTCGACGAGTACCAGGACACCAACCACGCGCAGTACACCCTGATCAAGGAACTGGTCGCCGGCACCGAGGGGCTCGCCCCGGCCGAGTTGTGCGTCGTCGGTGACGCCGACCAGTCGATCTACGCGTTCCGGGGCGCGACGATCCGCAACATCCTGGAGTTCGAGCGGGACTTCACCGACGCCCGCACCATCCTGCTGGAGCAGAACTACCGCTCCACCCAGACCATCCTCAGCGCGGCCAACGCGGTGATCGACCGGAACACCTCCCGCAAGCCCAAGCGGCTGTGGAGCGACGCCGGCGCGGGCGAGCAGATCGTCGGCTACGTCGCCGACACCGAGCACGCCGAGGCCGACTGGGTGGGCCGGGAGGTCGACCGGTTGGTCGACGCGGGGGAGACCCGCCCCGGCGACGTCGCCGTCTTCTACCGCACCAACGCCCAGTCCCGGGTCTTCGAGGAGGTGTTCATCCGGGTCGGCCTGCCCTACAAGGTGGTCGGCGGGGTGCGCTTCTACGAGCGCAAGGAGGTCCGCGACGCGCTGGCCTACCTGCGCGCGGTGGTCAACGACGACGACACGGTCAGCCTCCGCCGGGTGCTGAACACCCCGCGCCGGGGCATCGGCGACCGGGCCGAGGCGTGCGTCGAGGCGCTGTCCAGCCGGGAGCGGATCTCCTTCGGGGCGGCGCTGCGCCGGGCCCGGGAGGCGCCGGGCATCTCCACCCGGGCCGCCAACTCCATCGCCGAGTTCGTCGCGCTGCTCGACGGTGCCCGTGAGCTGGCCGAGGAGGGCACCCCGGAGGAGGTGCTGGAGGCGCTGCTGACCCGTTCGGGCTACCTGACCGAGCTGGAGGAGAGCGTCGACCCGCAGGACGCCGGCCGGGTCGACAACCTCCAGGAACTGGTGAGCGTCGCCCGCGAGTACACCGAGCGGATCGAGGCGCTGGGTGCCGACGACGAGCGGGCCACCCTGGCCGGTTTCCTGGAGCAGGTGGCGCTGGTCGCCGACGCCGACCAGATCCCTTCCGACGACCCCGACCACCAGGGCGTGGTCACCCTGATGACCCTGCACACCGCCAAGGGCCTGGAGTTCCCGGTGGTGTTCCTGACGGGCCTGGAGGACGGCGTCTTCCCCCACCTGCGGTCGCTGGGCGACACCCGGGAGCTGGAGGAGGAGCGGCGGCTGGCGTACGTGGGCATCACCCGGGCCCGGCAGCGGCTCTACCTGTCCCGGGCGGTCACCCGTTCGGCGTGGGGGCAGCCGTCGTACAACCCGCCGTCGCGGTTCCTGGAGGAGTTGCCGCCGGAGCTGGTGCGCTGGGAGCGCACCGAGGGGACGTACACCTCGTGGGCCGGTGGGGGCGGCGGCGTCGGGGGGCGCGCGGACCGCGCGCCCGGCGGGCGGAGCGGCTTCACCGGGGGTACGCCGAGGGCGGCGGAGCTGGCGAAACGGCTCGGGGTGGACGCCAGTCGACTGGCCACCGCGAGCGAGCTGCCGCAGGGGCCGAAGGTGTCGGCCGGCGACCGGGTCAACCACCAGCGTTACGGCCTGGGGCGGGTGCTCGCGGTCGAGGGGCACGGGCCGAGCGCCCGCGCGCAGATCGACTTCGGCGACCAGACCATGTGGCTGGTGCTGCGGCACGCCCCGCTCGACAAGCTCTGAGTCGACGCCGACGGGCCCGGTCCGGCGTGCTGCCGGGTCGGGCCCGTCGGCGGTACGGCTCAGCAGGCCACGTCGATGCCCCGGGCGCGCAGGAACGGCGCCGGGTCGATCTGGTTCCACATCTGCCCCTGGTGCACCTCGAAGTGCAGGTGGGGGCCGGTGGAGTCGCCGGTGGAGCCCTCGTAGCCGATCACCTCGCCGACGCCGACCCGGTCACCGACGGCGACCTTCACGCTGCTCTGGTGGGCGTAGTGGGTCAGGTAGCCGTTGCCGTGGTCGATGAAGACCGAGATGCCGTAGCCGTCGCCGACGTCGCCGGCCTTGACGACCGTGCCGGCGGCGGCGGCGCGGATCGGGGTGCCGGCCGGCAGGGCGAAGTCGATGCCGGCGTGCAGGGTGCCCCAGCGCTGCCCGTAGCAGGAGGTGACCTGCGCTCCGGCCATCGGGATCACCCAGGACGGCTTCGGCTTCGGCGTGGTCGCCTTCCTGGCGGTGGCCTTCGGTTTCGCGGCGACCTTCGGTTTCGCGGTGGCCTTGCGGGTCGCCGTGGCCGTCGGGGCGGGGCTGGCGGTGGTGGGGGTCGGCCCGGCGGTGGGGCTGGCCGGGGCGGCCGACTCGCGGGCGGACCGGTCGGCGCGGGCGGCGGCCTCGGCCCGCTCCCGGGCGTCGAGCGCGACGGCCGCCGGTTCCGGGGCGTCGTCCCGGTCGAGGGTGGTGACCGTGGCGACCCCGGCCAGGCCGAGGCCGACCAGCGCGGCGACGCCGACGGCCAGGGTGCGTACGCCCCGCGGGTGACGACGCCGGTGCCGGACCACGGCGGCGGAGATCCGGGCTCCGGGGCCGGTGCGGGTGGACTTCTGGTCGCGGGTGGTGCCGTCGTCCGGGCGGTTGTTGTCTTCCAGCACGGTGGACCTTCAACTACTCAGGGGGTTTCGGACCCGGACCATCCTGGGTGTCGAAGTGCGCCGGGCCGGGTAGGGGTACCAGCCGGTAACCCGGATGTGCCGGCAGCCTGCCCGGCTATGTCCCGCCGGGGTGGTGTCTGACCTGTTGCCCGGCGTGACCCTGACGTGGCCTCGGTCACACTGCGGAGTGTGACGCAGCAGACTTGGCCCCACGCGAAACCGCCCGGATCCGTAGATCCGGGCGGTGAACAGGCGTTACCGAGCGTCAGGAAGCGGCTGCTTCGGTGTAGTACGCCTCCACTTGCAGCTTGATGTCCACTCCGCGCTCCTGGAGCCACGGCACCGGGTCGAGGGGCTGGCCCTTGACATGGACCTCCAGGTGCAGGTGCGCGCCGTAGGAGTGGCCGGTGTTGCCGACCAGTCCGAGCTGGTCGCCCGCCTTCACCTGCTGGCCCTCGTGCACGCTCACCGCGGAGGAGTGGCCGTAGATGGCCTCGCTGCCGTCGGCGTGCTGCACGATCACCGCGTAGCCGTAGCCGCCGAACCAGCCGGCCTTGGTGACCGTCCCGGAGTGGATGGCCACGTAGGGGGTGCCCTCGGGCGCGACCAGGTCGATGCCGGTGTGCAGCTTGCCCCAGCGCATGCCGTACGGGGAGTTGAAGTCGTAGCCCTGCATGGGCAGCAGCCACGGGTCCTGCTCGCTGACACCCGGCTGGCTGTCCCGGGCGTCGTTGCGGGTGGCCCGGTCGGCGGCGTCGGCGCGGGCGGCGGCGTCCTGGCTGGTGATCGAGGCCTGCCGCAGCTCGTCGAGGACCGACGGGCTGACGCTCTTGGCGTCCGGCATCGCCCCCGCGCCGAGCGCGACGATCCCGGCACCGACGAAGGCGGTGGTCACGACCGCCGCGTAGCGGCTCCGTGGGGGGGTGGGTACACGGCGACGGCCGCGATATCTATCGGGCTCAGACGACAGGCGCTGGCGCACGCACACCCTCCGTTGTCGGGGATCCGATGCAACCTCCGACCGATCGGTGCAGCCGCCCCGACGATCGTTGATCGCGTCATCACCCGTCCGTGGACCTGATGACAACCGTGGACACGTTAGCCCTCCGCCGCTCCGGTCACAAGCGTGGCCCGCGGATCGGCGATTCGTTCTGTCCCTTTCCGTCCATCATTGTCATAGCTCCAGACGCCGGACGGCTGTCCCTCTTCCTGCCCGTTCGTCGCGCACAGTGACCGATCGGCGGAGGCGTCCGGCTTCCTGGGGGCGGGCCGGGACGGTAGGGGTCCGGCCCGGGTTCTCCACACCCGGTGGGCCGGGTTACCGTTCGTTCAGCTGGTAGCCGCGGAGCCGTGAAGGGTGTGCGCTGATGAACTCTCGTATCCGGGTAGTCGTCGCGAAGCCGGGCCTCGACGGCCACGACCGGGGTGCCAAGGTGGTGGCGCGTGCCCTGCGTGACGCGGGTATGGAGGTCATCTACACCGGCCTGCACCAGACCCCGGAGCAGATCGTCGAGACCGCCATCCAGGAGGACGCCGACGCGGTCGGCCTCTCGGTGCTCTCCGGCGCGCACATGACGCTCTTCCGCCGGGTGCTGGAGCTGCTCGCCGAGCGGGACGCGCGGGACGTGGTCGTCTTCGGCGGCGGCATCATCCCCGACGCCGACATTCCCGAGCTGGTGGAGATCGGCGTCAAGAAGATCTTCACGCCGGGCGCGACCACCCAGTCGATCGTCGAGTGGGTCCGCGCCAACGTGGCCCAGCCGGTCGCCTGACGACCCCCGGGTGCGCCGCACCCGTCCGTACGCCGACGGTGGTGGGCCGGTTTCCGGCCGCCGCCGTTTCGTCGTGCCGTGACCCCGACGGCGGCCGGGGTGGCATCAGGCGGGAGGGCTTTTCGAATCCGGGCAGGGTGAAGGGCCGGACGCACCCCTCACACGCCCGGCCCTTCTATGCACGATGCCCCGCCGCCACCCCTCGACCGACAGGGCATCGGCCGCTCCCGTCTTCGCGCTGATCAGCGCTCCGACATCAGACTCAACGACGCCCGTACGGTGGGGTTACGCGTTACGTGGGACAACCTGTGGACCGATCTGTGCCACCGGCGAGTCGCCGACGGCGCGCTGTGCATTACCGCACACCGCGCACCCGCTCGGTTGCCGCCGGTGCCCACCTCGCTAGGCTGCGGCCAATGGCCTGTTTCAACTGATGACAGGCGTCAACGGAGTTTCCACAACGCTGGCGGCGGCGCGACGGCGCGCCGCGGAGACGGGACGGGACGCGCAATCGTGGACCTGTACGAGTACCAGGGGCGGGACCTGTTCGAGCGGCACGGCTTGCCCGTGCTCGCCGGCGGCGTCGCCACGACCCCGGAGGAGGCCCGCGCGATCGCCGAACGCCTCGGCGGCCGGGTGGTCGTCAAGGCGCAGGTGAAGGTCGGCGGCCGAGGCAAGGCCGGCGGCGTCAAACTGGCCGAGGGCACCGACGAGACGGTGGCCAGGGCCACCGACATCCTCGGCATGGACATCAAGGGGCACACCGTCCACAAGGTCATGATCACCGTGACCGCGGACGTGGCCGAGGAGTACTACTTCTCCTACCTGCTCGACCGGGCGAACCGCACCTTCCTCTGCATCGCCAGCGTGGCCGGCGGCATGGACATCGAGCAGGTCGCCGCCGAGACCCCCGACAAGGTGGTCAAGGCCCCGATCGACGCCGTCAAGGGCGTGGACGAGGCGAAGGCCCGGGAGATCGTCGACGCGGCCGGGTTCCCGGCCGAGGTCGCCGACCAGGTCGTCGCGGTCGCGGTGGGGCTGTGGAAGGCGTTCGTCGCCGAGGACGCCACCCTGGTCGAGGTGAACCCGCTGGCCAAGACGGGCGACGGCACGCTGCTGCTGCTCGACGCCAAGGTCACCCTGGACGAGAACGCCGGCTTCCGGCACCCGGACCACGAGGCCCTGGTCGACCAGGCCGCGGTGGACCCGCTGGAGCAGGCCGCCAAGGAGAAGGACCTCAACTACGTCAAGCTCGACGGCGAGGTCGGCATCATCGGCAACGGCGCGGGTCTGGTCATGTCCACCCTCGACGTGGTGGCCTACGCGGGCGAGCGGCACGGCAACGTCAAGCCCGCCAACTTCCTCGACATCGGCGGCGGCGCGAGCGCCGCGGTGATGGCCAACGGCCTGGAGATCGTGCTCTCCGACCCGTCGGTGCGCAGCGTCTTCGTCAACGTCTTCGGCGGCATCACCGCCTGCGACGAGGTCGCCAACGGCATCATCCAGGCGTTGGCCCTGCTGGAGGAGCGCGGCGAGAAGGTCGCCAAGCCGCTCGTGGTCCGGCTCGACGGCAACAACGCGGAGGCCGGTCGGGCGATCCTCGACGGCGCCGGGAACCCGCTGGTACAGCGGGTCGACACCATGGACGGCGCGGCCGAGCGGGCCGCCGAGCTGGCAGCTGCGGGGGTCTGACGATGGCGATCTGGCTGACCAAGGAATCCAAGGTCATCGTGCAGGGGATGACCGGCTCCGAGGGTTCCAAGCACACCCGGCGGATGCTCGCCGCCGGCACCAACGTCGTCGGCGGGGTCAACCCGCGCAAGGCCGGCACCACCGTCGACTTCGACGGCACCGAACTGCCGGTGTTCGCCTCCGTCGCGGACGCGATGCGGGAGACCGGGGCGGACGTCACGGTGATCTTCGTCCCGCCGCAGTTCACCAAGGGTGCGGTGGTCGAGGCGATCGACGCGGCGATCCCGCTCGCCGTGGTCATCACCGAGGGCGTGCCGGTGCACGACACCGCCTCGTTCTGGGCGTACAACGTCGCCAAGGGCGAGCAGACCCGGATCATCGGGCCCAACTGCCCCGGCATCGCCTCGCCGGGCGCGTCCAACGCCGGCATCATCCCGGCCGACATCACCGGCTCCGGCCGGATCGGCCTGGTCAGCAAGAGCGGCACGCTGACCTACCAGATGATGTACGAGCTGCGCGACATCGGCTTCTCCACCTGTGTCGGCATCGGCGGTGACCCGATCATCGGGACCACCCACATCGACGCGCTCGCCGCGTTCGAGGCCGACCCGGACACCGACGCGATCGTGATGATCGGCGAGATCGGCGGCGACGCCGAGGAGCGGGCCGCCGAGTTCATCAAGGACAACGTCACCAAGCCGGTGGTCGGCTACATCGCCGGCTTCACCGCGCCCCCCGGCAAGACCATGGGGCACGCCGGCGCGATCATCTCCGGCTCGGCGGGCACCGCCGAGGCCAAGCAGCAGGCGCTGGAGGCGGTCGGCGTCAAGGTCGGCAAGACCCCGACCGAGACGGCCAAGCTGATGCGGGAGCTGATGTCCGGCCGCTGAGCCGGTGGCCCGCACCCGGGCTGACGACGTACCGACCGAGGGGGTCGACCGGAGACGGTCGGCCCCCTCAGTTGTTCCACAGCGGATAGGTCCCGCTGGCCCGCCAGATCGCCGTGCCGATGATGTTGATCACGCCGAACGCGATGGCCAGGTAGCCGAGGACCGGCGACTGGCCGTACCGCTTGGCGTCGCGGATCGACAGGTAGCCGAAGACGATGCCCAGGATGCCGCAGCAGATCAGGCCGAGGACGATGCCGAGCACCCCCCAGAGCGTGGTGCGGTCCCGCCCGGCCGCGGCCGGTGGCGGTGGGTACGGAGCGTTCACGGCTTCCTCCGGGCGATCGGTGCCGCGACTTCGGTCGCGTCCCTGCGCCGAGGCTAAACCGGATCGGGGCCGCACGGCGGTGGATCACGGAACTCGCCGCCACCGGGTGGCCCCGACGGGCAGCCACCACCGGCGCGGCATGCCAGAGTAGAGCCGATGTCCTCGACCACCCCTGATCAGCCCCGCCGTCCCAGCGGTGCCCGCACCGGCAGGCCGCCCGGCCGTGCCGGCGGTGCCCGGGTGCCCGCACCCCGCCGGCCGGAGCAGTCCGGGCGCTCCCGGGCGCCGCTGCCCGTCGCCGCCGGGGTGGCCGCGGCCGGCGCGGCCGTCACCTCGTACCTGCCGGTGGCGGTGGTGCTCGGGTTGGCCCAGCTCAGCGAGGACGCCGGCTCGCTGGTCGGTGCGCTGCGCGCCGGGCTCGCCGGCTGGCTGCTCGGGCACGGCGTGCCGCTGGAGACCACCGCCGGCCGGCTCGGCCTCGTCCCGCTGACGCTCTGCGCGTTCGCCTTCTGGCGGCTGAGTCGGGCCGGGGTGCACGCCAGCCGCGCGGTCGGCGCCCGCGGCGGCCGGTCACCCCGGCAGGCGGCCACCGTCGCCCTCGCGGTCGGCACCGGGTACGCGGTGTTCGGTGTCCTGGCCGCGCTGCTGGTCGGCAGCGCCGGCCTGCGGGTGTCCCCGGTCCGGTCCGGGCTGACCCTGCTGCTGTTCGGCACGCTGGCCGCCCTGGTCGGGGCGGCCCGCACCACCGCCGTCACCCGCCTGCTCGCCGACCGTGCGCCACCCGTGCTGCGCGACGGCGTCCGCACCGGCCTGGTCGCGGCTCTGCTGCTGCTCGCCGCCGGGGCGAGCGCGGCGGGCCTGGCGGTGGCGACCGGCGGGGGAGACGCCGCCGACCTGATCGGGGCCTACCGGACCGGGGTCGCCGGGCAGGCCGGGATCACCCTGGTCAGCCTCGCCTACGCGCCGAACGCCACCGTCTGGTCGGTGGCCTACCTGCTCGGCCCCGGGTTCGCCGTCGGCACCGGCACGGCGGTCCGGCTCAGCGAGGTGTCCGTCGGGTCGCTACCGGCCGTACCCCTGCTCGCCGGGCTGCCCAGCGGCCCGGTCGACGGGCTCGGCGCGGCGCTGCTGGCGGTGCCGGTGCTGGCCGGTATGACGGCGGGCTGGCTGCTCGCCCGCCGGCTGCTCCGTCCGGACGCCGACGAGTGGACCCCGCCGGCCTGGCCGGCGCTGCTCGGTCCGGCCGTGCTCGCCGGCCCGGTGGTCGGCCTGGTCGTCGGGCTCGCCGCGGCGGCCTCCGGCGGCCCGCTCGGCGGCGGCCGGCTGGCCGAGATCGGTCCGGTGCCGTGGCAGGTGGCGGCGGTGGCCACGGCGGTGGTCACGGTCGGCGCGCTGCTCGGGGCCGTCGCCGCCAAGGTGCTCGACCGGCCGTCGTCGGCCCGGCCCCGGCCGGCCGCCGACCGCCCCCGCAGGGCTCCGGAGCGGCCCGCCCCGGCCGGGGACCGGTCCCGGCCGACCCGGGAGCGCCCCCGGTCGTCCGAGGACCGCCCGCCCCGCCCGGTACCCGACTGACCGCCCCGTGCCGGACTGCCGGCGTAATCCCGTCGGACACGCGACGAGGGGCGCCCCGGACGGTGCCGGGACGCCCCTCGATCGTGCCCGCCCGGTCAGGGCGAGGTGGGCAGCGTGAAACTACCGATGATGTTGAGAAGCAGCAGCAGGATGCCGAGACCGACCGCGATCGCCCCGCAGATCAGGCCGGCCTTGGCCTGACCGCCGTTGCTGGCCAGACCCTGGTTCGCCTTCTGCATGCCCAGCCAGCCGGTGATCGCCGCGCCGATACCGAGCGGAATACCCAGGTAGAGGCAGCAGAGCAGCGGGATGGACGCGATGCCGAGGATCAGCGACACCAGACCGAGGGTGTTCTGCTGCCCCTGCGGCGCCGGGTAGCCGGCCCCCGGGTAGGAGCCGGCCGCCGCGGCGTACGGCTGCTGCCCGTAGGGGTCCTTGTGGACGGGCTGGCCGTACGGGTCCGGCTGGAAGGGCTGACCGTACGGCTGGCCCGAGGTGGGCTGGGGGCCGTACGGGTCGTGGGTGGGCTGCCCGTACGGCGGCTGTTGCCCGTACGGCGCCGCCGGCTGCTGCCCGTACGGTGCCTGCGGCGCGGCGTACGGGTCCTGCGGCTGGCCCGAGACGGGCTGCTGCCCGTACGGATCGTGCGGGGGCTGCTGGCCGTACGGGTCGTGGCCGGGGTTTCCGGGCTGCATCTCGGCTGCTCCTCAGTCGTGGGCCGTCAGTAGCTGCTGGTGCTGCTGCCGTCGATCGCACCCATCACACCACCGAAGAGGCAGCACAGCAGCACGATGACGAGCCACACGCCGCCGATGATGAAGGCCAGCTTCGACCACTTCTTGGACTCGCGGGCGGCGGCCTCGGCGCCCGCGTAGTCGCCCTGCTGCAGGGCCGGGTTGACCTTCGAGGCGTTGATGATGGCCGGGATCGCCAGCGGCCAGAAGAAGAAGATGGCCACGATCGACGCGGTCATGTTGTTGTTGATCGGCTGCTGCGGGTTGGGGTAGCCGGGCTGCATCTGCAGTACTCCTCGTTCACGTCGGTACGGCGTACGTACCTGATCATGGGCTTGTGGGGCGCGGTGGCGGGCACGGCCCGGCCACCGGGCGACCGGCAGCGTACCGTGTCCGGGCGACACGCGTGATCACCCGAAACGTCGCCGCCCGCAGGATGGGCGTGCCGACCTGCCCGCTAGGGTGGCCGGGTGACCGAGCCCGCGTCCGTCGCCCGCCTCGTCGTCCTCGTCTCCGGCTCCGGCAGCAACCTCCAGGCGCTGCTGGACGCCACCGCCGACCCCGGCTACGGGGCCCGGGTGGTGGCCGTCGGCGCCGACCGGGACGGCATCGTCGGGCTGGACCGGGCCGCCGCCGCCGGGGTGCCGACCTTCGTCGACCGGGTGAAGGACCACCCCACCCGCGCCGACTGGGACAAGGCCCTGACCGCGCACGTCGCCGAGCACCGGCCCGACCTGGTGATCTCGGCGGGTTTCCTGAAGCTGGTCGGGCCGCAGTTCCTGGCGGCCTTCGGCGACCGCTACCTGAACACGCACAACACGCTGCTGCCGGCGTTCCCCGGCATCCACGGCCCCCGGGACGCGCTCGCCTACGGCGTCAAGGTCACCGGGGCCACCCTCTTCTTCGTCGACGCCGGGATGGACACCGGCCCGATCGTCGCGCAGGTGACGGTGCCGGTCCTCGACGACGACGACGAGGAGACGCTCACCGAGCGCATCAAGGAAGCCGAGCGCCGCCAGCTCGTCGAGCAGGTCGGTCGCCTGGTCCGTTCAGGTTGGACGATCACCGGAAGAAAGGTCACGGTTCCGTGAGTGCCCCGCAGGACTCCCGCCGCCCGATCAGGCGGGCGCTGGTCAGCGTCTACGACAAGAGCGGCCTGGTCGAGCTGGCCCGTACGCTGCACGAGGCCGGGGTCGAGATCGTCTCGACCGGTTCCACCGCGTCGACGATCTCCGGCGCGGGTGTGCCGGTGACCCCGGTCGAGCAGGTGACCGGCTTCCCCGAGATCCTCGACGGCCGGGTCAAGACCCTGCACCCCAAGATCCACGGCGGGCTCCTGGCCGACCTGCGCAAGGAGTCGCACGCCGACCAGCTCGCCGGGCACGGCATCGCCGGCATCGACGTCCTGGTCTCCAACCTCTACCCGTTCCAGGAAACCGTCGCCTCCGGCGCGTCGGCGGACGAGTGCGTCGAGCAGATCGACATCGGCGGGCCGGCGATGGTCCGGGCCGCCGCCAAGAACCACGCCTCGGTCGCCGTGGTGACCGACCCGGCCGCGTACCCGGCGCTGGTCGCCGCGCTGGCCGAGGGCGGGTTCACGCTGGCCCAGCGGCGGGCGCTGGCCGCCCGCGCGTTCGCCGACATCGCCGAGTACGACGTGGCGGTCGCCGACTGGTTCGCCGGCACCGCCGCCCCGGCCGAGGACGGCTGGCCGCACTTCGCCGGGCTGGCGCTGCGCCGGCAGGCGACGCTGCGCTACGGCGAGAACCCGCACCAGGGTGCCGCCGTCTACGCCGACCCGGGCAGCCCGCCGGGGCTGGCCCAGGCCGAGCAGTTGCACGGCAAGGAGATGTCCTACAACAACTACGTCGACGCGGACGCCGCCTGGCGGGCCGCGAACGACTTCCCCGACCAGCCGGCGGTGGCGGTCATCAAGCACGCCAACCCGTGCGGCATCGCCGTCGGCGCGGACGTCGCCGAGGCCCACCGCAAGGCGCACGCCTGCGACCCGGTCTCCGCGTTCGGCGGGGTGATCGCCGTCAACCGGCCGGTCTCGGTGGAGTTGGCCGGGCAGGTCGCGGAGATCTTCACCGAGGTGCTGGTGGCACCGGACTTCGAGCCCGGCGCGGTGGAGATCCTCCAGGGCAGGAAGAACATCCGGCTGCTGCGCGCCCCGGCCTTCGCCCCGCTGCCGGCCGAGTGGCGGCAGGTGACCGGGGGGGTCCTCGTCCAGCAGCGGGACCGCATCGACGCCGAGGGCGACGACCCGGCGAACTGGAAGCTCGCCACCGGCGAGGCGGCCGACGAGGCCACCCTGCGGGATCTCGCGCTGGCCTGGCGGGCGGTCCGCGCGGTGAAGAGCAACGCGATCCTGCTGGCGAAGGACGGCGCGTCGGTCGGGGTGGGGATGGGTCAGGTCAACCGGGTCGACTCGGCCCGGCTGGCGGTGAGCCGGGCCGGCGCGGAGCGGGCCCGGGGTTCCGTCGCCGCCTCCGACGCCTTCTTCCCGTTCGCCGACGGCGCGCAGATCCTGATCGACGCCGGGGTGAAGGCGATCGTGCAGCCCGGCGGCTCGATCCGCGACGAGGACACCATCGCCGCCTGCCAGCAGGCCGGCGTCACCATGTACCTGACCGGCACCCGGCACTTCTTCCACTGATCCACCCGTGGTGCTCCCGCGCCCCGGCGCGGGAGCACCCGGTCAGCCCTGGCCCGTCGGGTCGGACGGCGGGCGCAGCGCGGCGAAGTGGCAGGCGCTGGGGTGCGGGTCGGCGGGGCGGGGGACGGTCGGCGGGTCCTCCCGGGCGCAGATGTCCTCGGCCTTCCAGCAGCGGGTGCGGAAGTGGCAGCCGGACGGCGGGTCGGCCGGACTGGGCACGTCGCCGGTCAACCGGATGATGCCGGCCGCGCCCCGGGCCTGCGGGTCGGGCACCGGCACCGCGGACAGCAGCGCCTGGGTGTACGGGTGGGTGGCCCGTTCGTAGATCTCCTCCTCGGTGCCGATCTCCACGATCCGGCCGAGGTACATCACCGCGACCCGGTCGCAGATGTGCCGGACCACCGACAGGTCGTGCGCGATGAACACGTACGACAGCCCGAACTCGTCCTGGAGCTGCTCCAACAGGTTGATCACCTGGGCCTGGATCGAGACGTCCAGGGCGGAGACCGGCTCGTCGCAGACGATCACCTCGGGACGCAGGGCGAGCGCGCGGGCGATGCCGATGCGTTGCCGCTGGCCGCCGGAGAACTGGTGCGGGTACCGGTTGACGTGCTCCGGGTTCAGCCCGACCACGTCCAGCAGCTCCTGCACCCGGCCGCGCTTGCTGCCCCTGGGTGCCGCGTCCGGGTGGATGTCGAACGGCTCCCCGATGATGTCGCCGACCGTCATCCGGGGGTTCAGCGAGGTGTACGGGTCCTGCATCACCATCTGCATGTTGCGCCGTAACCGACGTAGTTCGCCCCCGGCGGCGGTGAGCAGGTCGCGGCCGTCCAGGGTGGCCCGGCCGGAGGTGGGCGTCTCCAGCCGCATCAGCACCCGGGCGAGGGTCGACTTGCCGCAGCCGGACTCGCCGACGATGCCGAGCGTCTCGCCCCGGCGCAGCGTGAAGCTGACCCCGTCGACGGCCCGGACCGCGCCGACCTGCCGGCGGAAGAGCACCCCCCTGGTGATCGGGAAGTGTTTGACCAGGTCGTCGACCGTGAGGATGGTCTCGCCCCGGACCTTGGCCGGGTCAGCGGTCGCGGTCATCGTGGACCTCCTGGGCGAAGTGGCACGCGCTGGTCCGGCCGTCGGCGAGGACCAGGTCGTCGGGCACCACGTCCACGCACACCTGCCGCACGTACGGGCAGCGGGGGTGGAACGGGCAGCCGCCCGGGATGCGCATCAGGTTCGGCGGCAGGCCCCGGATGGTGGACAGTTCCCGGCCGCGCACGTCCAGCCGGGGAATCGAGGCCAGCAACCCCTTGGTGTACGGGTGGGCCGGTGCCCGGTACAGCGGGTGGACGTCGGCGTGCTCGACGATCCGGCCGGCGTACATGACGGCGATCCGGTCCGCGACGCCGGCCACCACCCCCAGGTCGTGGGTGATCAGGATCATCGCCATGTCGAGGTCGCGGCGCAGGTCGGCCAGCAGGTCCATGATCTGGGCCTGCACGGTGACGTCGAGGGCGGTGGTCGGTTCGTCGGCGATCAGCACCTTCGGGTTCAGCGCCAGCGCCATGGCGATCATGACGCGTTGCCGCATGCCGCCGGAGAACTGGTGCGGGTGGTCGCCGAGCCGTCCGGCCGCCCCGGGGATGCGTACCAGGTCCATCAGCTCGACGGTGCGCCGTCGGGCGTCGGCGCGGGACATCCCGTCGCGGTGCCGCAGCGTCTCGCCGATCTGCCAGCCGACCGGGAAGACCGGGTTCAACGCCGACAGGGCGTCCTGGAAGATCATCGCGATCTCCTTGCCGCGTACCTGCCGGCGCTGCTCCTCGGGCAGGGTGAGCAGGTCGCGGCCCCGGTAGCGGATCTGGCCGGAACGGATCACCGCCGGTGGGGTGTCCAGGATGCCCATCACCGCCTGGGCGGTGACCGACTTGCCGGAGCCGGACTCGCCGAGCACGGCAAGCGTCTCGCCCGGGTCCAGGTGGTAGGAGACCCCGTTGATCACCTTGGCCACCCCCTCGCCGGTGCGGAACTCGACGTGCAGGTCGCGTACGTCAAGCAGGTGCCCGCCGGGCGGGGTGGGTGAGGCCGGCGTGGGCCGGGAGGTGGACTCGGTCACCGGATCTGCCTCTCGCTCGCGCCCGGGGTGGACATCGGCCTCACCGCAGCTTCGGGTCGAAGGCGTCGCGGATCGCGTCGCCGAGCATGATGAAGGCGAGCACGGTCAGCGCGAGGAAGGCGGACGGGACGACCAGCGGCGTCGCCGACTCGCGCATGTGCACCCGGCCGGCGTCGATCTCGATGCCCCAGGAGATGGTCGGGGCCTTCAGCCCGATGCCGAGGAAGCTCAGGGTCGCCTCGGCGGCGATGAACGAGCCGAGCGCGATGGTCAGCACCACGATCGCCGGGGCGAGCGCGTTGGGCAGGATGTGCCGCCACATGATCCGGCCGTGGCCCGCGCCGAGCATCCGGGCGGCGGCGACGTAGTCCTGCTCCTTCGCGGTGATCACCGAGGAGCGGACCACCCGGGCGGCGGTGGTCCAGCCGAGCACCGCCAGCACGAAGATCACCGCGAACAGCCGGACCGTGTCGCTGCTGGTGCTGACCCGCTTGAGCAGCACGATCGCGGCCAGCAGCAGCGGGATGCCGAGCACGATGTCGATCACCCGGGAGAGCACCGCGTCGACCCAGCGGCCGAAGTACCCGGCCACCATCCCGACGACCAGCGCGATGGCCCCGGTGAGCAGGGCGGACAGCGCACCGACCAGCAGCGAGGCGCGGGCCCCGTAGACGGCGCGGGCGTACGTGTCGCAGCCCTGGAAGTCGTACCCGAAGATGGCCCCGCCGGACGCCCCGGCGTGCTGGCGGGACAGCACGCAGTCGCGCGGGTCGTTGGCGGTGAACAGCGACGGCACGGCGGCCATCGCGGCGACCAGCACGACCAGCACCAGGCTGATCCAGAAGACCGGCTTGCGGCGCAGGTCGCGCCAGGCGTCCCCGGCCAGGCTGCGGGGCTTCTGCGGTACGCCCACCCGGTCGGGTGTGCCCGGCTCGCCGGAGACCCCGCGCCTGGCGGCCTGGTCCTCCGTCGCCGCCACCGTCTCGAAGTCGCTCATGCCGTCACCTCGTTGTGCTCACTCATAGCGGATCCTCGGGTCGAGGACGGCGTACAGGACGTCCACCACCAGGTTGGCGACGAGGTAGACCACGACGAGGACGCTGACGATGCCCACCACCAGCGGGCCGTCCTCGGTGCGGATGCCCCGGAACAGGTTGAAGCCGACCCCAGGGATGTTGAACACGCCCTCGGTGATGATCGCGCCGCTCATCAGGTTGCCCAGTTCGACACCGAGGAAGGTGATCACGGGGATGAGCGAGTTGCGCAGCACGTGCACGCCGATGATCCGCCGCCGGGCCAGCCCCTTGGACCGGGCGGTACGCACGTAGTCGGCGCGCAGGTTCTCCGCGACCGAGGTACGGGTCAGCCGCAGCGCGGTGGCCAGCGACAGCGAGCCGAGCACGATGCCGGGCAGCAGCAGGGCCCACAGGTCGGGGTCGGCGCCGGCGGTGGGTGGGAAGACGGGCCACCGCACGCCGAGCAGGTACTGGGCGAGCGGGGCCAGCACGATGGTGGGGATGCCCAGCACCAGCAGGGTCAGCACCAGGGTGGCGTTGTCGAACAGGCTGGCCCGGCGGATGCCGGCGAGCACCCCGGCGGTGACCCCGAACAGGATCGTCACGGCCATCGCGATCAGCGCCAGCTTGACGGTGACCGGCCAGGCGGCGGCGAGGATGTCCCCGATCGAGCGGCCGGTCAGCGACTGCCCGAGGTCACCCTGGAGCAGGTTCTTGAGGTAGTCGAGGTAGCGGTAGAGGAAGCCGCCGACGCCGGTGCGGTCGAGGTGGAACTTCTCCGTCAGGTACGCCCGCTGCGCCGGGGTCACCGGCCGTTCCCCGGCCAGCGCCTGGATCGGGTCGCCCTGGCCGGCGAACATCAGGGCGTACACGATCAGGGTGGTCCCGAAGAAGGCGAGGACCATCTGGAGCAGACGCCGCAGAACGAAGCGGAACATACTGTGCAGTCTTGCCCAAAAGCGGCGGAGACGGAGGCGGGTCGGGTCACCGTCCACCGATGACCCGACCCGTTGCTCCCGCCGGCGGCCCCGTTGCCGCCGACGCGCCTGCACGTGCCGGCGGCCCGCTCGCCGCCGACGCCCTCCCGGACTAGCTGACCGCCTCGATCTTCAGCAGGTCGACCCGGTCGAAGAGGTCCATCTGGACGTTCTTCACCTTGGTCGAGTGGCCGAAGTTGTTCTGGCCGTAGCGCAGCGGGATCACCGGCATGTCCTTGGCCAGCAGGTCCTCGGCCGCCTGGTACCTGGCGATCGCGGCCTCCTCGTTCGGCGCCTTGGCGCCCTCGGCGAGGAGCTTGTCGAACTCGGGGTTGCTGTAGCCGTAGTAGTTCGACGAGCCGTTGGTGCTGTACAGCGGGCCGAGGTAGTTCTCCATCGACGGGTAGTCCATCACCCAACCCATCCGGAACAGACCCACCGGCTGCTTCGCCTTGACCTTGGTCAGCAGGTCGGCGAACTTGGGCTCGGCGGTGCCGACGCACTCCACGCCCAGGTTGGCCTTGAGCTGGTTGCAGGTCGCGTCGATCCAGTCCTTGTGCCCGCCGTCGCCGTTGTACGACAGTTCGATCTTCTTCGGGCCGCCGGCCGCCTCGTACGCCGCCTTCGCCTTGGCCGGGTCGAACTCGCCGGCCGCGCCGATGGTGTTCTCCCGGTAGCCCGCGACCACCGGCGAGACGAACGAGCGGGCCGGCTGCTGCGAGTCCTTGAAGATCGACTTGGTGATCTCGTCCCGGTCGATCGCCATCGAGATCGCCTTGCGCACCTCGGGCTTGCTGAACTCCTTCTGGAAGGTCGGGAAGGCCAGTACCTGCAACGACGACGCGGGGCTCTGCCGGAACCGGTCGCCCAGGTCGGTGGCGGCGGTGGACAGGTTCTCGGTCGGGATCGTCTTGATCACGTCGAGGTTGTCCGAGAGTACGTCCGCGTACGCGGCGGTCGGCTGCTGGTAGATCCGGAACTCGACGCCGCCCACCTTCGGCTGCTCGCCGGGAAAGGCGTCGTAGCGTTCCACCTCGACCTTGGCGTCGTGCTGCCAGGAGCCCTTCATCCGGAACGGGCCCTGCCCGACCGGGGCCTGCTCGTAGCCCTCCTTGAGCACGCCGGGGGCCGAGAAGGCGGCCTTCGGCAGCGGGTAGAAGGCGGTGTACCCGAGCATCGTCTTGAACTCGCTGTACGGCTCGGTCAGCGTCACGGTGAAGGTCAGGTCGTCGACCTTCTTCAGCCCGGACAGCCGCTCGGCGGCCGGCTTGTCGCCCTGGAGGTCGGCGTACCCGGCGATCTTCTCGAAGAAGTAGCTGGAGTTCTGCCCGTTGGGGGCGTACGCGCCGTAGTTCCAGGCGTCGAGGTAGTTGTCGGCGGTGACCTTCTCGCCGTTGTGGAAGGTGTAGCCGTCCTTGAGCTTGACCGTCCAGACCCTGTTGTCCGACGACGTGACCGACTCGGCCGCCACCTCGTAGGGCTTGTTGGCCTCGTCGTAGTCGACGAGTGGGCTGAACAGGGCGGCGAGCACCTGCGAACCGCTGGTCTCGTTGGTGTTGGTCGGCACCAGGTGCTGCGGCTCGGCGATCTCGATCCGCACGGCCGCGTCGGGGTCGGACTGACCGGTTCCGCTGCCGCCGCCCGAGCCGCAGGCCGCCAGGCCCAGGGTCACCGCGAGCGGGAGAGCGGTCCAGGCAGCAAGCCTGCGCACACGCATGGGGGTCTCCTCATCTCATCACGGAGCGCAGCCGGACCCGGCGTTGGGTGACTCTGCGCAACGTCCGGCAACGGTAGGTCGGGTTGGGCCCGTCGACAACGACAGCGTTGCGATCACCGGCTGCGGCCTTGTCGTCGACGACCGTTACTGGTATCGGAAACCCAGCGAAATGCCTGCTCGATGGCGGGTGACGAGGGTGGTTTCACGGTGCCGTCAGGGTGGATCGCCCGTCGTGACCGCCCGGACGCCCGATCTCCGGTCCGGGCCCGACGCGTCCCTCCCGTCCGGTTCACTGTGTGAGCCGGCCCGCACTTGGTCACTCAGAGTGAATAACGGCACATCACGGAAAGTCACGGGTTCCCCGTCGTCGGTCCGCCGTCCGCCGACCATGAGACGATCTGGTCGTGACGGCGATCATCCTGGACGGCAAGGCGACCGCAGCCGAGATCAAGGACGAGCTGCGGGTACGCGTCAAGGCGTTGGCCGAGCGGGGGGTCACCCCCGGCCTGGGCACGGTCCTGGTCGGCGCGGACCCCGGCTCCGAGGCGTACGTCAACGGCAAGCACCGCGACTGCGCCGAGGTGGGCATCGCCTCGATCCGCCGCGAGCTGCCCGCCGACGCCACCGGGCAGCAGCTCGACGACGTCCTGGCCGAGCTGAACGCCGACCCGGGCTGCCACGGCTACATCGTCCAGCTGCCGCTGCCGGGGCACCTGGACACCCAGCGGGCGCTGGAGATGATCGACCCGGACAAGGACGCCGACGGCCTGCACCCGGTGAACCTGGGCCGGCTGGTGCTCGGCTACGACGGCCCGCTGCCCTGCACCCCGCGCGGCATCGTCGAGCTGCTCCGCCGCTACGACGTGCCGCTGCGCGGCGCCAACGTCGCGCTCGTCGGCCGGGGCAACACCGTCGGCCGCCCGCTCGGTCTGCTGCTCAACCGGCGCAGTGAGAACGCGACGGTGACCCTCTGCCACACCGGCACCCTCGACCTCGCGGCCCACACCCGCGCCGCCGACATCGTCATCGTCGCCGCCGGGGTGCCCGGCCTGCTCACCGCCGACATGATCACGCCGGGGGCCACAGTGGTGGACGTCGGCATCACCCGGGTGATCGGCGACGACGGCAAGGGCCGCTACACCGGCGACGTCGACCCGGAGGTGGCGCAGGTGGCCGGTCGGCTGGCCCCGATGCCCGGCGGCGTCGGGCCGATGACCCGGGCCATGCTGCTCACCAACGTCGTCGAACGCGCCGAGCGCGGCTGACCCGCAGGCCGTCGCCCCTGCTCGGCGGCGGTGGCACGGGGCCGGGCCACCGCCCGCCGCGGCACCCGCCGGGAACCGGGCGGTGGTGACGTTGGCCCCATCCCGGGGATGGTCGCCGCCCCTGGCCGAAACGGTGCCGGGATGACTGTTACGGTCGGGAAAACCGACTGGTAGCAGGGAGTGGGACGACCATGGGTAAGAAGGTCACTGTCGTCGGGGCCGGCTTCTACGGCTCCACCACCGCACAGCGCCTGGCCGAGTACGACGTCTTCGACACCGTCGTCATCACCGACATCGTGGAGGGCAAGCCGGCGGGTCTCGCGCTGGACCTCAACCAGTCCCGCGCGGTCGAGGGCTTCGAGACCAAGGTCGTCGGCGTCACCACCGGCCCCAACGGTGAGGGCTACGAGGCCATCGAGGGCTCCGACGTCGTGGTGATCACCGCCGGTCTGCCCCGCAAGCCGGGCATGAGCCGGATGGACCTGCTGGAGACCAACGCCAAGATCGTGCGGCAGGTCGCCGAGAACGTCGCCAAGTACGCCCCGAACGCCGTCGTCATCGTGGTGTCCAACCCGCTCGACGAGATGACCGCGCTGGCCCAGCTCGCCACCCAGTTCCCCAGGAACCGGGTGCTCGGCCAGGCCGGCATGCTCGACACCGCCCGGTTCACCAACTTCGTCGCCGAGGCCCTCGACGTACCGGTGAAGTCGGTCAAGACGCTGACCCTCGGCTCGCACGGCGACACGATGGTGCCGGTGCCCTCGCAGAGCACCGTCAACGGCAAGCCGCTGCGTGACGCGATGCCCGCCGAGCAGATCGAGGAGCTGGTCGTCAAGACCCGCAACGGTGGCGCCGAGGTCGTCGCGCTGCTCAAGACCGGTTCGGCGTACTACGCGCCGTCTGCCGCCGCCGCCCGGATGGCGCGGGCCGTGGCCGAGGACTCCGGCGCGGTCATGCCCGTCTGCGCCTGGGTCGACGGCGAGTACGGCATCTCCGGGGTCTACCTGGGCGTCGAGGCCGAGATCGGCGCCGAGGGCGTGAAGCGGGTCGTCGAGACCGACCTGGACGCCGACGAGCTGGCCAGCCTCAAGGAGGCCGCCGAGGCCGTCCGCGCCAAGCAGGCCGACGTCGCCAGCATGTGATCCGCTGAACCATCCGCCGCAGGGGCGGGACGGCACCCGCCGTCCCGCCCCTGCGCCGTCCCCGCCGGTCGCCCCCGCCCCGCCGGTCGCCTCGCCCGGCGGTCGCCCCGCCCCGCCCCGGTGATCAAGAGGTTTGCGTCAAGCCACCGCCCGGACGTGACGCGAACCTCTTGATCACCGGGCTGCCGCTCCGGGGCGGGTTTCCGCCGGTCGGCTTTGCGGTGGTGTGCGGCGGTCGCCCCGGGGAATGCCTCCGGGCGTGGCCCACCCGGGCGTTTTTCCGCCGGCCGGTGCCGCCGGGTGGAGGCCGGCTCGGTACCGCCGACCAGTTTCCAGTACGCTCGTACTGCTTGAGCACGTGTCCCCCGAGAGGAGCGCCGGCCGATGGCGAAGATCAAGGTAAACAACCCGGTCGTGGAGCTCGACGGCGACGAGATGACCCGGATCATCTGGAAGCAGATCCGCGAGCAGCTGATCCTGCCCTACCTCGACGTCGACCTGCACTACTACGACCTGTCGATCCAGCACCGGGACGCCACCGACGACCAGGTGACCATCGACGCCGCGAACGCCATCAAGGAGCACGGCGTCGGCGTCAAGTGCGCCACCATCACCCCGGACGAGGCCCGGGTCGAGGAGTTCGGCCTCAAGAAGATGTGGCGCTCGCCGAACGGCACCATCCGTAACATCCTCGGCGGCGTGGTCTTCCGCGAGCCGATCATCATGTCGAACGTGCCGCGGCTCGTCCCGGGCTGGACCAAGCCGATCATCATCGGCCGGCACGCGCACGGCGACCAGTACAAGGCCACCGACTTCGTGGTCCCCGGTCCGGGCACGGTCACCATCACGTACACCCCGGCCGACGGCGGCACCCCGATGGAGATGGAGGTCGCCAACTTCCCCGGCGGCGGCATCGCCATGGGCATGTACAACTACGACGAGTCGATCCGGGACTTCGCCCGCGCCTCGTTCCGGTACGGCCTGGACCGCAACTACCCGGTCTACATGTCGACCAAGAACACCATCCTCAAGGCGTACGACGGCCGGTTCAAGGACCTCTTCGCCGAGGTGTTCGAGAACGAGTTCAAGGACGAGTTCGCCGCCGCCGGCCTCACCTACGAGCACCGGCTCATCGACGACATGGTCGCCGCCGCGCTCAAGTGGGAGGGCGGCTACGTCTGGGCCTGCAAGAACTACGACGGTGACGTGCAGTCCGACACCGTCGCGCAGGGCTTCGGCTCGCTCGGCCTGATGACCTCCGTGCTGCTCTCCCCGGACGGTCGTACCGTCGAGGCGGAGGCCGCCCACGGCACCGTCACCCGGCACTACCGGCAGTACCAGAAGGGCGAGAAGACCTCGACCAACCCGATCGCCTCGATCTACGCCTGGACCCGGGGCCTCGCCCACCGGGGCAAGCTGGACGGCACCCCCGCGGTCACCGAGTTCGCCGACACCCTGGAGCAGGTCATCGTCGACACCGTCGAGAGCGGCCAGATGACCAAGGACCTCGCGCTGCTCATCTCGCGGGACGCCCCGTGGCAGACCACCGACGAGTTCATGAACACCCTCGACGAGAACCTGGCGCGCAAGCTCGGCGCCTGACCCTCGCCCGTACCCACGGAACCCGCCGGCGGACCGCCGGCGGGTTCCGTCGTCTCCGGCGCGTCGCGGCCCCCGCACCGGGGGACAGCGGCGCCACCCGTCCGGGTGACGGCCGCGTCACCGGCCCGGAAAAAGGTCGTTGAGCTGGGTGGACGTGGTGCCAGTCGCGTCCAGGGAGGTTGTCGTCGGTCGTCGCACGGCACCGGTGCCGACCGGCCAGCCTTCCCGGCTGTCGAGCACAGCCAGCCGTCCCTTCCCCGCGGGGGGCCCTGTTCCGGGGCCCCCCGCGCCCTGCCTGCGAGGTCAGGCGGCGCGCAACAGTTCGGCGGCCCGCTCGGGGGCGATGTCGTTGATGAAGACCCCCATCCCGGACTCGGAACCGGCCAGGTACTTCAGCTTGTCCCTCGCCCGCCGGACGCTGAACAGTTGCAGGTGCAGGTGACCCAACTCCCGGTCGATCCGCACGGGCGCCTGGTGCCAGGCCGCGATGTACGGCATGGGCAGGTCGAACAGCCCGTCGAACCGGCGCAGCACGTCCAGGTAGAGCGGGCCGAAGGCGTCCCGTTCGGCGTCGTCGAGCGCCGGGATGTCCGGCACCGGCCGGTGCGGCGCGACGTGCACCTCGAACGGCCACCGGGCCGCCGCCGGCACGTACGCCGTCCAGTGCTCGTTCGCCGCGACCACCCGGTCCCCGGCGGCGCGCTCGGCGGCGAGCACGTCGGCGTAGAGGTTGCCGCCGCCGGTGCGTTCCGCGTGCCGGCGGGCCGCCGCCAGCATCGACCGGGTACGCGGCGTGACGAACGGGTACGCGTAGATCTGGCCGTGCGGGTGGTGCAGGGTCACGCCGATCTCCACGCCCCGGTTCTCGAAGCAGAACACCTGCTCCACCCCGGGCAGCGCGCCGACCGCCGTGGTCCGGTCGGCCAGCGCGTCGAGCACCAGCCGGACCCGGGCGGGGGAGAGGCTGGCGAAGGACGCCTCGTGGTCGTCGGTGAAGCAGACCACCTCGCAGCGCCCCTGGCCGGGGCGGACCGGGGTGAACCCGGTGATCTCGGCCGGCTCGTCGGCGATCCGCTGGCTCAGTGAGGGGAACCGGTTCTCGAAGACCGCCACGTCGTAGTCGGGCGCGGGGATCTCGCTGTGCCGGTCGCCCCGCGACGGGCACAGCGGGCACTGGTCGGCCGGCGGGAGGAAGGTCCGGGTCTGCCGGTGCACCGCCACCGCCACCCACTCGTCGGTGAGCGGGTCGTAGCGGAGCTGGGAGGCGGGTGGTGGCGGCGGCAGCTCCCGCCGGTCCGGCTGGTCCCGGACGGCGTCGTCGCGCTCGTCGAAGTAGATCAGCTCGCGGCCGTCGGCCAACTCGATCGCCGTACGCTTCACCGCGTCGTCTCCCGCCCGGTAGCCCGGCCCGTACCTGTCACGATCACCAGTTCGCCCACCTTCTCGTCGATCACCCGGCGCGCCTCGGGGGCCAACCGGTCGTCGCTGACCAGCACGTCGGCGGCGCCCAGGCCGACGATGGAGGAGATGCCGACGGTGCCCCACTTGGTGTGGTCGGCGAGGACGACCAGCCGGTCGGCGGCCTCCACCAGGGCCCGGTCGGTCTCCGCCTCCATCAGGTTCGGGGTGGTGAAACCGGCCCGCTCGGTGATCCCGTGCACGCCGAGGAAGAGCAGGTCCAGGTGCAGCGAGCGGATGGCCTCCACCGCCAGCGGGCCGACCAGCGCGTCGGACGGGGTGCGTACCCCGCCGGTCAGCACCACGGTCTGGTCGGGGCGGCCGGCGGTGTGCAGGATCTCGGCCACCGGCAGCGAGTTGGTCACCACGGTCAGCCCCGGCACGTCGACCAGGCGTCGGGCCAGCTCGGCGGTGGTGGTGCCGGCGGAGAGGGCGACCGCCGCACCCGGGCGGACCAGTTCGGCGGCCCGGGAGGCGATGGCGGCCTTCTCGGCGGACTGCCGGACGGACTTGGCGTGGAAGCCCGGTTCGTCGGTCGAGCCCGGGTCGGTGACGGTCGCCCCGCCGTGCACCTTGGCCAGCAGGCCCCGGTCGTGCAGCGCGTCCAGGTCACGCCGGATGGTCATGTCGGAGACACCGAACTCGGCGGCCAGCTCGGTGACCCGGACACCCCCGGCGGTGCGGACCCGGTCGAGGATCGTCGCCTGCCGCTGCCGCGCCAGCATCCGCCGTACCTCCCGGGCCCCCGCACCTGCACGCGCTCGCACGTGTTCCAACAAGATTGAACACTAGCGCGCAGCGGGCAGGGGCGGAAGTGGAACCCCCGAGGTCAGGCGGACGGCAGCCGCGGCTCCACCCAGCCGGTCTCGGTCAGATGGGTCATCACCGCCTGCACCGCCTCGTCGATGCTCTGGTCGGTGGTGTCGACCACCAGATCGGCGTCGGTGGGCGTCTCGTACGGGTCGTCGATGCCGGTCATCCCGGTGAGCAGGCCGGCGCGGGCGCGGGCGTACAGGCCCTTGCGGTCGCGCTGCTCACAGACCTCCAACGGGGTGGCCACGTGCACCAGCAGGAAACCCGCCCCGGCGGAGCGGGCCATCTCCCGCACGGCGGCCCGCGCCTGCGCGTACGGGGCGATCGGGCAGCAGATCCCCACCCCCCGGTGCCGGGCGATCTCGGCCGCCACCCAGCCGATCCGGCGCACGTTCGCGTCCCGGTCCGCCCGGCTGAACGTCAACCCGGCCGACAACTCCCGACGCACCACGTCACCGTCGAGCAGGGTGATCGTCCGGTCGCCCTGCTCGCGCAGCAGATCGGCCAGGCCCCGGGCGATCGTCGACTTGCCGGAGCCGGAGAGCCCGGTGAGGAAGACCACCAGCCCCCGGTGCCGGCGCGGCGGGCGGGCCCGGCTCAGCTCCTTGGCCACCGCCGGCGGGGTGTGCCACTCGGGCAACGGGAAACCCCGGTCGAGCAGGTCGTCGATCTCCGCCTCGCTCAGCGCCAGCTTACGGTTGCGCGGCGGGATGTCGTCCCGCCAGCGCCACTGGCCGTCCCGGCTGTCGTAGGCGAGCTCGCGGGGGACCAGCACCCGCAGCCCCGCCCCGGAGAGCATGCCGCCGGTGGACAGCAGGTGGGTCACCCCGTAGGCGGCGGAGATCCGGGCCCGCAGCAGCGCGTCGCTGATCTCGTCGGCCCGGCGGGGCAGCGGGACGGCGACCAGCGTCGCCGGGGGCATCCGGTCGCGGGCGGCGAAGATGCTGCGGACCAAGGCTTCGGTGGGCAGTCCGGCCGCGCCGTCCTCGCCGACCGGGATCATCACCAGCAGATGCGCGCCGAGGGTACGGGCCGCGTGCGCGATCTGCGCCAGTTGCGGCCGGTGCAGCGGCCGGTCGGCGATCACCCCGAGCACCCGGCCCGGGGGCAGCAACGGACGCACCTCGTCCGGCCCCCGGCGCAGCCGCTGGAACGGGCCGTGTCCGCCGTCGCCGAGCCGGCGTACCGGGCCGCCCAGCCCGGCCACGCCCTCGCGGACCTGCCAGACGTCGGTCACCTCCAGCCCGGCCACCGGGGCGCCCTCGCCGTCGGTGAGCACCAGCGTCCGCCGGCCCGGGTCGGCCGGGTCCAGCCCGTCGGCGACGGCGGTGGGCACCTGGAGGGTCACCGGGACCGGCCAGGACGTGCCGTCGGCCAGTCTGCCGCGACGCTGCAACGAGGCCAGGTCGGCGCGGGTCATGAAGCCGGCCAGCGGGGTGTACGCCCCACTCACCAGCAGCTCCAGATCGGCCAGCTCACCGGGGCGTGGCGCGTACGCGGGGGCGTCCCGCAGCACGTCCTCGGGCAGCACTGAACCGTTGCTCATCCGTACCCCTCACTCGCTGGCCGGATCACAGTTTCTCAGCCGGCCGGCGATCGGTCGAGAGTGCCACTCCACTCCCGACCCGGAAGTGGATCACCGGTGGCGTGTCCCGGCCGGTCGGTGGGGGGTGTCAACCGGCCGGGACCAGGGACGCGGCGCCGAACGAGACCGCGAATCGTTGACACCAGATGGTGACACTCGTCAGCGCGGCGAGGTCGGTGCCGGCCGGGACGGCGTACGCCTGGTCGCCGCGGTTGCCCTTGAGCCGGCCCAGCTCCGCCCGGCGGCCGTCGTCGAAGACGTGCCAACCGGCCCGGCCGGGGCGGACCGGCTGGTCGGAGAGCCAGACCCGCAGATCCGGGCCGTTCGAGGTGTCCAGCCCGACCAGTTCCAGCCGGTGCCGGCCGTCGGCGGTGCGGACGATCCGGGCGGTGCCCGAGGTGTCGTGTTCGTGACTGACGAACGTCC
Organism: Micromonospora humida; assembly: GCF_016901255.1. Taxonomy (NCBI): domain Bacteria; kingdom Bacillati; phylum Actinomycetota; class Actinomycetes; order Micromonosporales; family Micromonosporaceae; genus Micromonospora; species Micromonospora humida. The sequence continues at coordinate 437,030 of NZ_JAFEUC010000004.1, forward strand.
CCCGGCTCACCACCACCGGCCGGGTGGCCGGGGAACCGTCCGTGGGCGTGGTCCGGGGTGGGGTGCCGGCGGGCGCGGTCTGCGGGGCGGTCCCGGTCGGGGTGGTCCCGGCCACGCCGCCGTCGGCGGGTGTGGTGCCGTCGGCGGCCACGGTGCCGGTCGGGGCGGCGTCGTCGACGTCGGAGAGCCGCTCGTCGACCTGGCGGTCGGCCACCACCTTCCAGGGCTGGAACCAGTACAGGCCGAAGGCGGCACCGACGCCGAGGACGACGACGGCGACCCAGGCCAGCGGGGCACGGGACAGGCGACGGAACATGCCGTCCAGTCTCGCCGCGCCACCGCGACCGGTCACCCGTCACCGGGGTTACGGAAGCCTTACCGCCCCGCCCGCTCGATCGACCCGCCCGGGCCGGCACGGCGGTGCCGGGTTCGACGGACACCGCCGGATCGCCGATCGGGCGCGGACCGTCGGCCCGGCCGATCGGGGCGGGGCTGGTCAGGGGCGGGTATCAGGGGAGACCCGGGGCGATTCCGGATACCCGCCGGGGTGGCCGGTCCCTAGGCTGGCGGACGTGACACTGATCGCGACCGAGTCGCTCACCAAGACGTACGGAGGCCGGGTCACCGCGCTGGCCGACCTGACCGTCGCGGTCGAGCCGGGGATCATCGGTCTCGTCGGCGCGAACGGCGCCGGCAAGTCGACCCTGATCAAGATTCTGCTGGGCCTGCTCCCGCCGACCAGCGGACGGGTCTCCGTGCTCGACCTCGACCCCACCACCGACCCGGCGGCGGTCCGCGCCCGGGTCGGTTACATGCCCGAACACGAGGCGCTTCCGCCCGACCTCTCCGCCGCCGAACTCGTCACCCACCTGGGGCGGATGAGCGGCCTGCCCCGTACGGTGGCCCGCGAGCGCGCCTCCGAGACGCTGCGCCACGTCGGCCTCTACGAGGAGCGGTACCGCCCGGTGGGCGGCTACTCCACCGGTATGAAGCAGCGCGTCAAGCTCGCCCAGGCCCTGGTGCACGACCCGGATCTGCTGCTGCTCGACGAGCCCACCAACGGCCTCGACCCGGCCGGCCGGGACGCCATGCTCGCCCTGGTCCACCGGATCGGCACCGAGTTCGGCATCTCCGTCCTGGTCTGCTCGCACCTGCTCGGCGAGGTGGAGCGGATCTGCGACACCCTGGTCGCCATCGACGGGGGGCGGCTGCTGCGCGCCGACCGGATCGACGCGATGACCTCGGCCACCGACCTGCTCGCCGTCGAGGTCAGCGAGGGCACCGACCAGCTGGCCGGCCGGCTCGCCGCGCTCGACCTGCCGGTGACCCGCGACGGCCGGATGCTGCTCGTCCCGCTCGTCGACGAGCGCACCTACGACCTGATCCTCGGCGCGGTCGCCGAGCTGGACCTGCCGCTGCACCGGCTGGACCAGCGCCGGCACCGGGTGGCCGAACTCTTCGCCCCGAGGGAGCCCAGCAATGCCTGAGCCGACCGGCGTCATCCACGACATCGGCTACCAGCGGTACACCGGCCCGAGGCTGGGCCGCCGGCACGTGTTCGGCGCGCTCTACCTGCACGGCCTGCGGACCGTCTTCGGGCTCGGCCGCAGCGCCAAGGCGAAGATCTTCCCCTGGTTGGTGGTCGGCATCGTGACGGTGGTGGCCGCCGGCCTCACCGCCGTGCGCAGCCAGATCGGCGAGGTGGTCATGACGTACGCCCAGTTCGCCGACGCGATGAGCTGGCTGGTCATCTTCTTCGTCGCGGTGGCCGCCCCCGAGCTGGTCTCCCGGGACCTGCGCAGCGGCGTGCTCCCGCTGTACTTCTCCCGGCCGCTGCCGCGCGACGACTACGCGCTGGCCAAGCTGCTCTCCCTGGTCAGCGCGCTGTGGCTGCTGCTGGGCGGGCCGCAGCTGGTGATGTTCCTGGGGGCGGCGTTCACCACCTCCGACGGCCTGCGCGGGACCTGGAACGAGCTGCTGGACCTGCTGCCCGGGTTGCTCTACGCGGGGCTGTGGGCGGCGGTCTTCGCCTCGATCGGTCTGCTGGTCGCCTCGCTCACCGGCAAGCGGGCCTTCGCCGCCGGTGGCATCGTGGCGGTCTTCCTGATGACCACCCCGGTCGTCGGCGTGCTGTCGATCCTGCCCTCGCGGGCCGTCAACGAGCTGGCCCTGTTGGCCTCACCGTCGACCCTGGTACAGGGGGTCGGCTCGTGGGCGTTGCAGGACCTGCTCTACCCGGGCGCCGGCACCGGCCCGCCGATCGGCGGCTTCGGCCCGGTCTACGCGGTCGTCGCCGTGCTGCTGGTCACCGCCTGCACCGCCCTGCTGCTGCTGCGATACCGGAAGGTGGCCGCCCGATGACCACACTCGACACCGACGCCCGGCCGGTGGTCACCACCAGCACCCTGGATCTCGCCGGGGTCTCCCGCTGGTACGGCAACGTGGTGGCGGTCAACGACGTCACCATGCGGCTCGGCCCCGGGGTGACCGGCCTGCTCGGCCCGAACGGCGCCGGCAAGACCACCCTGCTGCACATGATGGCCGGCTTCCTCGCCCCGTCCCGGGGCACGCTCACCCTCGACGGGGAGTCCACCTGGCGCAACCCGGGCGTCTACCGGCGGCTCGGGCTGGTCAGCGAGCGGGAGGCGGTGCACTCCTTCCTCACCGCCAAGGAGTTCGTGCTGGCCAGCGCGAAGCTGCACCGGCTGCCCGACCCCGAGGCCGCCGCCCGCCGGGCGATCGAACTGGTCGAGATGACCGACGCGCAGGACCGCCGGATCGGCACGTACTCCAAGGGCATGCGGCAGCGGACCCGGGTGGCCGCCGCGCTGGTGCACGACCCGCAGGTGCTGCTGCTCGACGAGCCGTTCAACGGGATGGACCCGCGCCAGCGGCTGCACATGATGGGCCTGCTGCACTCCCTCGGCGACGCCGGGCGGACGATCCTGTTCAGCTCGCACATCCTGGAGGAGGTCGAGCAGGTCTCCGGCACGGTGCAGGTGATGGTGGCCGGCCGGCTGGCCGCCTCCGGTGACTTCCGCACCATCCGCCGGTTGATGACCAACCGGCCGCACGTCTTCGCGGTCCGCTCCACCGACGACCGGGCGTTGGCCGTGGCGCTGATGGCCGACCCGTCGGTCGCGGGCGTCGAGCTGGACAAGAACGGCCTGACCGTACGCGCCGGCGACTACGGCGCGTTCACCCGGGCGCTGCCCAGGATCGCGCTCGCCCGGCAGATCCGGGTCCGGCAGTTGACCCCCGAGGACGAGTCCCTGGAGAGCGTCTTCTCCTACCTGGTGGAGGCCTGATGTCGACCGTTTCCTGGATCACCGCGCGCGGGCTGTTCGGCCGTCGCCGGTTCCTCATGCTGCTGCCGCTGCCGGCGGTGCTGGTGCTGCTGGCCGTCCTGTGCCGGTCGCTCGGGGTGGACCCGGGCCAGTGGGCGACGCCGGTGCTGGTCGGCCTCGGCCTGGCCGTGGTGCTGCCGGTGGTGGCGCTCATCGTCGGCACCGGCGTGCTCGGCGCGGAGATCGACGACGGCACGGTGGTGCACATCCTGACCAAGCCGCTGCCCCGCTGGCAGATCGTGCTGCCGAAACTCGCGGTGGCCGCCGGGGTCAGCGCGGCCACCGTCGCCGTGCCGCTCTACGTCGCGGGCGTGCTCGCCGACTCGGTACGCCTCGGCCTGGGCCTGGTCGTCGCCTCGGCGCTCGGCGCGCTGGCCTACTCGGCGCTGTTCCTGGCGCTCAGCCTGGTCACCCGGCGGCCGGTGCTGCTCGGCCTGGTCTACGTGCTGATCTGGGAGGGGCTGCTGGGCAACTTCGTCAGCGGCACCCGGGTGCTGTCGATCCAGCAGTGGGTGATCGCCCTGGCCGACAAGATCGCCCCGACCGACCTGCTGTCGACCACCGTCTCGGTGCCGGTGGCGGTGGTGCTGACCGCCATGGTCAGCGTCGGCTTCACCGTGTTGGCCATCGACCGGCTCCGCTCCTTCAGCGTCGCCGGCGAAACCAGCTGACCCTGCCCCACCTGCCTCACCCTGTCCGCCCCGCCCGCCCCGCCCGCCCCGCCCGCCCCGCTCGGGCGGGCGGGGCGGACAGCCCCTGATCGACGCAGTTGCGCCGGTGTGGCGGCATCCAGGCGACTGGATACCGCCACACCGGCGATCTAGCGCCGACCCGTCGGCCCGCGTCAGAATGCGCTGGCGATGACGAGTTCGGGGGCGCGGTCGGGGAGCAGGTCGAGGGTGGTGATCCGGCCGGCGGCGCGCACGTCGTCGGCGACCAGGGTGAGCTGGTCGAGCAGGCCGGCCGGGCCCAGCGCCTCGGCCAGCGGGACCTCCGCCCGCATCGACAGCCTGCGCTCGGACTTGGCCCGCCGGACCTGGCCCAGCGCGTCCCCGGCCAGCCGCAGCAGGGCCGGGTCACCGGTGCCGGTGATCGCCCGCCCCACCTCGTAGGTGGTCGGCCAGGGGGCCCGGTGCACCGAGCCGTACCGCCACCACGACCAGACCTCCTCGGTCACGTACGGCAGCACCGGGGCGAACAACCGCAACTGCACCGACAGGGCGGTGGCGAGCGCCGCCCGGGCCGAGTCGGCACCCGGCCCGGTGCCGTAGGCGCGTTCCTTCACCAACTCGATGTAGTCGTCACAGAACCGCCAGAAGAACGCCTCGGTGGCCTGTAGGGCGGCCGTGTGGTCATACCCGTCGAAGGCGGCGGTCGCGGTGGCGACCACGGTGGACAGCTCGGCGAGCAGGGCGGTGTCCAACGGGGTGGTCGCCGGGGTGCGCAGGGCGTCGGCGGCGCCCAGCCCCAACGCGAACTTCGACGCGTTGAGCAGCTTGGTGGCCAGCCGCCGACCCACCCTGATCTGCGCCGGGTCGAAGGCCAGGTCCATGCCGGGCCGGCCGTTGGCCGCCCAGTAGCGCACCGCGTCCGAGCCGTGCTGTTCCAGCAGCGCCATCGGGGTGACCACGTTCCCCTTGGACTTGGACATCTTCTTGCGGTCCGGGTCGAGGATCCAGCCGGAGAGCACCGCGTCCCGCCAGGGCAGCACCCCGTGCTCCAGGTGGGCACGCACGACCGTGCCGAAGAGCCAGGTCCGGATGATCTCCTGCCCCTGCGGGCGCAGGTCCATCGGGAAGATCCGGTCGAACAACTCCGGGTCGGTCTCCCAACCGCCGACGATCTGCGGGGTCAACGACGAGGTGGCCCACGTGTCCAGCACGTCCGGGTCGCCGACGAACCCGCCGGGCACGCCGCGCTGCGACTCGTCGTAGCCGGGCGGCGGCTCACCCGACGGGTCGACCGGCAGCGACGCCTCGTCCGGTGTGAGAGGGTTGGCATGGTCCGGCTCGCCAAAGGCGTCGAGCCGGTACCACACCGGCACCGGCACCCCGAAGAAGCGTTGCCTGCTGACCAGCCAGTCCCCGGTCAGCCCGCCCACCCAGTGCGCGTACCGGTGCCCCATGTGCTCCGGCACCCAGCGCAGCTCGTCGCCCCGGGCCAGCAGCTCCGTCCGCAGCCCGGTGTCCCGACCGCCGTTGCGCAGGTACCACTGCCGGGTCGAGACGATCTCCAACGGCCGGTCGCCGCGCTCGTAGAACTTCACCGGATGGGTGATCTCGCGCGGCTCGCCGACCAGGTCACCGGCGTCGCGCAGCGACTCCACGACGGCCCGCCGGGCGGCGTTGACCGACTGCCCGGAAAGCGTGGCGTAGGGTCCGACCGGCACGCCGTCCGGCGGCTCGGCCAGCAGCCGGCCGTCCCTGCCGATCACCACCCGGGTCGCCAGGTCGAGGTCCCGCCACCAGGTCACGTCGGTCAGGTCACCGAACGTACAGACCATCGCGACGCCGGTGCCCTTGCCCGGGTCCGCCAGCGGGTGCGCGCGCACCGGCACCTCGACCCCGAACACGGGGGTACGCACGGTCGCGCCCACCAGGTCGGCGTACCGCTCGTCGTCGGGGTGGCAGACCACCGCCACACAGGCCGGCAGCAGCTCCGGCCGGGTGGTGTCGATCAGCACCTCCCGCCCGTCCGGCCCGGTGAACCGCAGCCGGTGGTACGCCCCCGGACGCTCCCGGTCCTCCAGTTCCGCCTGCGCCACGGCGGTGCCGAACCCGACGTCCCACAGCGTCGGTGCCTGCGCCTGGTACGCCTCGCCCCGGGCCAGGTTGCGCAGGAACATCCGCTGCGAGGTGGCCCGCGCCGCCCGCCCGATCGTGGTGTACGTCAACGACCAGTCCACGGACAGCCCGAGCCGCCGCCAGAGCGCCTCGAAGACCTGCTCGTCGTCGGCGGTCAACCGTTCACACAGCTCGACGAAGTTGCGGCGGGAGATCGGCGTCGGCTCCCGACGCCGGGCCTCGGTGACCGGGGCGTCGGGCGGCTGCCACGCCGGGTCGTACGGCAGGGACGGGTCGCAGCTCACCCCGTAGACGTTCTGCACCCGGCGTTCGGTGGGCAGGCCGTTGTCGTCCCAGCCCATCGGGTAGAACACGTTGCGCCCGCGCATCCGCTGGAACCGGGCCACCGTGTCGGTGTGCGTGTAGGAGAAGACGTGCCCCATGTGCAGCTCGCCGGATACGGTCGGCGGCGGAGTGTCGATGGCGTACACGTCGTCGCCGCGACCGTGCCGACGCGGGGTCCCCACCGTCGACCCGCGACCCGCTACGGTCGCCTTCTCCCGGTCGAACGCGTACGTGCCCTCCTCCTGCCAGCGGCGCGCCCAGCGTTCCTCGATGCCGTCCAGGGTGGGACGTTCGGGAACACCGGCGCGGGCCGTCCTCGCCGTATCAGTCATCGGTCGATCGTAGGCAGCCGTCGACCTCTCGCCCACGGCTTTACCGGGCGTGCCGGCGGCACCGCACCGGATGCCCGGCGCACCCCGGGCCCGCCCGCCGGCTAAACGAGCCGCCAACCGGGAACCGCCAACCGGGAACCGTCGCCCGGACGCGCCCGCTGGCCGGGCCGGGCGACCTACCGGTTCGAGGAGCCGGTGGGCGGGGCGAGCAGCGGTCCCTGGGTGGCGATCTGGAAGTCGAGCCCGGTGCGGTCGTTGACCCGGTCGAGGATCACCGAGACCGACGCGTAGGTGTTCTTCTCGTCGGGGTTGGTGCAGGGCCCCTCGCCGGGGTCACCGTTGCTGAGGATGCCCAGCGCCCGCCCGTCGGACTCGGTGAACAGCGGGCCGCCGCTGTCCCCCGGCCGGGCGCACACCCGCACGTCGATGCCGCCGCCGGCCTTGCCGATGACCTCGCCGCAGCGGGTGCCCGGCAGGTAACCGGCCCCGGCGCCCGAGTCGACGTACTGCTCACCGGCCTTCGGGGTGTACGCCGAGCCGGTGGCGCAGACCACCCAGCCGGCCTGCACGGTGGCGTACGGCGTGACGCCGGTGATCGGCACGTCGCGGCTGCCCCTGCCGGCGCAGGCCGGGTTGTCGGCCACGCACCAGTAGTTGACCAGGCTCGGGGTGTTGCTGCCGGCACCGCGCCTCGGGTACGCCCAACGGGTGCTGGCCCCCTTGGCGTAGGGCAGGATCGCGTAGTCGTGGGGGAACTCGTTCTCGGCCAGCACCGGGTTGGTCGACTCCAGGCCCACCGGCACCTTCGGACCGAGGAACTGGTGCCAGGTGTCGTCGACGCGCTGGTGCCGGCCGCCCACCACGCAGTGCCCGGCGGTCAGCACGTAGTACCGCCCCGACTTCGCCCGGACGTTGAAGCCGGTGGTGCAGCCGCCGACGGTGCCGTCGTCGCGGGGCACGTCCAGCCGGATGCCGCCGCGCATCGGCGCCTGCGCGCAGTAGCGCGGGTCGCACGCCTTGGGGATCGTGCCCGCGTCGAACCGGGCCCGGATCCGCGCCGGCACCCCGGCCGTGTCGAGCGCGCCGGCCAGCCGGGCGTCGTCGGCGGGCACCGCGTCGCCGGTGAGCACCAGCACCTCGTTGGCCCGCTCGTCGACCACCACGTCCCGCCCGGCGGTGACGCCCAGCGTCCCGGCCAGCCGGGTCGCCGCCGCGTCCAGGTCCCGCCGTGAGTGCCGGACCGGCACGACGGTGACGTGCCGGGCGTCCGGCAGCCCGGCGACCGCCTCGGTGACCCGGGCCGGGTCGGTGGCGGCGATGGTGAGCACCCCGCCGCCGGCCTGGTCCAGCCACATCCCGGCGTACGCGTCGGGGAAACGGGCGGCCAGGGTGTCGGCCAGCGGCGCGGACAGCTCCTGGAGGGCCAACCGGCGGGCGGCCTCGTCGGGGCCGACCCGGTAACGGTCGCTGAGGTAGCTCACCGAGGCGGGGGCGGCCTGCGCGACCTGGGCCGCCGGGCGGCTCGCCACCGGTGCCGGCCGCGGTGCGGCAGGCGTCGCGGCCCGCCCACCGGCGTCGGCGCGGGTCGCCGCGCGGGCCTGCCCGGCGACCGGGACCGCCCCGGCCGCCCAGGTGCCCCCTGCCGGTTCGCCGGCCGGAGCGGCGCCCCGGTCCACGGCCAACGCCACCCCGGCCGTCCCCACCGTGCTCAGCGCCAGCGCCGCCGCCAGCACCACTCGTCCACGGATCCGCACGCCGCAACCTCCCCGTATGCCGGCGACGCGACCGGCCCCGCCGCGCCCGCCCGACCGGTCGGACCGGTGGAAGCGGGGTGGGGCCCGTCGATGCGGGCAGAGTCTATCCGCCCGGTGAGCCACCGGTGGTCCCGGCGGACCGGATCAGCTCAGCGACTCGCGCCACTGCCGGTGCAGCGTGGCGTACCGGCCGCCGGTGGCGGCGAGCCGGGCCGGTGGGCCGTCCTCGACGATCCGTCCGGAGTCGACGACCAGCACCCGGTCGGCGGTCTCCACCGTGGAGAGCCGGTGCGCGATCACCAGCGCGGTGCGGTCCCGCAGCACGCTGGCCAGCGCCTGCTGCACGAGCCGCTCGGTCGGCACGTCCAGCGACGACGTCGCCTCGTCCAGGATCAGCACCCGGGGGTCGGCCAGGAACGCGCGGGCGAACGCGACGAGCTGCCGCTGCCCGGCGGAGAGCCGCCCGCCGCGCCGGTGCACCTCGGTGGCGTACCCGTCGGGCAGGGCGGCGATGAAGTCGTGCGCGCCGATCGCCCGCGCCGCCGCCTGCACCGCCGCGTCGGAGGCGTCCGGCCGGCCGAACCGGATGTTCTCCGCCACCGTGCCGCCGAACAGGTGGTTCTCCTGGGTCACCAGCACCACCGCGCGCCGCAGCTCGGCGTCGGACAGGTCCCGCAGGTCGACCCCGTCCAGCTCGACCGTGCCGGCGTCCGGGTCGTGGAAGCGGGCGAGCAGCTTCGCCACCGTCGACTTGCCGGCACCGGTCGGGCCGATCAGGGCCACCGTCTGCCCGGCCGGCACGGCCAGGTCCAGCCCGGTCAGGATCGGCGTCTGCGGCCGGTAACCGAAGGAGACGGCACGCAACGTCACCGCGCCCCGCCCCGGCCCGGCCGGCAACGGCACCGGTGCGGCCGGTTCGGGCACCCCCGGTCGTTCGTCGAGCACCCCGGCGAGCTTCTCCAGGGCGGCGGTCGCCGACTGGAGGGAGTTGTAGAACTGGCTCAGCTCCTGCATCGGGTCGAAGAACCGGCGCAGGTAGAGCAGGAACGCGGCGAGCACCCCCACCGCGGTGTCGCCGCCCAGCACCCGCCAGCCGCCGTACCCGAGCACCGTGGCCACCGTGACGTTGCCGATCACCTTGATCCCCGGTGAGTACGTGGCGATCAGCCGGAACCCGTGCAGGCTGGCCCGCCGGTACTCGTCGTTGACCGCCTCGAAGATCTCCTGGTTGCGCGGCTCACGGCGGAACGCCTGCACCGCCCGGATGCCGCGCAGCGACTCGACGAAGTGGACGATCACCAGCGCCACCGCCTCCCGGCTGTGCCGGTAGGCCTGGGCCGAGGCGTGGGCGAACCAGCGGGACAGCCAGAACAGGAACGGGAACGCCAGCAGGGTCACCGCCGCCAGCGGCAGGTCCAGCCAGAGCAGGATGGCGGCCACCGACAGCACCGACAGCGCGGCGGCGACCAGGGTGTCGATCCCCCCGTCGACCAGCTCGGCGATGGAGTCGACGTCGCTGGTGAGCCGGGACACCACCCGACCGGAGGTGTAGCGCTCGTGGAAGCCGACCGAGAGGGTCAGCAGGTGGCCGTACACCCGCTGGCGGAGGTCGAGCAGGACGGCCTGGCCGATCCGGGCGGAGCGGGTGAGGTAGCTGCGCCGGGCGGCGTACTCGGTGAGGGCCGCGACGGCGAACGCGCCCGCGACGGCGGCCAACGGACCCGGGTCACCGGCGCGCAGCGGCGGCACCGCCCGGTCGATGCCGAGCATGACCAGGTACGGCCCGGCCATCGCGGCGGCGTTCTGGGCCAGCAGCAGGCCCACCGCCACGCCGAGCGACCGTCGGTGCGGGCGGAGCAGGTCACGCAGCAGCGCCCGGCTACGCTCCCGCAGCCGGGCCACCGCCTCCGGGGAGTCGTCCTCGGCCCGGCTGCGGTCGGCGTCCGGGTCGGTGGCCCGCCCCCGCCAGTGCGCCAGCGCGGCGGCCCGGCCGTCGCCCCCGGCGGTGCCGTGTCGCCCGTGGCGGCCGTCGCCCCCGGCCGGGCCCTGCTGCCGGGGCGGCCGGCGGATCACGAGCGCACCAGGCCCGGTGCCGGCGTGGGCTCGGCGGCGAGCACCGCCCGGTACGCCGGCACCGTGGCCAGCAGGTCGCAGTGCCGGCCGACGGCGGTGATCCGGCCCCCGTCGAGCAGCGCCACCCGGTCGGCCAGCGCGACCGTCGACGGCCGGTGCACCACCAGCAGCGCGGTGGTGTCCCGCAGCACCCGGCGCAGCGCCGCCTCGACCAGCGCCTCGGTGTGCACGTCCAGGGCGGAGAGCGGGTCGTCGAGGACCAGCAGCGCCGGCCGGCCGAGCACCGCGCGGGCCAGCGCCAGCCGTTGCCGCTGCCCGCCGGAGAGCGACAGGCCCTGCTCGCCCACCCGGGTCGCCAACCCCCACGGCAGGTCGTACGCGAAGTCGGCCTGGGCCAGCGCCAGCGCGGCCCGGACCTCGTCGTCGGTGGCGTCCGGGCAGCCCAGGGTGAGGTTCTCCCAGACCGACATGGAGAACAGCGTCGGCTCCTCGAAGGCCACCCCGACCAGCCGGCGCAGCGCGTCCAGACGTACCCCGCGCAGGTCGTGCCCGTCCAGGGTGATCCGGCCACCGCTGACGTCGTGCAGCCGGGGCACCAGGGAGAGCAGGGTGCTCTTGCCGCAGCCGGTCGCCCCCACCAGGGCCAGCGTCTCGCCCGGCTCGACGGTCAGTTCGATCTCCCGCAGCACCGGTTCGGCGCTGCCCGGGTAGCGGAACGACACCCCCTCGAAGCGGAGCCGGCCGCGCACCGCCGAGCGGGCCAGCGGTACGGCGTCCGGGGCGTCCACGATCGACGGCGGCGTGTCCAGCACCTCCTGGATGCGGTCGGCGGCGGTGGCCGCCTCCTGCCCGTTGGCGATGATCCAGCCGAGCGACTGCACCGGCCAGATCAGCATGAGCTGGAGACTGACGAAGGCGACCAACTCCCCGATGGTCAGCGCGCCCCGGGCGACCAGCGTCGCGCCGCCGACCAGCGTCGCGCCCAGGGTCAGGTTGGGCACCAGGTCGAACAGGGCCGACGCGCCGGCCAGCAGCGCCCCCTTGGCCACGCCGGTGTCGTGCAGCGCGCGGGCCCGCCCGGCGAACCGGTCGGCCAGCTCCGGCCCCCGCCCGTACGCCTTCATGGTGCGCAGCCCCTGCGCGGTCTCCTCGACCAGGGTGGCCACGTCACCCTGCTGGTCCTGCATCCGCCGCGACGAGGTGTGGTAGTGCCTGCCGAACCGGCGGCTGATCAGGAACAGCGGCACCGCGCTGGCCGCCACCAGCAGTCCCAGCGGCCCGTGCAGGCGGATCAGCAGGATCACCACGGCGACGTAGGTGACCACGTTGAGCACCAGGAACAGCAGCCCGAAGGAGAGGAACCGGCGTAGCACCGACAGGTCGCTGATCGCCCGGGACAGCAGCTGCCCGGACTGCCAACGGTCGTGGAAACCGGCCGGCAGGCGTTGCAGGTGGGCGTAGAGGTCGGCGCGGATGGTCGCCTCCATGCCGACCGAGGAGGAGGACTGGCTCCACCGTCGGATGAAGATCAACACTGCCTCGACCAGGCCGAGCAGCAGGGCCAGCCCGCCGAGACGGAGCAGCCCCGCCGGTTCGTGCCGGGCGACCGGCCCGTCCACCACCCGCTGCACCAGCAGGGGTACGGCCAGGCCCGCCCCGGTGGCGGCCAACGCCGCCGCCAGCAGCAGGACGTACGCGGCGGCGTACGGTCGCAGGTAGCGGCGCAGCCGCCAGAGGTTGCGCAGCGACCGGACCCGACCGTCCGCCCTCGGGGCCGGGTCGCCGTCGCGCTGCGCAGGCACTACCCGACGGTAGCGTCGAACGGCGTCGATGCGGCTGTCAGCTTGCCGTCAGCCGCCGCTCGTGACCGAGCAGCCACTGCTTCACCGGCAGCCCGTACCGGTAGCCGCCGAGGGTGCCGTCGGTGCGCAGCACCCGGTGGCAGGGCACGAAGAGGGCGGCGGCGTTACGGGCACAGGCGGCGGCCGCCGCCCGCACCGCGGCGGGCCGGCCGGCCAGCGCGGCGTACCCGGTGTAGGTGACCGGCTCGCCCGCTTTGACGTCGCGCAGCACGGCCCAGGCGTGGGCCTGGAACGCCCCGCCGCTGTGCTGCCGCACCGGCACCCCGTCGATCGCGGTCAGGTCCCCGTCGAGGTAGGCGCGGACGGCGGCGGTCACCGGGCCGAGGTCGGCGTACGGCTCCAGCGGGCCACGCAGGCTCGGGTGCACCAGCGTCAGCAGGCTGTCCGGGTCGGCGGTGAACCCGGCGGCCCGGACCGCGCCGTCCGGGTCGACGAGCACGCTGAGCGGGCCGGTCGGGGTGTCCATGGTGGTCGTGCCGATGGTGGTGGTGCCGAGGGTCGTCATGCCGCTCTCCAGAGTCTGATCGCCGCGTACGACCGCCAGGGCCGCCAGCGGTCGGCGTACGTGTCCAGGGTGGTGGGGGTGGCCGGCAGGCCGAGGGCGGCGGCGCCCCGGCGTACCGCGAGGTCGGTGGGGAGCAGGACGTCGGGGTCGCCGAGGGCCCGCATGGCCAGGTAGCCGGCGGTCCACGGGCCGATCCCGGGCAGCGCGGTCAACCGTCGTACCGTCTCCGCCCGGTCGCCGCCCGGTTCCAGGTCGACCTCCCCGGCGGCGACGGCGCGGGCCAGCGCGCGGATCGTCTCCCGTCGGGCGGCCGGCATCCCGAACGCCGCATCCGGCAACCCCAGCACCTCCTCCGCCCCCGGAAACCCCCACACCCCCCACCCGTCCGCCCCGCCCCCGCCCGTCTCGCGGCCCCCGCCCGCTTCGGCGGGGTGATCAAGAGGTTTGCGTCGCCGGGAAGCGCTCTCCGTGACGCAAACCTCTTGATCACCGGGGCCAGGGTCGGAGCCGGGGCTGGGGGCTGGGCGGGGAGTGTGGGTGAGGAGGCGGGTGAGGGTGGTGCGGGCGGCGGACAGGGAGACCTGTTGGCCGATGATGGCCCGTAGCGCCATCTCGAAACCGTCCACCGCCCGGGGTACCCGCACGCCGGGTTCGGCGGCGACTATCCCGGCCAGGGCCGGATCGGCGGCCAGCGTCTGGTCGACCGCCTCCGGGTCGGCATCCAGGTCGAACAGGCGACGGCAGCGGGCCACCGCCGGGGCAAGGTCCCGCAGGTCGGCCAGGCGCAACGTCGCCACGACGTACCCGGTCGTCGGCGTCAGCGCGATCTGCGCCGGGCCGTGCGGCAGCCGCAACCCCCGGCGGTACGTCCCGTCGCGCACCTCCTCCAGCCCGGGCAGCGTCCGGGCGGCCAGGAACCCCAGCAGGGCGGCGGCGTGCAGCGGCGGCCGGTACGCCAGCCGCAGCGTGATCGTGCCCGCCCCGCCCGGCGTCGGCGGACCGCCCCGTCCGGTACGCAACTGCGACGGCACCGTCCCGTACACCTGGCGGACGGTGTCGTTGAACTGCCGTACGCTGCCGAACCCGGCCGCGAACGCCACCTCCGCGAGGCCCAGCCCGGTCGTCTCGATCAGCGTCCGGGCGGTCTGGGCGCGTTGGGCCCGCGCCAGCGCCAGTGGCCCGGCACCCAGCTCCGCCCGGAGCATCCGGTGCAGGTGCCGTTGCGTGTAGCCCAGCCGGGCGGCCAACCCGGGTACGCCGTCCCGGTCGACCACCCCGTCGGCGATGAGCCGCATGGCGCGACCCACCACGTCGGCGCGGACGTCCCACTGCGGTGAGCCGGGCGCGGCGTCCGGCCGGCACCGGCGGCAGGCCCGCAGGCCGGCCCCCTGCGCGGCGGCTGCCGACGGGAAGAAACGGACGTTACGCCGCTTCGGCGTGATCGCCGGGCAGGACGGCCGGCAGTAGATTCCGGTCGACGTGACGCCCGTGTAGAACCAGCCGTCGAACCGCTGGTCACGGCTGTCCACGGCGCGGTAGCACCGTTCGAAGTCCAACTCCACGCCACCGATCATGCCCGCAGCTCACCGGCGGTAGCTCGCGGGAATCGGACCTGAGCGTGCGGGCGGCGGTGACCTCCCCACCCCGGCCGTCCCGGGGTGGGGAGGTGGTGCTCAGCGCGCGGGAACGGGGCCGGTCGCGGGCCCCTGGTCGACGGGCGGTGCGCTGCGGGCGGGCGCCGGTGCGGTGACCGGCCCGGTGCGCGGTCCGTCGACGCGTGGCGCGGGCGACGCCGGAACAGGCGACGCGGGTACGGCGGTCGTCGCCGGAGCGGGCGACGCGGGGATGGCGGGCGGTGCCGGAGTGGACGGCGCAGGCGACGCGGGTACGGCCGTCGGGGCCGGCTTGCCCGGCGATGCGGGAATGGTGCTCCGGGCCGGTGCCGGCGCGCCGCGGCCGGTCCGGACACCCTGGTCGACGCGGGGTTCGGTCACCGTTGCCGGGACGGGTGCGGCGGGCGGCCCGCTCGGCGTCGAGGCCGGTGCGGCGGGCGGGGCGTCCCCGCCACTGCTGGCGGCCATCGCCAGCGGGGTGGCGATCAGCATGGCGGCGAGGACCCCCGCCGCGCTCATCGTGATCGTGACGCGGCGGCGGGACCGGGCCCGGCGTTCCGCCCGGTTCAGGTGGTCGTGCACTGTCGGTGCCTCCTCGGCGAGGTCGGAGAGGGTGGCGCGGATGAGGTTCTCAAGGGGCGTGGTCACCGCCGTACCTCCAGCAGTTCGATGTCCGGCAGGAGTTGCCGCAGCCGGGCCACGGCCCGGTGGGTGCGGCTGCGCACGGTGCCGACCGAGCAGCCGAGCGCGGCGGCCACCTGGGTCTCGGTCAGGTCCTCGTAGTAGCGCAGGACCACGACCGTGCGCTGGGCCGCCGGCAGCGCGCGCAGCGCGGCCCGCATCGCCAGCCGTACGTCGGTGCCGCCGAAGAGGTCCGGTCCGGTCCGGTCGTCGACGCCGGTGTGCAGCGTCTCCCGGTACCGGCGCAGCCGTCGCCACCAGCTGACCTGCTCCCGGTACATGACCGTGCGCAGGTAGCCCTCCGGGTCGGTGTGGCGCAGGTCACGCCACCTCGGAATGGTCTTGGCCAGCGCCGACTGGAACAGGTCCTCGGCGGCGTGCCGGTCCCCGGTGAGCAGGTACGCGACCCGCATCAGGGCCGGTGCCCGGCTGGCCACGAACTCGGCCAGCCGGGCCCGATCGTCCTCGTCCACCCACCCTCCCCGTCGTTGTCTGTCACCGATACAGACGCCCCAGCTCACCCCGCCTATCCCGGTCGCCGGGATCAGTTTCCGGCTCGGAAAGTGTCGGTAGTGGTCGGTAGCGTCCCGGCACCAACTCCAGAAAGGGTGCGGCGATGGCGAGCGTGACCGGGCGGGGTGACCCTCGGTCAGGGCGGGGGCGGCTGGACGACGCCGCCGCGCAGGGCCTCTACGACCGGATGCGGGTGGTCGCGCCGGCCGCCTTCGGCGCGATCGAGCGGGACCGGGCCGACGATCCGGCACGGCCGTTCGCCGACACCGCCTGCGGCCGGCTCGTCGGCTCCCTCGACGCGGCCGGCCTGCGGGCGCTGGGCATGTGGGCGCACCACTGGTGCATGCGGTTCTACGACGACGACACCCGGGTCGGCCGACGGCTGGTCCGGGAGATCGCCGGCCGACGGGCACTGGGCTGGACGGTCGACGAGGTGCGCTGGATGCTCGGCGAGTCGGAGCGGGCCGGCCCGAGCGCCCGGGACCGGCTCACCCTGCCGCTCGCGGCGGCCGGCGAGCTGCCCGGGGTGGCCGACGGCGGGGCGGGCTGGCGACTCGCCGGGTGACCCCGGTCGGCGGGCCGGGGGACGGCGGTGGCGCAGGATGGCAGCGGAGCCAGCCGCAGAAGGGACAAGCATGCCCGCCATCGAGCCGACGATCGTCGCCACCAGCATGGGTTTCGCCAGCCGCAACCGGGGCCCGTGGGACGCCGCCCCCGGGCCGGTCTTCGACCTGATGGCCGGGCTGGCGCAGGCCGACGAGCCGCGGATCTGCTACCTCAACCAGGCCGTCGGCGACCAGCCCACCGCGCTGACGGTCTTCCACGGCGCGTTCGCCGGCACCCGCTACCGCCCCTCGCACCTGGCGCTGTTCCCGATGCCCAACGTCGAGGACGTCCGGGCGCACCTGCTGGGCCAGGACATCATCTGGGTCGGCGGCGGCAGCGTGGCCAACCTGTGCGCGGTGTGGCGGGTGCACGGGCTGCCGGAGATCCTGCGCGAGTGCTGGGAGGCCGGGGTGGTGCTCGGCGGCGTCTCCGCCGGTTCGATCTGCTGGCACGTCGGTGGCCCCACCGACAGTTACGGCCGGGAGCTGCGCGCCTACGCCGACGGCCTGGGCTGGCTGCCGTACGGCAACGGGGTGCACTACGACAGCGAGGCGCAGCGCCGGCCGCTGCTGCACCGGCTGGTCGCCGACGGCACGCTGCCGGCCAGCCACTGCACCGACGACGGGGTGGGGCTGGTCTACCGGGGCACCCGGCTGGCCGAGGCGGTCGCCGACCGGCCCGGGGTGGCCGCGTACGAGGTGGTGGCGGACGGTGCCGGCGGGGTGCGGGAGACCCGGATCGAACCCCGGTTGCTCACCGCCTGAGCTGTCCCGGCGGTGCCGACGGGGTCGCCTGCCGGGTGACGGCGTAAGCTGGCCCGTCGTGAGTCTCACCATCGGCATCGTCGGCCTGCCCAACGTCGGCAAGAGCACCCTGTTCAACGCGTTGACCAAGAACGACGTGCTCGCGGCGAACTACCCGTTCGCCACGATCGAGCCCAACGTCGGCGTGGTGGGGCTGCCGGACGCGCGGCTCGACAAGCTCGCCGAGATCTTCTCGTCGCAGAAGGTACTGCCCGCGCCGGTGTCGTTCGTCGACATCGCCGGCCTGGTCCGGGGGGCCTCGAAGGGGCAGGGCCGGGGCAACGCGTTCCTGGCGAACATCCGGGACGCCTCGGCCATCTGCCAGGTGGTGCGGGCCTTCTCCGACCCGAACGTGGTGCACGTCGACGGCAAGGTCTCGCCCGCCGACGACATCGAGACGATCAACACGGAGCTGATCCTCGCCGACCTGCAGACCCTGGAGAAGGCGCTGCCCCGGCTGGAGAAGGAGGCCAAGCTCCGCAAGGACCGGGCCGCCGCCGTGACCGCCGCGAAGCAGGCCGTCGAGGTGCTCGACGGCGGCACCACCCTGTACGCCGGTGCCGCCGCCGCCAAGATCGAGTTGGAGCACCTGCGGGAGCTGCACCTGCTCACCACGAAGCCGTTCCTCTACGTCTTCAACGTCGACGAGGCCGAACTGGGCAACGCCGCCTTCCTCGACGAGCTGCGCGCCCTGGTGGCCCCCGCCGAGGCCGTCTTCATGGACGCCAAGATCGAATCCGAGCTGGTGGACCTGCCCGAGGAGGAGGCCCGCGAGCTGCTGGAGTCGATCGGGCAGTCCGAGCCGGGGCTGGACCAGCTCGTCCGGGTCGGCTTCCGCACGCTCGGGCTCCAGACGTACCTCACGGCGGGGCCGAAGGAGGCACGGGCCTGGACCGTGCCGGTCGGCGCGACCGCCCCGGAGGCCGCCGGGGTGATCCACAGCGACTTCCAGCGCGGCTTCATCAAGGCCGAGGTGGTCTCCTACGACGACCTGGTCGCGGCCGGTTCGATGGCGGCGGCGAAGGCCGCCGGCAAGGTCCGGATCGAGGGCAAGGAGTACGTCATGCAGGACGGCGACGTGGTGGAGTTCCGGTTCAACGTCTGATTCCGGTCCAACCTCTACCGCATCGGATCGGTTCGCTCGGCGGCGGTAACACCATGGTATGGTCGATCGATGGCGAGGACGAAGAAGGTCACGATCACGCTGCCGGCAGAGCTGCTGGAGAGCATGAAGACGCACACCGACAACGTCTCCGGCTACCTCACCGAGCTGGCCGAGCGGGCCGAGCGGCGCAGACTTCTCCGGGAGGAGTTGGATCGCTACCAAGGCGACCTGGGGGCGTTCACTGACGAGGAAATGGCCGAGGCTCGGGCGCTCCTGCACGGGACCGAGGAGATCGGGCGTGCGGCGTGAGCCTTGAGTCGCTCGTGCTCGACTCGCAGGGCTTCTCAGGGTGGATCGACCAGGATCGAAAGGTGATGCGCCTGCTGGAGCAGGCGGAGCGGGACGGGGTCGATCTCGCCATGTCGGCGGCCACGATCATCGAGGTCTCCCACCCCGGTGTGGACATCGCGCGGCTGAACTGGTTGCTGTCCCGGATCCGGGTGGAGGCGGTGACGAAGGAGAGTGCCCGTCGCAGTGCTGCGCTACTCAAGGCGGCAGGGCTGCATGGGCACAGGTACGCCATCGACGCCATGGTCGCCGAGGTGGCGCTACGGCTACCCGCACCGGTGGCGCTCCTGACATCCGATGTCGACGACATGGTCAAGCTGTGCGGGCGGCAGGTTCGGACCATAGCGCTGTAGGTGAATCGCGTTGTCGGGCCTATCGACCGGTCCTACGGTGATCCGGTGACGATCCGAGACGCCGAGGACGGCGACTGGCCTACGATCTACCCCTTCTTCAGCGAGATCGTGGCGCAGGGCCGCTCGTACGCGTTCCCCGGGAACCTGTCCCTGGAGCAGGCCCGTGGGTGGTGGATGGAGTCCCCTCCGGGGCGCACCGTCGTCGCGGTCGACGGGCCGACCGTTCTCGGCAGCGCGAAGATGGGTCCGAACCGGCCCGGTCGCGGCGCACATGTGGCAACGGCCAGTTTCATGGTCGACCCACGGCATTCCGGTCGTGGCGTCGGTCGCGCCCTCGGCGAGCACGTCGTCGGCTGGGCGCGGGCCGCAGGCTACCGGAGCATCCAGTTCAACGCGGTCGTCGAGTCGAACGAGGTCGCGGTCCGGCTGTGGCGTTCGTTGGGTTTCGAGGTGCTCACCACCGTCCCCGAGGCGTTCGACCACCCCGAGCACGGCCTGGTGGGGCTGCACGTGATGTTCCTGAATCTGGGCGCTCCCGAGCCACCGTCGCGGTGACCGGCGACGGGATCCGATGTGGTTCGCTCCAGCGTGTGGTGGTCGCCACCCTCAGGCCTTGCGGGCCGGCACCAGCCCGTCCAGATCGAGTGTGATCTCGAACGGCGTCGTGGTGCGCAGGCCGTGTCGATGGATCACGGCCGGCACATACGACCGGGTGGGCTCGTCGAGTTCGTAGGCGTGGACCACCGGTGATCCGTCCTCCTCCTCGACGCGCCAGTAGTTGGCGATGCCGGCTTCCGCGTACTTGCGCAGCTTGACCGTACGGTCGCGGTGGGCCGACTCCGGCGACACCACCTCCACGACCAGGAGGGTCTCCTCAGGTGTGTAGAAGGTCCGCGACGGGTCGTAAGGTGCTGCCGCTGCCAGGAGGTCGGGCTCGGGACGGTTCCATCTGTCGAGTCGGATCGTGATCTCCCTGTCGACCTCGACGCCTGGGGGCGCCTGGTTGGTCAGGGCGTTCACCAGCGCGGTGACCGTCCGGGCGTGCCAGACCCGCTGGGGGGACATCATGAAGACGAGCGCTCCGTCGATCAGTTCGGTGTGACGGGGTGCCTCGGCGAGCGTGTCGAGGTCGTCTGCGTACCACCCCTCCGGGCGGGGCGGCCGCATCCACTCGGGCACCGCAGTCATGCCGTCACCGTAGCATTCGGTAGTCGCGGTCCCGGCCTCCTGTGCTCGCTCGCCCGGGCTCTGCTCCGCCACGGAACGCGGTGGAGTTCCGCATCGACGTCCGAGCCCGCCGGTACGGTCGGGCCATGGTCACGACGTTGACGCCCGCGCTGCCGGACGGTCGGACCGGCGGGCGGATCGGTGGCGCACCGCCGGTCGCGATCGAGTCCCACCCGGTGCTGGCGACGCACCGCTACCTCCTGACGCTCCCTGCGGACTCCGCGCCCTGGACCGGCGGTCGTGAGGTGTCGGTGCTGCTGCGCGAGGGATTCGAGATCGCCGACGACGACCTCGAATACCCGCGCATGGCGATGGGGGGCGTACCGGCCCTCGCCGCGGGGCTCCCGCCCGGAACTCGGCTGGCCGGGGCTGCGCTGCGCATCATTGACGGAGTGCGACGGCGACGTCGTTCCGTTCGTGCGCATCGGCACCGAACCGGTGCTCATCCAGAACGACCCGACCTACGCGGACGCGGTGCTCGCCGACGGGCACGACTTCCTCTTCCAGGTCGACGAGGAGGGGTGGCCGGTGGCAGGCGAACTGGACGACGCCCGGGTGAGCCGCGCGTCACCCCGTCGCGGGCAGCGGGCCGGGGCGGTGCGGGCCTACCGTGACGGCGTGACGTTGCGACTGGAACCGATGACCGACGAGCAGTACCTCCGCTACCGCGAACACGCCGAGGAGGACTATGCGCGCGACATCGTCGCCTCCGGGGCGATGCCGTTGCCGGAGGCGCGGGAGAAGGCCCGACAGGACTTCCAGGGTCTGCTGCCCGACGGTCTGGCCACCGAGGGGCACCGGCTGTGGACGGCGTACGACGGCGACGCCGAGGTCGGTCGGCTCTGGCTGCACCTGGAGCAGAAGTCCGACGGCCTGCACGCCTTCGGCTACGACTTCGCGGTGCGCGAGGAGCTGCGCCGCCGGGGCCACGGCCGGGCGATCATCGAGGCCGCCGAGCGGCTGTGCCGGGAGCTGGGGGTGGTCGCCATCGGGCTGAACGTCTTCGGCTTCAACAACGGCGCGCGGGCGCTCTACGAGCAGATGGGCTTCGAGGCCACCGCCATCCGCATGATCAAACGGCTGTAGTACGCCGGCACACCCCGGGGTCGGGACAGTGCGCCCCGACCCCGGCCGGTCCACCCCTCAGCGGCGGTAGACCGAGATGTGCGACGTGCTGGTGTCGTCGAACGGGTGCCGGTGCCAGTCGGCGTACCGGGCGACGAGCCGCAGGCCGGCCCGGTGGGCCAGCTCGTCGATCTGCTCCGGCCAGCAGTAGCGCATCGCGAAGGGCTCCAGGTGCACGCCGTCGCGGTCGAAGGTGACGGTCTGCCGGACGAAGGTCTGCGCCGCCCGGTCGTACTGGTGCAGCCGGATGGTGGCCGAGTCCTCGGTCACCGACCGCATCTGCACCTGTTCGTCCCGGTCGAAGGTGGCCGCGTCGGGCACGAACGCCTCGACGACGAACTCGCCGCCGGGGACCAGCACCCGGGCCACGTTGCGGAAGCAGTCCTGCTGCCGCTCGGCACGGACCAGGTTGAACAGGGTGTTGAACACCAGGTAGACCAGCCGGTACGGGCCTGTCACCGGCACGTCGGCCATGTCGCCGACGGTCACCGGCATGCTGTCGCCGCCGGGCTTGGCGCGCAGCTTCGCCACCATCTCCGGTGACGCCTCCACCCCGTCGACGGGTACGCCCCGGGCGGCGAGCGGCAACGCCACCCGACCCGTCCCGACGGCGAGTTCGAGCACCCGCCCGTCGCCGGCCCGCTCGGCGAGGAAGTCCACCGCCGGGCCCGGGTCGGGGTTGCCGGGGCTGTCGTACCTGTCGGCCCACATCCTGCCGAAGTGGCCCGGATCATCGAACACCGACATCAGCGACCCCCGTTCGGGGTGCCGGCCGGTCCGGTGTCACCGGCGCATGGTCGCGCCGTCACTGCCGTGGTGGTGCTGGTGGTCACGAAGCCTCGATTCCCGCTGCTGGTCGATGGTGGGCGCCTGGGTGGACCTCGTGGCGTACGACATGTCGTCTGCTCCCTCCGGTCGGCTTCGTCCCCAGCCAAGCAGCGGGCCGGTCAGCGGGGCAACCCGGTTTCCGGGTGGGTCAGGTCGAGCGTCCAGTGCCGGGTGCGGATGACGTGGTCGTTGAACTCGACGTCCTCCTCGCCGAGCAGACTGAACCCGAGCGCCCGGCAGATGGCGTTCGACGGCCCGTTGGTGACCGCCGGGAAGGCGTGCACGGTGTCCGCCCGCCCCTCGGTGCGGGCCTGGTCGAGCAGCGCCCGGACGGCGCGTTTGGCCAGGCCCCGGCCCTGGAACTCGGGCAGCACCATCCAGCCGATCTCGGTGACCGCCTCGTCGTCCGGCCCGCGCCAGAGGGTGACGGTGCCGGCGACCGCGTCGTCCACCACGATCATCTTGATCAGCGCGACGCCGTCGGCGGCGAGTCGGGCGTCCCGGCGGACCTGCCGGGCCACGTGGGCGGCCGGCAGCGGTCCGCCGAGTTCGGCCATCATCGCCGGGTCGCAGCGCATCCGCTGGTACGCCTCGACGTCGGTGGCCAGCACGTCACGCAGGAACACGCCGCACCCGCTCCCGCCGGCCACTGTGGAGACCCGTCCGCATGCGCCCGAGTATTCCAAAGGCCGACCCGCCGCGGGGGTCAGGCGGGGCGGGCCGGGGCGAGGGACCGGGCCAGCCGGGCGAGGCCGTCATCGCCGTGACCGGCGGCGATCGCCTGCTCGACGACCGACCGGGCGGCGCGCAACACCCCGGAGTCGATCCCGTGGGCGTCGGTGGTCGCGATGACGTGGCCGAGGCCCGCGCCGGCCGAGGCGACGGTGGACCGGTCGCCGGGGAACCGGTCCTCGGTGAGCTGGTCGGCGAAGCGGGCCGTCATCTCGGCCAGCATCGGGGCGATCCCGGCCGCGTACCGGGCGAACGACCGGGGGGCGATGCCCTCGGCCGAGGCCAGCGCGAAGGCGTGGGTCAGGCCGCTGACCGCCGTGCCGAACAGGTCGAGCAACGCCATGTCGTACGCCGCCGCCGCGCCCGGGTCCGGGCCGAGGTATCCGGGGGTGCCGCCGAACGCCGCCAGGACGGACCGGACGGCGTCGAAGCCGGACCGGCTGCCGCACCACAGGGCCGTGGCGGCGGGTGTGCCGATGGTCGGCGTCGGGGTGAGGATGGCACCCTTCACCAGGTCGACCCGCTGCCCGGCGGCCCAGTCCGCCAGCGCCCGCGCCTCGTCCGGTCGGCCGGTGGTGACGTCGACGAGGGTGCGACCGGCCCAGTCGTCGTGGGCGGCCAGCACGGCGTCGACCGCCGCCGGGTCCCGCAGGCAGGTGATCACGACGGGGGCGGCCCGGACCGCCCCGGTGACGGTCGGCGCGGCCGTCGCGCCGAGCGCGACGAGGGGGCCGGCCCGCTCCGGCGTACGGTTCCAGACGGTCGTCGGGGTCCCGGCGGAGATCAGGGTGGCGGCGAGCGCCCGGCCCATCGGACCCAGGCCGAGCACCGCCACCGGCGTACGGTGCGTGAGTTGTCGATCGCTCATGCCGGGGACGGTAGACCTTCTCGTTGACGTGAAGGTCAAGTCCGCGGTCTGCTGTGCGGCATGCGGATCGGTGAACTGGCCCGGCGGGCCGGGGTGAGCACCAGGGCCCTGCGCTACTACGAGGAGCAGGGCCTGCTGCGGCCGCAACGGCGGCCGAGCGGCTACCGCGACTACGGCGAGCAGGCGTTGACCACGGTGCGGCACATCCGGCTGCTGCTCTCGGCCGGGCTCGGTACGGCCGTGATCGCCGAGATCCTGCCCTGCGTGCCGGACGACACCACGGTGCTCGCCCCCACCTGCCCCGAACTGCTCGACGGCCTGGCCGGGGAACGGGCCCGGATCACCGCGTCCATCCAGCGGCTCACCGCGGCCCGGGACATCCTCGACGCCCTGATCGCCACGGGTGGTCCCGCCCGGCGGCCGTGAGCCGGCCGCCGGGACACGTCGGCGGGCGGGCCGGTGGTCAGGAGATGTAGTGCAGGATCACGTTGTGCACGTGGTGGCTCTTCTGCGCGCCCCGGAACTCCACCTCGTAGGTGTGGGTGCCGACGTGCACGGCGATCGCGCCGGTGGAGAAGAACTCCCCGCCCCACGACTTGTTGCTCACCACGCTCACGCTGGTGATCTTCGAGTACGGGATGCTGGTGATCGCGAACTTCTTGCCCACGAACGAGCGGTCCTGGATGATCACCCGCCGGTCGGTCAGGCCGATGAACCCGGTGCCGGTGCCGATGGCGTCGTAGACGGCGATGATCTGTTCCCCGTCGAGCAGTCCACTGCGGATCTGCTGGAACTGCTCCTTGCGGTCGTACGTCACATTTGCCATGGGTTCCACGGTAGGAAGTGGGCGCCAGTGTCGGCCGGTGCCCGTCCGTCAGCCCGGTCGACTAGTCTCCCCATGCCTGGCCGGACGCGGGCGACGGGGGAGGGAAGCGGTGTGACCAGCGAACGTTCCGAGACGCAGCCCGCCGACGAGTCGCGGCCGGAGCCGCCGGACACCTCGGTCGGCGCCGACGACGCGGCCCCGGCCGACGCGGCGACCCCGTCCCCCACCGGTGCCGACGCGCCCCCGTCCCCTGCGGCATCACCGAACCCGGCCCCGGGTGGCACCGGGGACGCGGAGGCGGGCCGGGCGTCGGGTGCCGTGCCCGACTGGGAGCCGTGGCCGCAGCGTCCCGCCGCCCGGGGCCGGCTGAACCGGCTGGCCGTGGTCACGCTGGTGCTGGGCCTGCTCGGCGGGGTGCTGGCGCCGGTCACCGCCGGCTTCGCGCTGCGCCGGATCAGGCGGGACGGCGAGCGGGGCCGGGGCCTGGTGATCGCCGGGCTGGTGCTGCTCGGTGGCTGGGTGCTGGCCGGCCTGGTGGCCCTGGGCGTCACGATGACCGGGTCCGACCCGGACCCCGGGCTACGCGGGCTGCGGGTGGGGGACTGTTTCCGGGTGCCGTCCGGCGCCACCGCCAGCCGGACCGCGCCCGAGGAGGTCACCCGGGTCGCCTGCGACACCCCGCACCACGCCGAGTACGTCGACGACTTCCCCGCCTACGAGCGCTCCGCCGACGAGCGGTACCCCGGCGCGGCGGTGCTCTCCCAGCGGGCCGAGACGCTCTGCCGT
Source organism: Micromonospora humida (assembly GCF_016901255.1). Taxonomy (NCBI): domain Bacteria; kingdom Bacillati; phylum Actinomycetota; class Actinomycetes; order Micromonosporales; family Micromonosporaceae; genus Micromonospora; species Micromonospora humida. Next base: position 462,445 of record NZ_JAFEUC010000004.1, read on the forward strand.
CAGCGGCAGCGCAGTTACGTGGTGGACCCGCTGGGCCTGCCGGCCGAGGTGCGGCTGAGCTGGTACCTGCCGACCCGGGTCGACTGGTCCACCGACCCCACCATCACCTGCTACCTGACCGCCCCGGGCGGGTTGTCCCGGTCGCTGCGGATGGACACCACGGTGCTCGACCCGGCGCAGCTCGGCTACCTGCTGGCCAGCCGGGACTGGACGCAGGTGCGGGCCGCCCTGGTGGCCAGCGCGCCGACCAGCACCCCGGCCGGGCTGCGGGACGCGGTGCGGCGGGCCGAGACCATCCACACCGACATGTGGTTCCGGCTGCGCCGGGAGACCTGGCCGGAGGCGGTCCGCCCGGCGATGGAGCGGCTGCTCACCGAGATGGAGCAGGACGAGCCGACCTGGCGGGACGCCGACGGCGAACCCGACCGGGGCCGGCTGCTCCAGGTGGTCGCGCAGGCCGGGCAGCATCCGGACCCGGCCACCGAGCTGGCCGTACGCCAGGCGCTGGGGTTGCCGACGGCGCAGGGTGAGCCGATGCGCTGAGCCGACCGAGGGGTGGTGTTCCGGCCACTCGGCGCGGACGGGTCGGACGTTCCGCCGACCGGTCCGTGCCCCGAACGGCTCTAGGCTGGCGGCGGGGACACGGCTGACGACGGGGGTCGACGATGGCGCAAGCGGGCGGGCCTGCGTCGCCGCCGGGCGTTCAGTCCGCCATCACCGCGCGGTACGCGTCCTCGATCCGGGCGGCGAGCAGCACCTCACCCTCGGTGAGCGGTTCCCCGTCGCCGTGCCCGACCCGGATGCGGGTCTCGGTGTCCCGCCGGCTGATGTCCGGTCGCAGCCGCAGCGCGTCCGCGACGACCTTGACCCGCTCGGTCAATGCCGCGTGCTGGGTGTCGTCCATGACCAGGGTGCGGCGGATCTGCTCTCCGTCGCGGGTCCACCCGTGCAGGAGTGTGAGGGCGTCACTGAGATAGTCGTGCTTGCTTCGACTGGTGAACAGCGCGCGCATCACCGCACCTCCCAGGCGCCGTTGCCGGCTTGTGGCCAAATCGTCGCCGTCCCGTGTCCTCGTGGTGTTAACAGTCTGTCGGCCTCATGGCGGTGTGTCCACGCCCACACTTCCGTCTCTTATTGGCCTACCGGTCGGCGACGGTACCCAAACCGACGATTGATCTGGCACGCTGGACGCCCGTGCAGACCGAACGGCGTAGCGGAAACGGACCGACCGACCGGCGTGAGCCGAGAGTGGTCGTAGGAGCGGCGATCATCTCCGCCGGGCGGGTGCTCGCCTGCGCGCGTACCGCGCCCCCCGAGGTCGCCGGCATGTTCGAGTTCCCCGGCGGCAAGGTCGAGCCGGGCGAGAGCGAGACGGCGGCGCTGGTCCGCGAGTGCGCCGAGGAGTTGGCCGTCCGGGTGGAGGTCGGCGACCGGGTCGGCCGGGACGTCCGGATGGCCCACGGCCGGTCGGTGCTGAAGGTGTACGCGGCACGTCTGCTGCACGGCGACCAGCCCCGCGCGCTGGAACACTCCGCGATGCGCTGGCTCGCCGCCGACGAACTGCACAGTGTCACCTGGCTCCCCGCCGACGTGCCCATCGTCGCCGCCCTCCGCCCGCTGCTGGCCGCCGGCTGACGGCGGCGGGTGCCCGGCCGACACGGCGACGGGGGCCGACGGCGTGTGCCGTCGACCCCCGTCGACCTCGTCGTGCCCGCTCCGGCGGATGTCACGCCGTAGCGATGCCGGCCGTCCCGGCCCGGTGCCGTTCGTCCGGCCCGGTGCCCGTCAGGCCGGTTCGGTGCCTGTCGTGCCGGTTCGGTGCCCGTCGGGCTGGTTCAGTGCCCGTCGGGCCGGTTCAGTGCTTCTCGTCCTGGCTCGGGTGGGCGAAGTTGAGGTGCTCCGGCGGCAGCGGGAAGGTGACGTCGTCACCGAACGGCGACGGGGCCGCCGCCCGGTCGAAGGTCAACTCCGTCAGCGGGAGCTTGCCCCGGTCGTCGACCGCCGGCATGGTCGGGTGCGGGACCTCGCGGTGCCAGTTCACGCCCTGCTGGGCCTGGGCCTCCGCAGCCGGGTCGCCGGAGCCTCCGGCGTGCGAGTGGACTCCAGCCTGACGGGCGCCGCTGTGCACCACGGACCCCTTTCCCCCGCTGTTCGCGGTGCTCGGGGGCGTCTCGCCCCGACGGAAGATCTTGCTACCGAGCCATACCAGGGGATCGTACCTGCGGTCGACGACCCGTTCCTTCATGGGGATGATCCCGTTGTCGGTGATCTTGATGTGCTCGGGGCAGACCTCGGTGCAGCACTTGGTGATGTTGCAGAAGCCGAGCCCCTGCTCCTGCTGCGCGTACTGCTTGCGGTCGGTCTTCGCGTCCAGCGGGTGCATGTCCAGCTCGGCGGCCCGGATGAAGAACCGGGGGCCGGAGAAGGCCGGCTTGTTCTCCTCGTGGTCGCGGATCACGTGGCACACGTTCTGGCACAGGAAGCACTCGATGCACTTGCGGAACTCCTGCGAGCGTTCCACGTCGACCTGCTGCATCCGGTACTCGCCCGGCGCCAGGTCGGCCGGCGGGGCGAAGGCCGGCGTCTCCCGGGCCTTCTCGTAGTTGAACGAGACGTCCGTGACCAGGTCCCGGATCACCGGGAAGGTGCGCAGCGGGGTGACCGTGACGGTCTCGGACTCCTCGAACGTCGACATCCGCGTCATGCAGCTCAGCCGGGGCTTGCCGTTGATCTCCATCGAGCAGGAGCCGCACTTGCCGGCCTTGCAGTTCCACCGGCAGGCCAGATCCGGCGCGTCGGTGGCCTGGAGCCGGTGGATGACGTCGAGGACGACCTCGCCCTCGTTCACCTCGACCGAGTAGTCCTGGAGGTCACCGCCGGTCTCGTCGCCCCGCCAGATGCGGAAATCCCTCTTGCTTCCCATCAGTTCGCCTCCTCACCGACGGCGTCGAAGTCGGCCAGCTCCTCGTCGGTCAGGTACTTGGCCAGCTCGGTACGGTCGAAGAGGCCGATCAGCTCGGCCCGCATCTTCGGCAGCGGCTTGTGCTCCAGCCGGACGGTGTCGCCGTCCAGGGCGCAGACCAGGTTGACCCGACGCCAGCTCGGATCCATGGTCGGGAAGTCCTCCCGGGTGTGCCCGCCGCGCGACTCCTGCCGCTCCAGCGCCGCCTTCGCGGTGCACTCCGAGACGACGAGCATGTTGCGCAGATCCAGCGCCAGGTGCCAGCCCGGGTTGTAGCGCCGGCCGCCGACCGCGCTCACCTTCGCCACCCGCTCGCGCAGCTCGGCCAGCCGGCGCAGGGCGTCGACCAGCTCCCCCTCCCGGCGGATGATCCCGACCAGATCCCCCATCACCGCCTGGAGGTCCTGCTGGAGGGTGTAGGGGCTCTCCCCGGTGTCCCGCTGCAACGGCGCCAGCGCCGCCTCCACGGCGGTCTCCACCGCGCTCACCGGCACCTTCGGGCGCGAGGTCAACTGATCGGTGTACGACGCCGCGTGCCCGCCCGCCCGCTTGCCGAAGACCAGCAGGTCGGACAGGGAGTTGCCGCCCAACCGGTTGGAGCCGTGCATGCCACCGGAGACCTCACCGGCGGCGAACAGCCCCTGCACGGTGCCGTACGCGGCCCCGGAGTCCGGGTCCACCTCCACGCCGCCCATCACGTAGTGGCAGGTCGGCCCGACCTCCATCGGCTCGGCGGTGATGTCGACGTCGGCCAGCTCCTTGAACTGGTGGTACATCGACGGCAGCCGGCGACGGATCTCGTCGGCCGAACGCCGGGAGGCGATGTCCAGGTAGACGCCGCCGGCCGGCGTACCCCGACCGGCCTTGACCTCGCTGTTGATCGCGCGGGCGACCTCGTCGCGGGGCAGCAGCTCCGGCGGACGCCGGTTGTTGTCCGGGTCGGTGTACCAGCGGTCCGCCTCCTCCTCGGTCTCCGCGTACTGCTTGCGGAAGACGTCGGGGACGTAGTCGAACATGAACCGCTTGCCGTCGGAGTTCTTCAGCACGCCGCCGTCACCCCGGACCGACTCGGTGACCAGGATGCCCTTCACCGAGGGCGGCCAGACCATGCCGGTCGGGTGGAACTGGAGGAACTCCATGTTGATCAGGGTGGCCCCGGCGCGCAGCGCCAGCGCGTGCCCGTCCCCGGTGTACTCCCAGGAGTTCGAGGTGACCTTGTAGGACCGGCCGACCCCGCCGGTCGCCAGCACCACCGCCGGCGCCTCGAAGAGGATGAACTCGCCGGACTCCCGGTAGTAGCCGAACGCCCCGGCCACCCGGTCGCCGTCGAGCAGCAGCTCGGTGATGGTCGTCTCGGAGAAGACCTTGATCCGGGCCTCGTAGTCGCCGAGGTCGCGCTTGTCCTCCTGCTGGAGGGAGACGATCTTCTGCTGGAGGGTGCGGATCAGCTCCAGGCCGGTCCGGTCGCCGACGTGCGCCAGCCGGGGGTACTCATGCCCGCCGAAGTTGCGCTGGGAGATCTTGCCGTCCTTCGTCCGGTCGAAGAGCGCCCCGTACGTCTCCAGCTCCCAGATCCGCTGCGGCGACTCCTTCGCGTGCAGCTCGGCCATCCGGAAGTTGTTGAGGAACTTGCCGCCGCGCATGGTGTCGCGGAAGTGCACCTGCCAGTTGTCCCGGCTGTTCACGTTCCCCATCGCGGCCGCCGCGCCGCCCTCGGCCATCACGGTGTGCGCCTTGCCGAAGAGCGACTTGGAGATGATCGCGGTCTTCTTGCCGGCGAGCCGGGCCTCGATCGCCGCGCGCAGGCCGGCGCCGCCGGCCCCGATCACGACGACGTCGTAGTGGTGTCGTTCGATGCGAGTGGTAGTGGTCATGTCGCCGCGCCCTCTAGTTGATGAACCGCAGGTCGCTGAACCAGCCGGCGGCGATGGCCATCACGTAGAAGTCGGTGAAGGCCAGCGTGCCGAGGGTGATCCAGGCGAGCTGCATGTGCCGGGTGTTCAGCTTGGACACGAAGGTCCAGGCCCGGTACCGCACCGGGTGCGCGGAGAAGTGCTTGAGCCGCCCGCCGATGATGTGCCGGCACGAGTGGCAGGAGATGGTGTACGCCCACAGCATCACCACGTTGCCCAGCAGGATGATGTTGCCCAGCCCGAAGCCGAAGCCCTCCGGCGAGTGGAAGGCGAGGACCGCGTCCCAGGTGTTGATCAGCGAGATGATCGCGGCGGCGTAGAAGAAGTAGCGGTGCAGGTTCTGCCCGAGCAGCGGGAACCGGGTCTCCCCGGAGTAGGACTTGTGCCCGTCCGGCACCGCGCAGGCCGGTGGCGACAGCCAGAACGACCGGTAGTACGCCTTGCGGTAGTAGTAGCAGGTCAACCGGAACAGCAGCAGGAACGGCAGGGTCAGCGCCGCGTCCGGGATGATCCACCAGCCGGGCAGGAAACTGCCGAAGTGCGAGGAGCCCTCGACGCACCGGTCGGTCACACAGGGGGAGTAGAACGGCGTCAGGTAGTGGTACTGGTCCACCCAGTACCACTTGTGCATGAACACCCGGACGGTCGCGTACGCCACCCAGGCACTGAGCCCGACGACGGTGATCAGGGGGGCGAACCACCAGCGGTCGGTCCGCAACGTCTTCGCCGCGATGGCGGCGCGCGCCCGCGCCCCCCGCGGCTTCGTTGCCGTTGATGTCATTCGAGTCGTCTTCCTGACGGGACGGGCCCTCGCGGGCGGCGGTTCACGTTCCGTGCCGGTCAGTGGACCGGCCGGACCGTGTCCACTGCCGCGTGGTGCGCAAGCAGGCAGCCGCGCCGGGACATCGGCGCAGCTAAGTGACACACGTTACGCCGATCATCACGATCGGGCCGCGCAACGCAGTGTCCCGTGTGTCCCGCACCTTGGAAAGACCCGAGCCATGATCAATGTGCCGTAGGCGTCAGGCGGCTGCGGGGCCGGCCGCGCGGGCGCTGCGGCACCGGTCAGCCCGACGCACCGCCGGTGAAGTTCCACGAGGCCAGCCGCAGTGGCGGCCCCTCCCACCAGCCGCCGTCGAACCGGTCCGGCTGCCGGACCGGCCGCCGGCCGAGGCCGAGCACCGCCCCCGGCCCCAACGCCCGGGGGTACGCCTCGGTGAACCGGAAGTTCCGCACCGCCCGCACCGGCACGCCGTCCTCGACCAGCCACACCCCGTTGCGGGTCAACCCGGTGATCACCAGGCTCTTCGGATCGAGCACCCGGGTGTACCAGAAATCGCTGACCAGCAGCCCCCGGGCCATCGGCGCGACCAGCGCGGCGGTGTCCGCGTCCGCCACCGCCCCCGCGACCGGGCCGCCGCCGCTCGCCGGGCCCACCGCACCGCCCTGCGGGCCCACCGCGCCATCGTCCGCACCCCCGTCGGCCGCCGCCTGCGGTGCACCGGGCATCCGGAGATTGCGGGGGATCGGGCCGAAGGTGGCGCCGCCCGGCGCCCCGTGGCCGGTCGACGACGTGCCCGCCCCGGCGGCGCTGCGCCGGTCGTGGGCCACCGCGCGGGTGGTGCCCGCCTCGACCAGGGTCAGCGCCGTACGCGGCGTGCCCTCCAGGTCGAACGGCATCGCCCCGCCGTACGTCGGATCGTCGAGGAGGGTCACCGCAGGATCGAACTGGGCGGTGCCGGGGCGGGCGAACGACTGGCCCTCGACGTGCCGCTTGCCGTTGAAGCCGTACCAGGCGAGATTCTGCAACAGGTCGGCTACCGCGGCCGGTTCGAGGACCACCTCGTACCGGCCCGGGGGCAGCTCGACCGGGTCGGCGGCGGCCCGTGCCTTCCCCGCCGCCCGGACCCCCAGGACCGTGCCGTCCACCTCGTCGAGGCGACCGGCGCAGATCCGGGCCACCCCGTCCGCGCCGCCCGTGCGGGCGATGCCGTCCATCGCCGCCTCGGTGGTGCGCCCCTGCGCCGCCTGGCCGGCCGAGTTGGCGAACGCCGCCGACCGGTAGGAGGTGCGGCAGTACCCGGCCGCCTCCAGCCCGTCCACCGCGTCGACGAAGGCCCGGACGCGGTCGGCGCGGGCCGCCGGCTCGGCGTAGGCGGTGGCCTCGTCGAGCAGGCCGTTGGAGCGCACCGCCGACGGTGGGGTCAGCCCCGGCCAGGCCGGGTCGGGCGGGCAGAGCCGGGCCGCGGCGAGGGTCCGCCCGACCAGGGCCCGCAGCCCGTCCGGGCCGACCAGGCTGCCGCCCCCGGCGGCCGTCCGACCGTCGACGTGCACCCGCAGCCGGACCGTCACCTGCGACTCGGCGACGTTCTGGTGGATGAACGAGTTGGCGAACCGGGTCAACGCCAGATCGTGCCGGACGACGGTGACCTCGGCCTCGGCGGCCGGGCCGGCCATCTCGTGGACCAGCTCCACCACCCGGGCGGCGACGTCCAGCTCGGTCGCCCCGGGGTCCCGCAGGCCGGTCATGCCCGCACCCCCACCCGGACGCCCCGGAACCGGGCCGGCGCCGCCGGATGCCCGGTGTGCCCGATCTGGCCGGGCTGGCCCTTGCCGCAGTTCGGGGTGCCCCACGGGACGATCTCGGAGGAGAGCATGTCCATCGACCGCCAGAACAGCGGACCGATGCCGGTGTAGGTGGGGTTGCGCAGCATCCGGCCGCGCCGGCCGTTGCGCACCTCCCAGGCGATCTCGCAGCCGAACTGGAAGTTCAGCCGTCGGTCGTCGATCGACCAGGACCGGTTGACGTCCATCAGCACCCCGTCGTCGGTGGCCGCGATGATCTCGTCGAGGGTGTGCGGACCGGGTTCCAGGCCCACGTTGGTCATCCGCACCATCGGCAGCCGGGCCCAGCCGTCGGCGCGTACGCTGCCGCCGTAACCGAGGCCGGCGACGGCGGCCGAATCCCGGCCGGCGAGCACCCCGACCCAGCGGCCCTCGCGTACCGCGTCGCGTCGGACCGCCGGGGAGCCCTCGTCGTCGAAGCCGAAGCTGCCCAGCGCGCCGGGGATCGTCGGGTCGATGGTGACGTTCATCAGCTCGGAGCCGTAGCGCAGCGACCCGAGCTGGGCCAGGTCGAGCCAGGAGGTGCCGGCGAAGGCGGCCTCCCAGCCGAGGATGCGGTCCAGCTCGATGGCGTGCCCGACCGATTCGTGGATCTGCAACGCGAGCTGCTCGTCGCCCAGGATCAGGTCGGTCTCGCCGGCCGGGCACTGCGGGGCGGTGAGCAGCGCCCGGGACTCGTCGGCGATCCGGGCGGCGTGCGCGGTCAGGTCGAGCGACTCGACCAGCTCCCATCCGGTGGTGCCGTACTGGCCCCGGTAGCTCGGCCAGGAGCGGCGCTGGGTCTCGTGCTCGCCGATCGAGGTGGCCGAGATGCCGCCGCCGCACTCGCGGATGTGCTGGTCGATGCGGTGTCCCTCGCTGGAGACGAACCACTTGCGGGTGTCCCAGATCTGGTAGAGCCCCTCGGCCAGGTCGGCCCCCTGCCCGCGCGCCGCCTCGGTGGCCCGGACCAGCAGGTCGCCCTTGTCGGACAGCGGCACGCCGAGCGGATCGACCGCGCAGTCGGAGGACCAGCTCGCCACCACCGGCTCGGCCGGGGTCAGCGTGATCGGTGGGCCGGCAACCCGGGCGCTCGCGGCGGCCACCTCCGCGGCCCGCCGGCCGGCTGCGCGGGCCGCCGCGTCGGACAGCTCGGGTACGGCGTGGAAGCCCCACCCCGACCCGACCAGCGCGCGTACGCCCAGGCCGAGGCTCTCGTCCTGGGTCAGCTCCTCGATCGCGCCGTTGCGCGCGGACATCGACTCGTAGCGCCGGTGCATCACCCGGGCGTCGGCATACCGGGCACCGGCGTCGAGAGCGGCCTGTACGGCTGCGGCTGCCGCGTCGAACTCGGTCATGGACCGACCCTAGGCCAGTCCACCGACATCCGTCAGGGCACCAGATCCTCGGGCCGGATCGTGGCCCGCACCGGGTCGAGTAGGCGCAGGGCCTCGCCCCGTTTGGTGGCGGAGTGTTCCGTGTAGTGGCGTCCCCGTCGACGGTAGAGGCGTAGCGCGCCGGTCTTCTGCTCCACCAGCAGATACCACCCGATGCCGGCGGCCGCGTAGTAGTGCATCTTGAGGACCTTGTCGGTGGACGCGTTGCTCGGCGAGATGATCTCGCAGACGAGGTGCACCTCGTCCGCCTCGATCATCGGCTCGTCCAGATTCACGGGGTCGGTGATGACGAGGTCGGGGATGGGGATGCGGCCGGGGCGAAGCCGGACGTTCACCGCCTCCAGCAGTTCCAGACCGGCCTGCTCGGCCGCCGGTTCGAGTATGTTGCCTAGTTTGCGCGAGATGCGCTGGTGGCGGGGGGTGGGGGCTGGGGTCACGTGGAGGCTCCCGTCGAAGAGTTCGACGCGTTGAGATGTCTCGTCGAGGGAGAGGTACTCCTCTTCGGTCCACGGTCCGTCGTGGCCGAACACCGCTGCGGTCATGGTCGGTCACCTCCACCTCGTGTCGCCGGGCATCCTCCACCGGGCACCTCGCCCATGGTCGCACCCCGGGTGCGATGGGACGGCGTCCGCACCGTGTGGCGACTACGCTGTGGTCCGGCGCCAGCTCGCTGTCCGTAGCTTATTTTCAGCCTCGTCTGTTTGTTGTAGGTTCCCTACAACCCGAGGGAGGCGGTCGTGGACAGTCCGCAAGCAGCGCCGCCCGGCCCGCCGGACGCCGGCCCGGCCGTGCCGGAGCCGCGCGGTGGCGACGACCCGTACCTGCGGGTGGACGACCTGCGGGTGCGGTTCGACACGGCCGACGGCGTGGTGCGCGCGGTCGACGGGGTGTCCTTCGCCGTGCCGCGCGGCCGGACGCTCGGCATCGTCGGCGAGTCGGGCTCCGGCAAGAGCGTCACCGCGCTGGCCGTGCTCGGCCTGCACGACCCCCGACGCGGCACCGTCACCGGCACGATCAGCGTCGGCGGACGGCAACTCGTCGGCCTTGGCGAGGACCGGGTACGCCGGCTGCGCGGCCGCGACGTGGCGATGATCTTCCAGGACCCGCTCTCCGCGCTGCACCCCTACTACAGCGTGGGGCGGCAGATCGCCGAGGCGTACCGGGTGCACCACCCCCGGGCGGGGCGGCGGGCGGCGCGGACCCGTGCCGTGGACATGCTCGACCGGGTGGGCATCCCGCAGCCGGCCCGCCGCTACGACCAGTACCCGCACGAGTTCTCCGGCGGGATGCGGCAACGGGCGATGATCGCGATGGCGCTGGTCAACGACCCGGCCCTGGTCATCGCCGACGAGCCGACCACCGCGCTGGACGTGACGGTGCAGGCCCAGATCCTCGACCTGCTCGCCGACCTCCAGGCCGAGTTCCACACCGCGATCGTGCTGATCACCCACGATCTGGGGGTGGTCGCCCAGGTCGCCGACGACGTGCTGGTCATGTACGCCGGGCGGGTGGTCGAGCGGGGGAGCGTGACGCAGGTGCTCCGCCGGCCGCAGCACCCGTACACCTGGGGGTTGCTCTCCAGCGTGCCGTCGCTGCACGGCGACCCGGACGCGGACCTGGTGCCCATCCCGGGCAACCCGCCCTCCCTGATCGACCTGCCGGCCGGCTGCGCGTTCCACCCCCGCTGCCGGTACGCCGACGACCGCTCCCGCGCCGAGGTGCCGCAGCTCGTCCCGGCCGGCGCGGACGGCCACCTGGTCGCCTGCCACCTGCCCGCCGACGACCGCACCCGCCTGGCCGCCGGCTCCCTGAGCGAGAGGCGGCTGCCATGAGCGCGAGGAACGTAGCGCAGCGGAGTCCCGCAGTCGCGGGCAAGAGGCGGCTGCCATGAGCGCGAGGAACGTAGCGCAGCGGAGTCCCGCAGTCGCGGACGAGAGGCGGCTGCCGTGAACGCGGGCGAGCCGTTGTTGCGGGTGCGGGGGTTGACCAAGCACTTCCCGGTCCGCACCGGCCTGCGGTCGCGGGGGCTGGTGCGGGCCGTGGACGGGCTTGACTTCGACGTGCGGCCCGGCGAGACGTTGGGCCTGGTGGGGGAGTCCGGCTGCGGCAAGAGCACCACCGGCCGGATGCTGGTCCGGCTGCTGGAGCCGACCGCCGGGACGATCGAGTTCGCCGGCCGGGACATCACCCACGCCCGTCGGCGTGAGCTGCGTCCACTACGGCAGGACCTGCAGATCATCTTCCAGGACCCGTACGCCTCGCTGAACCCCCGGCACACCGTCGGGCGGATCGTGGCGATGCCGTTGCAGGTCAACGGGATCGACCCGCCCGGCGGGGTGAAGGCGCGGGTCCGGGAGCTGCTGGAGCTGGTCGGGCTGAACCCGGAGCACTACAACCGCTACCCGCACGAGTTCTCCGGCGGGCAGCGGCAGCGGGTCGGGATCGCCCGCGCGCTGGCCCTGCGGCCGAAGCTGATCGTCGCGGACGAGCCGGTCTCCGCCCTCGACGTCTCGATCCAGGCGCAGGTGGTGAACCTGCTGCGGGACCTGCAACGCGACCTCGGCCTGGCGTTCGTGTTCATCGCGCACGACCTGGCCGTGGTGCGGCACTTCTGCCAGCGGGTCGCGGTCATGTACCTGGGCCGGATCGTGGAGATCGGCGACCGGGACGACATCTACCGGTCTCCCCGGCACCCGTACACCCGGGCGCTGCTGTCGGCGGTCCCGGAGGTGAGCGCGCCGGGTGGGGCGGGGCGGATCAGGCTGACCGGGGACGTGCCCACGCCGCTGGACCCGCCGTCGGGCTGCCGGTTCCGGACCCGGTGTCCCCGGGCGCGGGACGTCTGCGCCCGTGAGGAGCCGGCGCTGGTGGTCGACGACGACGGCGGCGGCCGGCACGCCACCGCATGCCACTTCCCGGAGACCGGCCCGCCGCCGGCCGGGCCGGGCGGTGCCGTGGCGGCTGCCGGCGCGGATCGGGTCGGCGGCGGCACCGAGGAGGTGGCGACATGAGCGTGTCCCCGGTCGACCCGGCGACGCTGGTCGAGGCCGAGACCGCGACGGGTGGCGACCCGCCCGGTTCCGGGTTCGTCGGGCGCTCGCCCGGCCAACTCGCCTGGGCCCGGCTGCGGCGGGACCGGACCGGGCTGGTCAGCGGCGGGATGCTGGTGTTCTTCGTGCTGGTGGCGCTCGCCGTGCCGCTGATCGAGTGGGCGTACGGGACCGGTCCCCGGGAGCAGTTCCAGTCCCGGCTGGACGGGTTCGGGATGCCGCTCGGCTACGCCGGCGGGGTGACCGGGGAACACTGGTTCGGGCTGGAACCGGGGCTGGGCCGGGACATCTTCATCCGGCTGGTGCACGGGCTGCGTACCTCGCTGTTCATCGCCGTGGCGGCGGCGGTGACCACGGCGGCGATCGGTGTCGTGCTGGGCACCGTCGCCGGCTACCTGGGCGGCTGGCTGGACGCGGTGGTCAACTGGGTCACCGACCTGACCCTGGCGATGCCGTTCCTGATCATCGCGTTGGCGTTGACGCCGACCATCGCGCTGCGCTTCTACGGCCAGCGGGAGGAGGTGCCGGCCGCCTTCCAGATCGGGGTGCTGATCGCCATCTTCGCGCTGTTCGGCTGGACGGGCACCGCCCGGCTGGTGCGCGGGCAGGTGATCGCGCTGCGTGAGCGGGAGTTCGTGGAGGCGGCGCGGGCCAGCGGCGCGGGACTGGGGCACATGCTGTTCCGGCAACTGCTGCCGAACCTCTGGGCGCCGATCCTGGTGTCCTTCTCGCTGGCGGTGCCGGCGTACATCACCAGCGAGGCGGCGCTGTCGTTCATCGGCGTCGGGCTGACCGACGCCACCCCCAGCTTCGGCCGGATGATCTACCGCAGCCTGGACTACCTCCAGACCGATCCGGCGTACGTCTTCTTCCCCGGCATCACGATCTTCGCGCTCGTGTTCGCCTTCAACCTCTTCGGCGACGCGCTGCGCGACGCGCTCGACCCGAAGTCGTCCCGGTAGGAGGGCCCGGCGATGGCGCGGTTCCTGGTCAAGCGGCTCTTCTCGGCGGCGTTGACGCTCTTCGCGGTCAGCGTGCTCAGCTTCCTGATGTTCTTCGCCCTGCCCCGGGACCCGGTCACCGGCATGTGCCCCAAGAACTGCAACCCGGAACGGCTGGAGCGGGTCCGTCAGGAACTGGGCCTGCGCGACCCGCTGATCAGCCAGTACGCCGGCTACATGAAGGGCATCGTGACCGGCCGGGATCTCGGCAGCGCCCAGGGCGGCCGGTGCGACGCACCCTGCCTGGGCTGGTCGTACGTGTCCAACGAGGCGGTCAGCGACACCATCGCCCGGGTGCTGCCGGTGACGTTGAGCATCGTCGTCCCGGCGGCGGTGCTGTGGCTGCTGCTCGGGGTGGGTCTGGGCATGGTCTCGGCGCTGCGCCGGGGCACCTGGCTGGACCGGGCGGCGATCGGCTTCTCGCTGGCCGGGGCGTCGTTGCAGCTCTACTTCGTGGGGGCGGTGCTGCTGCTGGTGTTCGTCTACACGCTGCACTGGCTGCCGGTGCCGAGCTACACGCCGTTGTCCGACGACCCGCTGCGGTGGGCCGGCGGGCTGGTGCTGGCCTGGCTGGCGCTGGCGTTCCTGTTCTCCGCGATCTACGCCCGGCTGTCCCGGGCGCAGATGCTGGAGACGCTGTCGGAGGACTTCGTCCGCACCGCGCGGGCCAAGGGCCTGGCCAGACGCACCGTGTACGGGCGGCACGCGCTGCGCGCGGCGATCACGCCGGTGGTGACCATCGCCGGCCTGGACGTCGGCGGTGCGCTCGGCGGCACGGTGATCACCGAGACGACCTTCGGCCTGGGCGGCATGGGGCGTACGGCGGTCGACGCGGTGCGCGCCGGTGACCTGCCCACCATCATGGCGACCGTGCTGATCGCGGCGGTCTTCGTGGTGCTGGCGAACGTGCTGGTGGACCTGCTGTACGCGGCGATCGACCCCCGGGTGCGGTTGCGCTGACCGGCCCGTCGGGCGGTGGAAGTTACCGGCATCTGCTAAACAGTCCGAAGTTTTTCTTCTTGACGATCCCGGACGTCGGCGGCCACCTCCGCCGCCGAACGGGTGGAGGAGGTAGGAGATGCGACCACGCGCAGCAGCCGCCGTCGGCGGGGCGATCGCCCTGGTGGTGGCGTTGGGGGCCTGCTCGGAGAACACGGGCGAGGGCACCACCGTGGACACCGACCGGCAGCAGACCGGGGTGATCGCCACCGACCCGAAGGACTCCCAGGGCCCCGCCGCCGAGGTCGACGGGGCGACCCGGGGTGGCACCTTCACCATCATCCGGGAGACCCCCATCTCCCACCTGGACCCGCAGCGGACGTACTCGTTCGCCGGCCTGATGGCCAACCCGCTGTTCGCCCGCTACCTGACCACCTGGAAGGACGACGGCAACGGTGGCCTGGTCCTGGTCGGTGACCTGGCGCAGAACCCGGGCAACAACGTGAACAGCGACTGCCGGGTCTGGGAGTTCACCGTCAAGGACGGGGTGAAGTTCGAGGACGGCAGCCCGATCACGTCCCGGGAGATCGCGTACGGCATCGCCCGCTCCTTCGACCCCGACCTGACCGGCGGCCCCACCTACCTCCAGGAGTGGCTCGCCGACACCCCGCAGTACGACACGAAGTGGGACTTCCGGAAGAACAAGACCTCGCTGCCGCCGGGGCTGACCACCCCGGATGCGAAGACGCTGCGGTTCGAGTTCGCCAAGCCCCGCTGCGACCTGCCGTTCGCGGTCTCGCTGCCGACCACCGCGCCGCTGCGGCCGGACCAGGACACCGGCGTCAACCTGGACCAGCGACCGTTCTCCTCCGGGCCGTACAAGATCGCCAAGAACCAGGCCGGGGTGCAGCTCACCCTGGACCGTAACCCGCACTGGGACGCCGCCACCGACCCGGTCCGCCACCAGTACCCGGACCAGTTCGTCTGGACCTTCGGGCCGACCGCCGACGCGGCCGTCAACCGGGTGATCGCCGACAACGGCACCGACCAGAGCGCGCTGGCCTGGAACTACGTGCCCGCCTCGCTGGTCGCCCGGGTCGCCCAGGACCGGGGTCTCAAGTCGCGCAGCGTCCTGTCGCCGACGCCGAGCGCCAACCAGCTCGTCATCAACAACCAGCGGGTCACCGACCTCGCCGTCCGCCGGGCGCTCAACTACGCCATCGACCGCGACGGCCTGGTCAAGGCGCTCGGCGGGCAGACCGTCGCCCAGCCGATGACCACCCTGATGCCGCCGTCCACCATCGGCTACCAGGCGTACGACGCCTACCCGGCCGGTGCCAACGGCGACGTCGACAAGGCCAAGGAGCTGCTCGCCGGCAAGACCCCGGAGCTGGTTCTCGGGGTGGCCGACAACACCACCGAGCAGCAGATGGGCACCCAGCTCAAGGCCAACCTGGAACGTGCCGGATTCAGGATCACGCTGCGGAACATCCCGGACGACGCGAAACTCGACGAGATCAAGAAGAAGAACAACCCGTGGGACCTCTACATCGGCAACTGGGCCGCCGACTGGCCCAGCGGCGCGTCGATCCTGCCGGTGCTCTACGACGGCCGCACGATCAGGGCCGAGGGCAACAGCAACCAGGCGTACTTCAACGATCCGGCGGTCAACGCCGAGATCGACCGCATCCAGGCCATGCCCCCGGCCGACCAGGGGCCCGAGTGGGGCAAGCTCGACCGGCGGATCATGACCGAGTACGCCCCGGTGGTGCCGCTCTTCGTGGACGTGGCCTACACGGTGCACGGCTCGAAGGTGGGCGGGGTGTTCATCTCCAGCGTCTTCGGCTACCCCTCGTTCGTCAACGCCCACGTCAAGCAGTGACCGCACGCTGAGCCGGAACCGGGCTCCCTCCCGACGCCGATCGGGAGGGAGCCCGTCGGCTCTGTTGGACAATTGGTGACATGAGCGAGCCCGCCGCCGAACTGCCGATCTCCGATGCCCGCGACAGTCTTGCGGACGTCGTCTCCCGCGCCCACTACGCCGGGCGGATCACCTCTGTCACCCGGCGTGGGCAGCGACTGGCCGCCATCGTCCCCGCCGAGCTGGCCGAGGCGATCGAACGCGCCGAGGATGCCGCCGACGTCGCTGCCGCCCGGGAGGCCCTGGCCCGCATCGACGAGGGCGACACGCCCGTTCCGCTGACCGAGCTGCGCCGCGAGTTGGACCCTGGTGCCTACCCGGGCGGGGTGTTGTAGCGGTCGAGCGTCGCCTTGGAGGTCGAGGCGTCCTGGAAGGTAAGCTCCCAGGGGCCGGTGTTGACGTCCATGTCCTTGCCGAACCCGACCCACTTCCCGGCCATCCGTCGACCGGTCGGCTCCACCAGCAGTTGGATGGCGCCGTGGTAGCGGGCTCCCCGGTAGTGGCCGGCGGGGTCGGTCTGCTCCACCCAGGTCCCGGTGACGACGGCACCGTCCACGCTGAGATCCAGCGACAGCGACGATGCCGCCGAGCCGGGCAGGCTGCGCACGGTCAACCGGTCGCCGTGCTGGAGCACCACCACGAAGTGCTGCCCGGCGAAGGATTCGCCGCGACTGCTGGAGTGGTATTGATAGCGGCTGAGCCACACCCCCTCGTGTGACCCGTGCGCGGCGGCTGATCTGGGCGTCGGGGTGGCCAGGTCGGACATGGGCGAGGTGACACCGTCGCCGCCGTGCTGGTCGTCGACCGCGTCGCCGTCAGGGGACGTGGCGAAGCCGAGCAGTGTGATGGGCAGACCGGTGACGACCTCCAACGCACGGGCGTACACGGGCCGAGGGGCGGCGGTCATCCCGGACTCCCAACGTTGGACGAGCCGCTTGTTGGCGTCGTTGGGTTCGCCGGCACGGTGGCCGGCGGCCTGCAGCGCACGGGCGAAATCGTCCTGGCTCAAGCGCATCCTGGTCCGGACGGCGCGCAGTGCGAGGTTGGGGGCGGCCATGCCGTCAGGGTACCGTCATGTCGCCCAAATGTCGTCCGCAGGATGACCTTTTTGTCATTCGCTATGCCGTCGTGCGCGGCGACATTCCAGCGTCAAATCTGTGTAGCATGCGGTGGCTGGATCTGCCGCCGCGTTGTCGACGGAGGTGGCGGTGGAACGTCAAGGCGACGAGCCGGGGTGAGCAGATCGACGCCGCCGAGCGGGAGGCGGCCCGGCAGCGGATTCTGGCGCAGGCCGAGGCGGAGCGGATACCCGTGGAGGAAACGACCCGGGCGGTGCCGGATCGGCGGTGGCGCGGTGAGCGGTGACGCGGTGCCGATCGGTCGGCGGGTCGCGTACCTGCGGGTGCGGCGGAAGCTGTCGCAGCAGTCCTTCGCCGATCGGCTCGGCAAGTCGAAGAGCTGGGTGGACAAGGTCGAGCGTGGCATCCGCCCACTGGAACGGGTGTCGACCATCCGCGAGGTCGCGGCGGTACTGCGGGTCGACACCGCGATGTTGCTCGGTCGGGACGCCCAACCCGCCGAGGTGGCCGCACGCGATACGGGCGTCGCCCGGATCAGAGCGGCGCTGTCGACGTACGAGATGGTTCTTGGCCGGGCGGCGGGCCGGGAAGTGATGTCGACGGATCGACTGGCGCGGGCGTTGGGGCACGCGTGGGCGGCGTACCAGCAGGCCCGGTATCCGCGCCTGGTGGAGTTGCTGCCCGGACTGTTGACCGAGGTGCATCGTGCCCACGTGCGGGACCCGGAGGCGTACCGGGTGGCGGTGGTGCAGGCGTACCGGGTGACGGCGGCGCTGCTGGTGAAGCTGGACGAGCGAAGCCTTGCCTGGTTGGCCGCCGATCGGGCGATGTCCGCCGCCACCGGTGACCGGGTGTTGCTGGCGGGCGCGGCGGTGCAACTCGGTCAGGTGCTGCGGACGGTGGCGCGGGCGCGGTCGGTGATGCTGGCCGCCGCGTACCAGATCGCCCCGGTCGATCCCAACCGTGGTACGCCGCAGGAGTGGTCGTTGTGCGGATCGCTACGGGTGCAGGCTGCATTGATCGCGGCACGGACGGGGGACGATTGGGCGGCCGACGACCTGTTGGACGAGGCCACCGAGATGGCCGCCCAGGTCGGCGACGGTCACGACCATCACCGGACGGGGTTCGGGCCGGCGGCCGTCGAGGCGGGACGGGTCACCGCCGCCGTGGAACTGGGCGACGGCCCGCAGGCGGTCGCCCGGCACGAGGAGGTGATCGGGTGGGACGGGTGGCGCTGGCTGCCGGTCGAGCACCGGGCCGCCCACCTGGTCGACGCGGCGCGCGGGTACCTGCTGACCGGCGATCCGGTCGGCGCGGCGCGGGCACTGATCCGCGCCGACCGTGTCGCGCCCGCCGAGGTCCGGCACCGGCCCGTGGTACGGAAGGTGGTCGATCAACTCGCCCGCGACCCGCGTGCTCCCACCACGATCACCCCGCTCGCCGTCAGCCTCGGGCTGCTCTGACGAGGAGCGGTCCCGCCTGCCGGATCGCCCGGCGGCGTCGACCCGGGCGGCGAAGATGATCCGCTGACCGGGTCGCGCGACGGGCCGGCGGTCAGTCGACCCGCAGGGCCAGTAGGGCGCTCTTCAGTTCCTGCTCGACGTACTGCCGGGAATCCCGGTCGGCGACCATCAGCAGGTAGCTGTCCTGGCGGGCCGGAATTCCCGACACCGAGAACCGGAACTGGCAGGTGCCGTCGGCGAGTGCACGGGCGTCGGTCAACCGTCCACCGGCGAATCCGAGGCCGGCGAAGATGACCACCTGGGCACCCTCTTGGACGTCGGCGTGGCCGCCCGTCCCGGAGCAGCCACCATGACCGTCGGTGACGAAGGACCCCCTGTCGCCGAGCAGCACCGTGCCCGAGGCCACGAACGTCTCCCCCGGCGGCCGGTTCGCCGCGACCGGGGTTCGGGCCCTGGTGCTGTTGCCCACGAACATTCCCCCTGCGAGCAGCAGCCCAGCAGCAGCCCCGGCCCACATCCACCCGGGACGACGTCGCGTGGTCCGCTCCTCGTACAAGGGCTGCATGTCGTCTCCGGGGTGTCGGGCGGACGGGACCCCCGAAAGTGTGATCGACGCTGCCCTTTCCCACAGCCCCGTGCCTACGCTCGGTCGCTCCGTCCACCACCCGACCCCGATGATCAAGAGGTTTGCGTCAGATCCCGGCCGGCGGGTTCGACCGGTCTGTGCAAGTGATCGTTGATCACGGTATGGATCGGTCGAAGGAGTGGGGATGGCGCGGGCGCATGTGTTGACAGCGGGTCATCGGCAGGTGATTGAGCATCTGTGGG
>NZ_JAFEUC010000040.1:0-1545 GCF_016901255.1 Micromonospora humida
GGGGTAGGCCGAGACCTGGACGGTCTGGGCGGCCTTGGTCAGGGGCATGTCCTGCCAGCCGTCGACCTGCTTGAGGCCCTTGAGGAACGCCAGGGTGGCGTACTCGGGGTCGGTGATCTGCTCGACGGTGCCCCAGCCGGACGACGGGCGCTGCTGGAACAGGCCCTGCGAGTCGTGGTCGTTGCGGTCGCCGAGGTGGCCGAGGTTCTCCAGCTTCGACTCCTGCAGGCTGGTGGCGATGGAGACGACGGCGGCGCGTTCGTCCATGCCGGCCTTCTTGGTGGCGGCGATGATCGCCTTGGCGTTGCCGGTCTGCTCGTCGTTGAGGTCGATGCGGGACTGGGTGCCCTGCACGCCGTGCGGGATCAGCTTGTCGGTGTCCACGGCCGGCTTGTCGGCCTGGACGGTGGCGACGGGGCGGGTGTCGATGGTGGGGGTGTCGTGGTTGAGCGGGCCGGCGGCCAGGCCACCGGCGACGGCGAGACCGGCGATGCCGAGGATGCTCTTACGCAGGATGGTGGTGTTCATGGGGAAGCTCCTTCGGGGGTAGACGCCCCGTCCGGCCCGTGGAGGGCTGGGTGTGCCCGTGGGGGTCGGGCAGCGTAGGGGCGTGGGCACCACGTCGGGGGCGCTCATACGGGGGAAGTCTGTGGGGGGTTTCCGGCCGGGGCCTGCCGCGTGGGGCGGTGGCCGCTCGTGCCGGGGTCAGGTGTAACGACCGGGGGTCCGGGGTCATTCCCGCAGGGGGTGCGGGGTCGGCCGGGGTGCTGCTGCGGTCGTACAGAGGGTGTAACGACCGTCGGTGCCGGGTCATTCCGTCGGCGGCCGGGGCGTCGGACGGCCCGGGGGTGCTGCTGCGGTCGTACAGAGGGTGTAACGCCGGGGGCGGGGTGGGGATTCCGGCCCGGGGGTGCCGCCGGTCACGGCGACCGGGGTCGGACCGGGCGATACCGGACAACCGTCGCACCGGCACCGCGGGCCGTACCGCCCACCCGGGACGGCCGGGTCATCACGGGGTGATCCGGGACTCGACCTTCGCGGCGCAGGCGGTCACCACCGACCGGGCGTCCAGGCCCAAACTCTCGATGGCGACCAGGGCGGTGAAGACCACGTCAGCCAGTTCGGCGGCCACCTCCGCACGGGTGTGGGTGACCCCCTTGCGGGGGTTCTGGCCGAGCACGCCGATCCAGGCGCCGGCCGCCTCCCCGGCCTCCTCGCTGAGCTTGAGGATGCGGCAGGTCAGCTCGGTCTGGTCGGTGCCGTTGGTGGCGTCCAGCCAGGCGCGGGCGGCGCGGGCCGCGTTCCAGATCACCTCGTCCACCCGCCCAGTGAACCGGACGGGGGTGACGATCCGCGCCCGGGGGCCCTCGGCGGCGTACCGGCAACGGTCGGTGCCCGCCGGACCGCAAGGTCCGACGGGCACCGCTCGTGTTTTGACCATCGTGGGGATTTGTGGTGGTCGAGGTCTAGCGGAACAGGGAGAACCCTGTCCATGATCTGAGTTCTCACACAAAGATCATCAATGGGCAGGGTTCTCGATGAGGA
>NZ_JAFEUC010000041.1:0-1194 GCF_016901255.1 Micromonospora humida
GCTCGGTCCGGTCTGCCGCGGGTGTATGCCGTCGATACCACCGCGTGGCCCCGGCCGAACGCAGCCACCAGCCCGGACCGGCAACCGCAGTACACCCCGGGCGGCCCGCGTGGCGCGGCGCTGATCAAGACCGGGTGGCGGTATCAGCACGTCGTCCGGTTGACGCTGACCCCGGACTCGTGGGTCGTGCCGGTCCTGGCCGACCGCATCACCTCCGACGACGACCTGGTCGAGGTCACCGTCAGCCACATCGCACAGATCTGCGCAGCCGACGGCGCCCGCCCGGGCGACCCGTCGCTGTTCCTCCTCGATTCCGGCTACCCCGCGGCCCGGATCACCCACCTGATCCGCGAACGCAGGATTCCCGCGGACGTCCTGGTCAGACTCGCGACCTCGCAGACCATGTGGACCAGACCCGAACACCGGGCCGCCCACCCACTCGGAGGCCGGCCCCGCCGACACGGATTCCGGCTGACCCTGCGCGAACCCGACCTGACCCCGGACGCCGGTGTCAGCGGACCACTCGACATCTACGGCACCGTCACCGTCCGGGCCTGGCACCACGTCCACCCCAAACTCACCCGCGCCAGCCGCGGATTCACCGACCAGACCACCCTCCCGATCGTGGAAGGCACCGTGCTCCTCGCCCGGGTCCAGCACCTACGCCCCAGCCGCCGCGCCGGCGACCTCGCACTCTGGTACTCCGGCACCCGCCACGACCTACTCACCCTGGTCATGACCTACCTGACCCGCTACGACATCGAGCACTACTTCCGCTACCTGAAGACCACCGCCCACGCCCCGGACTTCCACCCCCGCCAACCCGACACCCTGACCACCTGGCTCCGCCTACACGCCTACGCCTACCTCCACCTGTTCTGCACCCGCACCCACCTCACCCACCACCGGCTGCCCTGGGAACCCACCACCACCACAACAACCCCCACCCCCGGCCAGACCCGCCGACAGGTTTCACCCGCTCTACGCAACGCCTGGCAACCACCAGGCCACCCGAAACCCGGACACCCCGGACCCGGACGCCCCGCCGGAAAACGCCGCAAACGCCGAACCCGCTACCCCGTCATCCGCCGCAACGCCATCCACAAGGGCAAATAACACCCCACCCCCACACCACCACGAACACCCACACCACACCGCCAGACCACCCTGCCCACACAACGGTCAAAACACGAG
>NZ_JAFEUC010000042.1:0-1143 GCF_016901255.1 Micromonospora humida
GGCGGTTTCATGGGGTCGGTGCAAGTAGTAGTCGATCAAGGGCTTCGGCGGGAGTGTCCCATCCGAGGGTCTGTCGGGGGCGGCCGTTGAGTTGGATCGCGACGGTGTCGAGGTCGTTTTGGGTGATGGTGCGGAAGTCGGTCGTGCCTTTGGGGTAGTACTGGCGTAGGAGTCCGTTGGTGTTCTCGTTGCTGCCGCGTTGCCATGGGCTGTGGGGGTCGCACAGGTAGACGCGGCAGCCGGTGGTCAGGGTGAAGTGGCGGTGTGCGGCGAGTTCGGTGCCTTGGTCCCAGGTCAGGGAGCGGGCCAGGTGGCGGGGAAGTCGGGCCAGTTGGGCGCGGACCACGGCCAGGACCTCGGGGCTGGTGCGGTCGGTGGGTAGCGCGCCGAGCAGCACGTAGCGGGTCGTGCGTTCGACCAGGGTGACGATCGCTGAGGCACCGTTACGGCCGATGACCAGGTCGCCTTCCCAGTGTCCCGGCACCGCCCGGTCCTGGACCTCGGCGGGTCGGGCGCTGATGTGGACATCCTCGGTGACCCAGGGCCGGCCCCGGATCGCCCGGCGGGCGGCCTGCGCGGCGCGGGACTGCGAACGGCGCTGCTGACGTCCGCTGCGCAGCGCGTCATCGACCAGTTCCCGCAGGCTGCCCCGCGCCCGCAGATAGATCGACTGATAGATCGTCTCGTGCGACACCCGCATCTCCGGCCGGTCAGGAAACTCACGCCGCAGCCGCCCGACGATCTGCCGCGGCGACCACCGTTCACCCAGCCATTGCACCACCGTGGTCTGCAACGGCCCCGGCTGACTCAACACCCGCGCCTTGGGCCTACGCCGCCGCGCGTTGGCCCTACGCTGCGCCCAGTCCGCCTGATACCCCCACCGATACAACCCACCACGCACCGGACCGAGAGGATTCTTCACCCCGTGCCGCGAAGAGTTGCCCCGCTCCACCTCCCGCCACACCGACGACAACCCCACACCGACCACCGCCGCGATCTGCGTCAACGTCGATCCCTGACCCCACAGATGCTCAATCACCTGCCGATGACCCGCTGTCAACACATGCGCCCGCGCCATCCCCACTCCTTCGACCGATCCATACCGTGATCAACGATCACTTGCACAGACCGGTCGAACCCGCC